>JAEUGY010000046.1 GCA_016794625.1 Opitutaceae bacterium
GAGTCGTTAGCCGAGCGGAAGCTTGGAGGATGATTTCGAAACCCGACGGTCGGGAACGGACTGGCAGCAGACGGGTGATCTACGAAACATCAACATGGGTAACTCCAAACTCTACGTCGGCAACATGTCGTTCAAAACGACTGAAGACGATCTGCGTCAGCATTTTGGCCAATTCGGCTCCGTCACCGACGTTTACGTCGCGATGGACAAGATGACCGGCCGCCCCCGCGGTTTCGCGTTCGTCACGATGGGCACGGCTGAAGAAGCCAAGCTCGCGGCCGAAAAGACCAACGGTGTCGATCTCGGCGGCCGTCCCCTGACGGTCAATGAAGCTCGTCCGAAGGAAGATTCGGGCGGCGGCCGTGGCTTCGGCGGCGGCGGCGGCGGTGGTGGTCGCGGTTTCGGCGGCGGTGGCGGCGGCGGCGAACGCCGTGGCGGCTTCGGCGGCGAGCGTCGCGAGCGCCGCTACTAAGCGGACGCGGTTCTTCACGAACCGACTTTTTCTGGCGGGGAGCTTCTGGCTCCCCGCCTTTTTTGTGCCCGCTGGGCCGAAATCGGCCTGTCCCTTATTGGCCGTCGGCTCGCCGAGGGCTGTGTCGCGGTTGGACCGAAATCGGCCTGTCCCTTACGGGGGCCGCCTCGCTGAGGCTGTGCCCTGGTTGGAGGTGGCCGCGCGGAGGCCGCGACGGGACGCTCGGTCCCGCCTCTTGCCCGAGGTCTCGGCAGGGGTGTCACGACGCGGCGGGGGAGGGGCTCCGGACGGTCTGATCGGTTGCGGGGTTGAATTTGGGGGCTGAAGTCGCATCGTGTGGGCCTCGTCGCCCCTATGAACCACCTTCGTTTGTTCGTGATGTTGGGATGCCTTCTGCTCCCCGGCTCCTTGTTGGCCCAGCGGGAAAAGCTGCCTCCGGAAGACCTTGAGGTGGTGGAAAAGCAGTGGCCCGAAGCGAAACGCACCTCCACCGGGCTGCGCACGCAGGTGCTGCGTCCCGGACAGGGGCCGACGCCACAGAAGGGCGACGTGGTGGCGGTGCTGTACACGGGAAAACTGCTCGACGGCACCGTGTTCGACCAAGCGCTCGACGCCGCGAAACCGTTCACGGTGCGCGTGGGCCGCGGTCAGGTGATCGAAGGCTGGGAGGAAGGCTTGCAGCTGCTGCGCGTGGGCGAACGCCGGCTCCTGATTGTGCCGTATGAACTTGGATACGGCACCCGGGGAAGTCCGCCGAAGATCCCGCGGCGCGCCACGCTGATTTTTGAGGTGGAATTGCTCGCGATCAATCCGCCCCCCGCGGCCCCCTGAGGCGGCTCATGCCGCGGGCTGGCGGCGCTGCGCCAGCCAGGCGTCCCCGGTGTAACAGGCCAGCCCGCACCAGATCAGGACGAAGGCCCAGGCGCGATCCCGTGAAAACGGCTCGTGGTAAACCCACCAGCCCAGCAAGAACTGGCAGGTCGGCGCAGTGTATTGCAGCAACCCGAGGGTGGTGAGCCGCAGCCGTCGCGCGCCATAGGCAAACAGCAGCAAGGGGATCGCCGTGATCAAACCTGTGCTGAGGACGAGACTCGTGATGCGTGCGTCCGAGTGACCCAAGGCACCCGCGCCGTGCAAGGCCTTCCACAGCAGCCACCCACCCGCGAGCGGCGCGAGCAACGCGGTTTCCACCGCCAGTCCGGTCAAGGGGCCGAGGGGCGATCGTTTCCGCAGCAGACCGTAGAACCCAAACGACGTGGCCAGACCGAGCGCGATCCAGGGCATGTGACCCAGCCGCCAGACCAGGACGCCCACGCCGGCCGCCGCGGCGCCCACGGCGATCTTTTGCAGCGGGCGCAGCGTTTCGTGCAGCACGAGCCGCCCGAGCGTGACGTTCAGCAGCGGCACCAGGAAGTAGCCCAGACTGCACTCAATGACGTGGCCGCGGTTGACCGCCCAGACGTAGATCAACCAGTTGATCGTCAGGAGCACCCCGCCGAGCGCGTTGATGGCGACGTCGCGGGGCGTGCGCAGCGCCTGCCGGGCCTCCGTCCATCCCCCCAGCCAGGTGAGCACGCCGGCGAGAAACACCAATGACCACACATGACGGTGTGCGATCAGCTCGAGCGCATCGACCGAAGCCAGTTCCTTCCAGAACAAGGGCACCAGTCCCCAAACCAAATAACAGGTAAAGGCCGCGATGACACCGCGGACAGGTGAGGACGTGTGAACAGGCGAAGACAAGGCGGGCACCTTAGGGCTCCCGGCCCGGGCGTCAATTGGCACGCATGCGCGGCGTTTTCCCGTCTGGCGCCCACCTTACCCGCCGGGGAAAAGGGACGGGAACCGCAGGCTTCAGACCCTAGGGTTGGCCGGCTTTTCCGGCGGCGGTGAACCCGAATTTGTCCGCAAACTCCTTCACTGCCATCTCCCGGGCCTTGCGGCCATCCGGGGCGTCCGGGCCTGCCTGTAACTCCGCAATGCGACGAGCGACCCAACGCTGGCGGAAACTCTCCTCGGTTTCAGCGGCGATGTTGGGGTTCGGTTTGGGCTTCTTCGAACCGAAGCAGCCCGGGGCCACCGCGAGGATCGGGAGGGTGAACAGCAGGAGAAGCGGGAGGCGGTTCATAGGGTGAAATCTAGCGCAAAGAGGGGTTTGACCGCGAGCGCATCTTTTAGGTTTCGGTTTTCGTGGAATATTCTCAACCTTGCAAAATCATGAGCGAGGAAACTCCGCCGCTGCGCCTGAAATCGCGACCCCGGCCGGAGGTTCCGTTGTCGCCCGAAGCAGGGACCGCGCCGGCGGACGCTCCGCTGCCGGCAGGTGAGACGCCGGTGCCGCCGGCGGTGGCTGACCCCGCCCCGCCGCCCCGGGAGCGAGCCAAGCCGAGGCTCAGCACCGTACCTGCTTCGCCTTCGACCCCGCCGCCACCGCCTCCGGAACCGGAGCCAGTGATCCCCCTGTTTTCCGATCCGGCGAAACCGGACGACGGCCGGTTTGCCGCAACGGCCGCACTTGCCCTGGCGGGCCCACCCGAACCAAGTCCGGCGGCCGCACCCGACCCGACGCCCCCTCCGCCTGCCCCTCCGCCGGCAGACGAAGCCTCTGCCACGACGGCGCCCCAAGCCCCGAGGCTTTACATCACCGTGGCGCCGCCCTCCGCGGGCAAGTCCCCGTATCCGCGACCCCTTCACTTGCACCTCGAGGGTGAGGTGGCGACCGAGGTGGCCCCCGCCCCGCCCCCCGTCAAGCCCGAGGAGAAACCCGCGTTCAAATACGGGGTCATCCTGGTCTTTCTCCTTGCAGTGACCGTGATCGGCGGCGGCACCTTTCTCATTCTGCGCTTTTTGCGGGAGGCCACGTCCACCCCCGCGACCCAGGCCGCTCCGGCCGTGGTGGTGAAGCCAGCCGCCGCTTCGCCGGCGGCGGAAAAGCCGGCGGCGGTCGCACCGGCCCCGGTGCCTCCCCCTTCCTCCACGCCGACCCCGGCCGCCACCGCCACCGCCGCCGAAACGCCGGCGTCGCCCATGGGACGGGCCCTGGCCAAGGCACGGGAAGTGACCGGACAGGCCGTGGTGGAAAAAGGGACCGTCGAAGACATCGTGGCTCCGTCCCAGGGCGCAACCCCCTCCCAGGCTGCGACCCCGTCCGATCCGCTGGTCCCCGAGCCCCGATCCTCCGAGCCGAGCCGGGGTGTGGTGGTGGTCGATTCCGCGGCGACGAGCCCCGAGTTCATTGCCTTTGTCGAGGCGACCCGGATCAGCGGAGTCTTTCAGGGAGCCGCCCCGCGGGCGCTGATCAACGGACGCACCGTACGGGTCGGCACCCTAATCGACGTCAACCTTGGCGTGTATTTCCACGGCCTCGACACCGAGCGCCGCCAGGTCGTATTCCGCGACTCCCGCGGACTGATCATCCGCAAAGGCTATTGAACCACGGCGGGTTCGTCCGGACGGCCGGTGCGGACCCCTGCGCCGGGCTCAACCCGACTGCAGCACATCGCGGATGCCCTTGAGCAGCGCGGGATCTGTCGCGATTCCGAGGATACCATTGACGACAAACTGGATGCCGATGCACAGCAGCAGAAAGCCCATGATCTTGGTCAGGGCGCTCATGCCGTTGACCCCGATCAGGCGCACGATCTGGCCGGAGAGCCGGAGCACGGTGTAGCTGATGACCGCGACGACGAGGATGCCGAGGATGATGGCTGCGTAGTCCAGCGGATGCCGGGCGAGGGAGGTGAAGCCGATGGTGACGGCGATGGATCCGGGACCGCTCAGCATCGGCATGGCGAGCGGCGTGAAGGAGATGTCCACCTTGGCGCGGGCCGCATCGCGTTCCCGCTCGTCGGATCCACCGGCGCGGGCGGCCAGCATGCTCATGCCGATGCCGCAGACGAGAAGCCCGCCGGCGATGCGCAGACCCGGGATGGAGATCCCGAAAAAGTTCATGATGAACGTGCCGCCCATGAGCGAGAGCACGAGGATCGCCACCATGTAGATGCACCCCATGCGCGCCTGACGCTCGCGCTGCGCGTGGGTGTCGCCCTCCGTGATGGCGAGGAACACCGGGGTCGAGGCGAAGGGATTGATGATCGGCAGCAGGGCGACGACCGTGCCGAGGATCAGTTCCCAAAAGTGCGAGACGTGTGACATGGAAGGAGACGGTTGGGCGCCTCACCAGACTTCCACCGGTCCCCGCGGCACCGGGATGGCGTCGCGGGCAAAGACCTCCGGATCGCCCTCCGCCCGCATGAAGGACGGGGTGAGGGGGCCGGGGGCGTAGCGGGGCAGCAGTTCACCCTGGTCGTCGCAGAAAGGCACCCGCCACGCCACGTACTCCGCGATCGCGGCCTCGAAATCGGCGCGTCCGGTGATGGCGATGATGCTTCGTTTGAAGACCTTGGCCGGACCAAAGCGTTTGGCGTACCACGGGGCGACCTTCCGGAAAAGCCGGGCGCCCTGTTCCTCCCCGTAGAAGTCGCAATAGCGTTCGAAGTGGGCGCGCATGACCCGCACCCGCTCGGTGAAGTTGGGTTCCGGCAGGAGTTCGCCCGTGCGCAGATAGTGGTCGGTGCGCCGGAAAATCCACGGATCGTAGAAGGCGCCGCGGCCGATGCTGACCCCCGTGCATCCGGTCTCGGACAGCATGTGCCGGGCCGCCTCCGGTGTCGTGACATCGCCGTTACCGATGACCGGGATCCGCTTCACCGCCCCGACCACCGCGCGGATGCCCGCGAGATTCACCGTACCCGAAAACCCCTGCGCGCGCGTGCGCCCGTGCACAAAGATGGCGGCGACCCCGGTGTCCTCCAGCACCCGCGCCAGATCCGGCGCGGTCAGGTTCTCGTCGTCCCAGCCCAGACGCATCTTGGCCGTGACCGGAATGGATACGGCCTCCACCATGCCGCGGACGAGGGCGGCGGTCTTGTTCAATTCGGTCATCATGGCGGAACCCCCGCCGATCTTGACCACCTTCTTCACCGGGCAGCCCATGTTGATATCGACCGACTGGGCGCCCCGTTCCTGGCAGATCACGGCGGCATCCCGCATTTCCTCCGCCACCGCGCCGAAAAGCTGGATGGCCAGCGGCTGGTCCCCGGGGGCGGTGGCGACCAGCTGCAGGGCCACCCGGTTGCGCTCGATCAGGGAGCGTGCATTGACCAAGTCCGTCGTGGCCCAACCCAAGCCCCCGAGCGAACGCACGGTCAGCCGCATCGGCAGGTTGGTATAGCCGGCCAGCGGCGACAAACAGAGGTTGGAGGAGAGAACATGCGGCCCGATGCGCATGGCGGCACCCTGAGAGGCTTGAAGGAAGGCCGAAAGCGAAATCCGTGTTCGAGGTCACGGCGAATCCGGGCCCGGATTCGTGCTTTACGGCAACCGATTGGCACTGTCTACTGAACTCAGTCGCTGATCACTTGCGTCCACAGGGACAAACCAAGGCGAGGCGGATCGAAGGCGGAAGATGATGCAATTAAAACGCAAAATTATGATAATCTGGACCGCTGACGGCGACTCTGAGAGCGCGAAGGGACGGGCGCAGCGGTTGAGAAATTTCATGTCGGTGGAAGGGCGGAGGCTCGCCTCCCCGGGTCCCTGCCGTCATGCTCGTGGCCGGCCGAATAAAAGAGTCCGAAGGTTCTCCCGCGTTGGGCCGATAGCTAATTCGCTCCGAAGTCAGGTGCCGGTGGGATGTGGCGCTGGTTCGCCGCGTTCCGTTGTCATCGAACGTTGCCGCTCCTTATGAGTTCTCCGCTTCCCATCATTCTCATCGCCGAGGACAGTCCCCTGGACGTTGAAATGACGCTCACGGCGCTGGCCGAACACCACCTGGCGAACGAGGTGGTGGTGGCGGCGGATGGCGAGGAGGCGCTCGACTACCTCTATCATCGCGGAAAATTCCAGGAACGCCCGCCGGGCAACCCGATCGTCGTTCTGCTGGATTTGAAGATGCCGAAAGTCGATGGCCTGGAGGTCCTTCGCGTGGTGAAGCAGGATCCCGGACTGCGCATGATCCCGGTGGTGATGCTCACGTCGTCGCGGGAGGAGCAGGACCTCGTCCGGAGTTATCAGCTGGGCGCCAACGCCTATGTGGTCAAGCCGGTGGGCTTCCCCGAGTTTGTGGATGCGGTGAAGCAGCTCGGCGTGTTTTGGGCGATGCACAATGAGCCCCCGCCCGGGACCCAGGGCCGGAGCCCGTAAGGACCGACGTCGAAAAGCAGCCCATGCGAATCCTCCATCTCGAAGATTCCGCGAATGATGCGGAGCTGATTGAAGACGTGCTGCGACGGGAGTGGCCGCTGTGCACGATCGAGCGGGTCTCCACGCGCGCCGCGTACGAGGAAGCACTGCAGCGGGCGGAGTTTGACCTGGTGCTGTCGGATTACTCGCTTCCGGATTTTGATGGCCTGACCGCCCTCGAGCTCGCGCGCACCCGGTGCCCGGGCCGTCCGTTCATTTTTCTTTCGGGCACCATCGGGGAAGAGCGGGCCGTGGACGCCCTGAAGCGCGGCGCGACCGACTACGTGATGAAGGACCGACCGAGCCGGCTCCTCGCTTCGGTGCTTCAGGCTTTTGCCCGCGCCGACGACCGCGAACGGCAGCGCGTGGCCGAGGCGCGCATCCGCGAGCAGGCTTCGCTGCTCGACAAGGCGCGCGACGCGATCTGCGTGACCGGGCTCGATCTGCGCGTGACCTACTGGAACGCGCGGGCGGCCGAGCTCTACGGCTGGACGACGGTGGAGGCGCTGGGCCAGGACCTGCGCGCCCTGGTCTTTGCCCCCGATGACGACCGGTTCACCGAGGCCCGCGACCGCCTCCTGGCCGCCGGCGAATGGTCAGGCGAACTGCGCACCCGCCACCGGCAGGGCGGCACCATCCTGGTGGAGAGCCGCTGGACGCGGGTCGACGATCCCGGCGGAGGACCGGATTCGATCCTTTTTCTCAATACGGATGTGACCGAGCGCCGGCGGCTCGAAACCCAGCTGCTGCGCTCGCAACGCCTCGAGAGCATCGGCAACCTCGCCGGCGGCATCGCGCACGACCTGAACAACATGCTCGCGCCGATTGTCATGGCCTGCAACCTCCTGCAGATCCAGCTGACGAAACCGGAGGAACTGTCGCTGGTCGGGACGATTGAAAACAGCGCCCAGCATGGGGCGGCCCTCATCCGGCAACTGCTCGCCTTTGCCCGCGGGGCGGAAGGCAGCCGCGCCGAACTCAGCGTGGCCGCAGCGATGACCGATCTGGAGATGCTGCTGCACTCCACCCTCGGCCGCCGCATCGAGCTGAAGATCCGGTCCGCGCCCGGCCTCCCGCCCATCCTGGCGGATGTGACCCAGTTCAACCAGGTCATGATCAATCTCTGCGTCAACGCCCGCGACGCCATGCCCGGAGGAGGGTGTATTGAAATTGCGACCACGCAGATCGACCTGGACGAGACGGCGACGCGGGCGCACCCGGGTGTCGCCCCCGGCCCCTATGTGCAGATCGCGGTGGCGGACACCGGGGTGGGGATCCCTCCCGAGATCATCGACCACATCTTCGATCCCTTCTTCACGACCAAGGCCAACGACAAGGGCACCGGCCTCGGGCTGTCCACCGTGCGCGGCATCATGAAGGGCCACCAGGGCTTCATCGTCGCCGAAAGCACCGTGGGTACGGGCACCACGTTTTTCCTCTATTTCCCGGCGCTTGTCCGGGCGGCGACGGCCTGATCCGGGCGGCGACGCGATAGCGCGCTCAGCGTGCCGCGAGGGCCCGCGTCATGCGCCGGAGCGCCTCGTCGAGGGTGGAGTGCGGACAGCCGAAGTTGAGTCGCACATACGCTCCTGGACGCGCGCCGAAGAAGCGGCCTTCGCTCAATCCGACCCCGTGGGCCTCGAAGTGGGCGATCGGATCGGGCAGGCCCAGCGCCTGGACGTTCATCCAGGCCAGGT
This sequence comes from Opitutaceae bacterium, assembly GCA_016794625.1. GTDB lineage: Bacteria > Verrucomicrobiota > Verrucomicrobiia > Opitutales > Opitutaceae > UBA6669. Next base: position 8,413 of record JAEUGY010000046.1, read on the forward strand.
AGGTCGCCTCGATCGGCGCCTCGATCTCGACCCCCGGAAGATGGCGGCGGAGGGAGTCGAGCAGATGATCGCGGTTGCGGCGCAACTGCGCGAGCAAGGCTTGACGCCAGGGTTCTCCGTGGCGAAACGCAGCTTCGCAGGCGACATAGCCCAGGATATTGACTTCGGCGACAATGCCGGCCGAGGCCTGGACAAAACGCGCGCGCAGGGCGGGGTTGGGAATGATGGCGAGTGCGCAACCCAGACCGGGCACGTTGTAGGTCTTGCTCGGCGCGATCAGGGTCAAGGTCTGCTGGAGGATCTCGGCGCCGAGGGAGCCTGACGGAATGTGGCGCAAGGCCGGGTCGAGGATCAGATCGCAATGGATTTCGTCGGAGCACAGCACCAACCGGTGCCGCAGGCAGAACTCGGCGATGCGCTCCAGTTCCAACCGGGTGAAAACGCGCCCGACCGGGTTGTGCGGATTGCAGAGGAAGAACGCCTTCGTCCGGGGCGTCACCGCCTTCTCCAGGGCTTCCCAGTCGATGTCCCAGCGACGTTGCGCCTGGTCCAGAACCAACGGAACCGTCACGGGCACGCGCCCGGCGTTGCGCGGTGCCGACATGAAGGGTGGGTAAACCGGGGTCAGACACAGGATCTCTTCGCCCGGTCCGGCCGAGGCGAGGGCGGTGACATTGAGGCCGACGACCAGACCCGGCAGCCAGACCAGCCAGGACGGATCGATGGTCCAACCGTGGCGGACGGCGAGCATCTCGACCACCGCCTCGACCTGGGAGGGGACCGGCCGGGCGTAGCCGAAGATGCCATGGTCGATCCGCCGATGCAGCGCCTCAATCACGGCAGGAGGCGAGACGAAGTCCATGTCCGCCACCCACAGCGGCAGAACGTCCTTGCCCGCGTACTTCTGCCATTTTTGCGAGTCGGTCTGCCGACGTTCCGGATGCGTTGCAAAATCGAAGGTCATGACGGTGAGGGGTCCGTTGAACCACGGATTGGGCGGCTTGAACATGGATTTCTGTGCGAGGACGACCGCAGTGACGTATTTTCTCAGGTGAGACACTTCAGACCGTGCAATTTCTTCTCAGTTGGCTCTGGCGTGATTGTAAGTATCTCATTACGAGTAACAAACGCTTCGGTCGGGTCCGGCACTCGTTGTGCATCAGGGGGTGGCAGGTTCGATATGAACCACAAACAACCCACTCAACCTCTCACTTATCTGGAGAATCCTATCATGAGACTCGTACGCTACACCTATCCTTCCACCCGCAGCCTGGTTTCCTCGCCTTTGTTTTCCCGTGCCCCGTGGTCCGGGTTGGAGAATGAAATCGACCGCCTCTTTGAAACGGCCTTTGGCGAAGCCCCGACGGCCGCGTTGGGCGGCTCGTTCCCGGTCGACCTGTATGAAGACAAGGACAACCGCTATGTGCGCGCCGAACTCCCCGGCGTGAGCCGCGATGCAATCCAAGTCGAAGTGGTCGACGGCACGTTGACGCTGCAGGCGAGCCGCAAGACCGGCGACGACAAGACGTCGGAGTCCGTGTCGTTCAGCCGTTCGATTACCCTCACCGATGAGGTCAAGACGGACGCGATTCGCGCCCAGTATGAGAACGGCGTGCTCACGGTCACCCTCCCCAAGAAAGAGGAAGCCAAGCCGCGCAAGATCTCGGTTCAGGTCGGCTGATCTGGAACCCCCGGTTCACCTCACTCTCAACTCAACGCATGTCACTCACTCTTCCTACCATGAATCTCCTCCACTCCCTCGTTCCCTCCCTCGGTCGCAATGGCGGTCAAGTCCGCCCGGAAGCTTCTCCCGCTCAGGCGGATCTGGGCCCCACCGTGCGCCCGGTCTACACCCTCAAGGAAACGGATGATGCCTATGGCGCCACCGTCTATCTCCCTGGGGTGACCAAAGATGGACTCGATATTGATACCGAGAATGGCGTGCTCACCGTCGTGGGCCGCCGTTCGTGGAAGCAACCCGAGTCCTGGACGTCGCTCTACCGCGAGTCTTCGGACGCCACCTATGTTCTGTCGCTCCGCCTCGATCTGTCGATTGACGTCGACAAGATTCACGCCGAGCTGAACGACGGTGTGCTCCGCCTCTCCTTGCCGAAGAGCGAAGCGCTCAAGCCCCGCAAGATTGCGGTATCGTAAGCGCCCGAGCCACCTTTGTGCCGCCTGGCCAGCCGAAAGCCGACCCCAAGGGGGTCGGCTTTTTCGTGGGCTAGTGACCCGGGTGGCCCGCTTTCGGCGACTCCTTGATCAACACACTCGCCAGCACCGAGGTGACGAGCACGCCGCCGATCACGCTCAACGACACCGTTGTGCCGATGTGGATTTGAAAGTATTCGATCAACATCTTTACTCCGATGAAGATCAGGATGACGGACAAGCCGATCTTCAGGAATCGGAACAGCTGCATGATACCGCTCAACGCGAAGTAGAGCGACCGCAGACCCAGGATGGCGAAGATGTTGGAGGTCAGGGCGACAAAGCCGTCCTGGGTGATGGCGAGCACGGCCGGCAGCGAGTCGAGGGCGAAGACCAGGTCGGTCGATTCCACCACGATCAGGACAATGAACAACGGAGTGGCGACCCTGCGTCCATTGATGATCGTGAAGAACTTTCCGCCGTCCATCGTCGGACTGACCGGGAAGAGCCGGCGGAAAAGCCGGACGGCAAGGTTCTTCTCCGGATCCACGTCGCCTTCGCCATTCCCCGCCAAGGCCATTTTCACGCCGGTGTAGATCAGGAAGGCACCGAAGATATAAATGACCCAATGGAACCGGGCGAGCACGCTCACGCCGACCAGAATGAAGATGGCCCGCATGACCACCGCCCCGATGATGCCCCAGAACAGGACCCGGTGCTGCCACTCCTGCGGCACGCGGAAGTAGGCGAAGACCAGGATGAAGACAAAGACGTTGTCCACGCTCAGGCACAATTCGATCAGGTAGCCGGCCAGAAACTGCTGGGCGGTTTCGCCCCCGCGCCAGACGCTGAGCAGACCGCAGAAAGCGAAGGCCAGGCCTGACCAGACACCGCACCAGATGAGGGCCTCCTTCGTCTTGACGATGTTGGAGCCGCGGTGGAAGACCCCGAGATCCAGGGCGAGCATGGCGGCGATGAAGACAAAGAAGGCCAGCCACGCCCAAAGCGGCAGCGGGGGTAGGTCAGTCAGCACGGTCGTGGCCAGGAGGGTCATTCGGGCGCAGGATGGTTGTGAGAAGGACGGACCGGCAAGCGGCGAGTGCCCGGACACGCGTCGAGTGGGAACTTTGAGTTTTTTTCTATATGGGGGGACCTGAGCACTAAGTTTGACCAGGGAACGGATGCTCGTTTGAACAGACGACTCATCCTAGCCATGAATTGTCTTTTATTTTTCCTCCGTGGCAGTTTGGTGTGCGGCCTGGCCGCCATCGCATCGGCACAGACGACTCCGGAAGCCGGTGCGGGTACAGCGGGCGAAACCACCACGACGGCCGCGGCGGCGGTCGCCGGTGGGTACGTCCAGGTGGAGACGCCCGACCTCCTGGAGCATCTAGTGGATCTCGTGCTCGGGGTTTTTGACATTCGCAGCAGCGGCAATACGCCGACCCATTATGCGATCGCGGCCTTGTTCCTGGTCGGAGCGGTGGTCTTGCGCCGGTTGGTGACCCGGCTGCTCTTTGGGTTCTTTCGACGACTGGCCGCCCGGACGCGGACGACGCTCGACGACAAGCTGTTTCCGGCGCTGGAAACCCCGGTGGGGGCGATGATCGCGTTGATCGGTGCGGTCGCCGCGCTGAAGGTGCTGAAGCTTTCCGCCACCGGCGACCAGACCGTTCGTTACGTGAGCACGATGGCGTTCTCGCTGGTGATCTTCTGGCTCCTCCTGCGGGCCTTCAACACCCTGCTGGAACACCTCCAAGGCGTGGCCCAGGAGCGCCAAATGGGCATTGCGGCCTTCATGCCGTGGATCCGCAAGACGCTGCTCGTCGTCTTTGTTGTCTTCGGCGTTCTCCTGGTGGCGCAGAGCCTCGGGGCGGACGTCAAGGCGTTCCTCGCCGGCCTCGGGATTGGCGGACTCGCGTTCGCGTTGGCGGCGCAGGATACGCTCGCCAATGTCTTTGGATCCGTGGTCGTGGCGGTGGACCAGCCGTTCAAGATCGGCGAGTTTGTGCGCATCGGCGGCAACGCCGGGGTGGTGGAAGACATTGGACTGCGCTCGACCAAGTTGCGGGGGGCCGACAAGTCCCTGACCATCGTGCCCAACAAAACGGTGGCCTCGGAACCGGTGGTCAACCTCTCCCGATTCACCCAGCGGCGGGTCGAGCAGGTCATCGGCCTCACCTATTCCAGTTCGGCTGATGCGATGCAGGAGATCATGAATGAGTTCAAGGCCATCATCCTCGCCCGCGACGAGGTCGATCCCACGTCGGTGATGGTGTTCTTCCGCGACTTTGCGGCGTCCTCGCTCGACATCTGGATCGTGTACCTGACGAAGGACGCCGACTTTCAGCGGCACATGCTCGTCCGGCAGGAAATCAACCTCGCCCTCATGCGCGCGGTGGAAGCCAAGGGACTGTCCTTCGCGTTCCCGTCGCAGTCCGTTTACCTGGAAGGCGAAGTCGGCCGCCGGCTGCGCAGCGCGGCGAACTGAGCGCAGTCGGACTGCGAGGCTTCAGCGCAGGATGGGGAAGAGGGCGGCGTGGTCGTCGGTCCAGAGACTCATGGACTCCGTCTTCAGGCTGGGCGCGCGCACGTGATCGAGGAACTCGTCCACATCGAGCGCCTCATGCTCGCGGGCCAGCAACATCCAGGTGGTGTTGTAGACCCACCAGCTGTCGGAGTCGTCCTGAATCAAGGTGTGGACCTTGAGTTTGAAGTGTTGCGCCAGTTTTTCCACGACCGGCTGGAGGTCCAGGTAGCGGTTGGAGATGTGGACGGCAATGACCCCCTGGGTTCGCAGGTGGTGGAGGTAGAGCTCCATCGACTCCTTGGTCAGGAGGTGGATCGGGATCGCATCGCTGCTGAAGGCGTCGAGCACCAGCAGATCAAACCCCTGGGACTGGCCGGCGTCCCGTTCGTGCTCCATCGACAGACGGGCGTCTCCCAGCACGACGTCGATCCGGGCGGGGCTGGCGGACAGGTAGCTGAAGTGGCTCCGGGCGATCCGTTCCACCTCCGGATTGATTTCGTAGATACGCAGCCGGTCCCCGGCGCGTCCGTAGGTGGCGAGCGTCCCGGTCCCGAGCCCGACCAGTCCCATGTGCCGTTGGCCCGCCGGCTGGCGGAGATGTTTGATCGCCAGTCCGACCCCGCTCCCTTCGCCATAGTAGCTGGACGGCCAGGCGGCCTGTTCCGGATGACGGAACTGCATGCCGTGCGTGATGACCCCGTGGACCAGCTTGTAGTGATGCCCATGTTCATTGTGCACCATGTCCTCGTACACCTTGAGGGTGCCGTAGAAGTTGCGCGTGGCGACCAGCGCCGCGCGGGTCGACCGGTGCAGCTGCACGATCAGCACCATGCCCAGGGCCACGCACAGCAGCATGATGAAGCCACCGAGGCGCGGGCGCCACTGACGCCGGAGCGCAGCCTGGGGCGGAATCAGGAAGAGGGCGGACAGCGCCAGACCGATGGCCAGGAGCTTCCAGTGCGGACGGTAGAGGGAGAGGGCGGACTCCCCGTACCGCTTCAGGCTCTCGACGACCTCGTCGGTGAACGACAGCCCAAACGTCGGGATCAGCAGCAAGGCGATGCCGGTGCCGACAGCGGCCCCGAGGACCAGACCCCGACTCCGATCCCGCAGCGCCACCATGCCGACCAGGTAACTGAGCAACCAGAGTCCGGCCTGGAGTTCGGCGGTGCGATCAAACAAGGCCGGGGCCACCACCGCCACCAACAATCCGCCCAGCGCTCCACCGGCGGAGATCAGCAGGTAGAAGGACGTCAGTTGACGCGCCGGAGGCTTCAGCCGGTAGAGTTCGCCGTGACAGATCATGCAGGCGGCGAACAAGGTGCCGGCATAACCGGCGACCTGGAGCCAAAGGTCCGCGTTGGACTCGACGAACAGCAAGTGACACACGGCGGAAGCGCCGACGACCAGCAAGGCGGCGAAGAGACCGCGGTGGTACCACCGCGGATGATCGAAACAGAGGATGAACGTCAGCAGGTAGAGTGACAGAGGCAGGACCCAGAGAAACGGAATGACGGCGATGTCCTGACTCAGCTGATTGGTCGTGGAGAGCAGCAGGATGGAGGCGATGGCCGGAAGCACGACCCAGAGCAGCCGGTCGTAAAACGAAAGCGGACGGGCGGGCGTTGCTTCACCCGCATCGCTGTCGACCGCCGGCGAGACGGGCAACGGTTCCACGGCGCGCACCGACCAGGCCACCCAGCCGCAGATCGCAGCGAAGGCGACCAGACCGCACGACCAGAGAAACGACTGCGTTTGCCGCGAGAACGCCGCCTCGAAGTAGAACGGGTAGCTGATCAACGCGAGCAGCGACCCCGCATTGGAAAGCGCGTAGAGCCGGTAGGGTGAGCGTCCCGGATGGGCGAGACTGAACCACGTTTGCAACAACGGCCCCGTCGCTGAAAGAACGAAGTAGGGCAGGCCGAGCGTGAGTGTGAGCAAGAAAAGGATACTCACCACCGGATTCTCCCCGCCAGTCGGCTTCCAGGCGTTGTCCGGCACAATCGGCAGCAGCGCAAGGGAGAGGGCGAGCAGACCCAGGTGAGTCCAAGCCTGATGCCGCGGACGCAGGCGGGTGGAAGAAACATGGGCGTACGCGTATCCGAGAAGCAGGACGGACTGGAAAAAAAGCAGACAGGTGGTCCAGACACCGGGACTCCCGCCGAACCACGGCAGGATGAATTTGCCGATCAACGGCTGGACTTGAAAGAGAAGGAATGCGCCCAGGAAAACGGCGAGAGCGAATGGCAACATGGACCCATCCGACCAGCCGGCAGGCGGTTCGGCGAACGGAAAATGGCGGTTCTTGCGGGCTGCAGCCGGCGGGTCCTGACGGATACGCTGGCCGCGCCGAGGTTGCGCTTGCCATCGCCGGTCCGGATTTGCTTGCTGGCGGAACAGCTTCACCGCGGCTCCTCCACGGTCGCCGCCGTTGTACCCTATGTTGTCCCATAGTCCGCTCTCCATGGGGGAGCCGTTGCCGCCCGAGCCGAGGGTCTCCGCGCCCCCGGCTGCGCCCACCCCGCCCGTCCTGCTCTGGCTGCTGCGACTGCTCGTGGTGATGCCGCTCGCCGGCGTGACTTGGGTCGCCGCCAATCTATTGCAGAATATTCCGATGTGGGACGAGTTCGATACCGTCCTGAAGTTCCTGCTCGATTTCCGGGCGGCGGATTCGCTGGCCGGTGCGCTGCAGGAGTTTTTTGCGATGGCGAATGAACACTGCGTGCTGACCAGCCGCCTCGTGTTTGTCCTGCTCTACGAGCTGACGGGAAAAGCCAACTTTGTTCACCTCGCGATCGTGGGAAATCTTTTCATGCTGGCGACCCTGGTGGTGGGCGCGCGCGGCGTCGGCGGAAGCGGGGGAGCCCGGTGGCTGTGGGTGGCGGTGACCACGCTGCTGGTCTTTCAACTCCAGCATCACGAGAACCTGTTCTCCTCCTATGCGTCGATCGATCATTTCCAAGTCGTTCTGCTGACCACGTCCAGCCTGCTGCTCGTGGTGCGGCCTGGCTGGCGCGCCCAACTGGGTGCGGGAGTGCTGGCCGCGCTGGCCGTGTTTACGCTCGCGCACGGGGTGGCGGTCCTGGTGGCGGGAGGCATCCTGCTCGCCGTGCAACGACGCTGGCGCCCCTTGATCGCCTGGATCGTGGGCGCGATCGTGATTGTCGGAGCCTTCTCCGTGCTGCTGTCGACGGCGAAGCTGGCCATGGCCGTACGGTGGGATGGAGCAGGGGTGCAGCGGCTCTTCGCCTATTGGCTCACGATGCTCGGCGGTGTGCCGGCGTTGGGGCACCCGCGTTGGTCCCTCGGCGCCGGGGCGGCCCTCGTCACCGTGTTTGCCCTGCTCTCCTGGCGGCGCTGCTGGTCGACCCAACCCTTCTTGAGCGGCCTGGCGCTGACGGCGGTGCTTGGGTGCGCGTTCATCGCGTACGGCCGTTCCAGCGCGACGGACATTCCGCCGGTTTCCTCCCGGTACATGGTCCAGAGCGCCATGGCGTGGGCGGCGGTGGGCGTGCTTTTGGTCCGACAGATCCCGGTTGTTTCCGGACGGCGACTGGCCGGCGGCGTCCTCGCCGCGGCGGCGCTGGCGGTCAGCGTGGCGGCGGACCTTCGCTTTTATGCCGAGGCCTGGGAGTTCACGCAGCGCCGCATCGATGCCGCGCGCCAGTACGATGAGCGGGCGACCGTCGACGGCATGAAGCGCCCCATCTTTCCCAAGGGCGGTGTGGCCGACAAGGTGCTGGCCACGGCGGCGCGCGAGGACCTCTACCACCTGCCCGTGCAGAAGAGCCGCGAAGTGATCATGCCCGAGGGGCTGGAGCTCTACCCGATTGTGTTCTACCTCGACAAGGTGGCGATGGGCCGGAACAACCTGCACGTCCGCGGTTGGATGCTGACCCTGCGCGAGGTTTCACTCGATTTGCAGCCGCACCTTCAGCTGGTGCAAGGAGATCGGAGCTACCTCTTCCGGGGCTCGGTCGAGCGGCGCCCGGATGTGGCCCGCGCGCACCCGGATCGCCTCGACGCCCTTCGCAGTGGTTTCTATTTTGTGGTGCCGCAGCAGTCCCTGCCCCCGGGGACCTACAACCTGCGCGTGGTCCTGATCGGGCATCGGCGCACGTACTACAACGAGACCAAACGAACGGTCGAAATCCCGCCCCGGCCGGCCACCCAATAACTTTGCCATTTGTCCGCCAACCGATCTTCGTCTCCTCCCTCGATATGCTGAAACGCATCGCTCCCGTGGCCCTGTTCGTTGGATTGCTGGCCGTGCTGGCTGTGCCGCTTTGGGCGGCCCCCGCGGCGACGAAGTCGAAGGATGCCTCCCCCGCCGTGGCGATCACCACCGCCGTCGCCACCGTCACGGGCATCGCGATCTCCCCCTTGCTCGGCACCGGCGCGTATGGAGCCTACCTCTATTGGAAGGCGGACTCGCCCGAGGAGAAGGCGCGTCTGCCGTGGTTTGCCCAGATGAGCTTCTGGTTGCCGGCGGTGCTGATCGTGGGCATTTGCGCGGTCAAGGATTCGTTCGGTGCGGCGCTGCCTCCGGGGTTCAAGAAACCGCTCGATGTGCTGGAAGCGATCGAGAACAAGGCCTCGGGCCTGGTGGCGGCGGGGGCGGTCATACCGTTCACCATGGATACGATTTCCAAGCTGCTGCTGTCGGTCGGTCCACAGGCGCACATCATGCCCACGGGTCTGGCGGCGCTGCCCTTCGCTTCGTTTGACCTGTCGTGGCTGCTCAATCTGCTGACGGTGCCCTTCGGGGTCGCGGTCTTTGCGTTCGTCTGGATGGCGTCGCACGCGATCAACGTGCTCATCCTCCTCAGTCCCTGGGGTGCGATCGATGCCGCGCTCAAGGGCGGGCGGGCGGCCCTGCTCGGGGTGGTGACGCTGAGCTCGACCCTGAATCCGTGGCTGAGCGCGGGCCTGTCGATTGCGATCATCATTATCTCCTGGCTGGTGGCCGGCTGGGCCTTCCGACTTACGGTGTTTGGCAGCATTTTCTGCTGGGATTTCTTCACGCTCCGCCGGCGGCGCTTCTCGCCACAATCCGGAGAAAACAAGGCCTTTTCCGGCGGCGCTCTCTGCGCCAAGGGCGTTCCGATCCGGACCTATGGCCGCTGGACGCACGAGCCCCAGAACGGTCGCTGGCAGTTTGTCTACAAGCCGTGGCTCGTCTTGCCGGAGCGTGCCGTGGATGTGACCGCGGACGCTCCCCATCTGGGTCGTGGCATGTTCATTTCCACGTTGCGCGAGACGGATTCCACCTTGCTCATCCTGCCGCCCCGGTACCGGGGACATGAGGAGGAGGTGGTGCGGATCTATCGGATCGAAGGTGGAGTGCAGGAGGCCGGGCTGCTCAAGGCCTGGGGCGTGTTGCGCGAGCTGTTCGGCGGCGGCTCCACGCAGTCCCAGGTGGTCTGAAGCGGCTCAACCCTGGCGGGCGGGCAGCACGATCACATGACGGAGGTCGTGCTTCTGAAACTCCGCCCAATAGCGGTCCTCGTGGGCCTGCACCTGTTCCTCCAGCGAGGGTGGGGGCTCGACGCCCGGCGTGCTTTGCGCCAGATGCAGCTTCGCCTGTTGGGCGGAACAGTCGCGGTCGGCCAGCCGCGCGACCAGTTCATGCCAGAATGCGTCGTTCGTGAACTCGAAGATCGTCTTCTCGACCCGTTCATCATTCGCCAGTTTGGCTGATGCCTGCAGACCGCCGCCCGGGGCGGGCTCGACGAGGTCGCCGCAACCCAGGGGCAGCGCGAGTTCGAAGATCTTCTGCTCCACCTCCGCGTAGCGCTGTTTGCCCGGGTGTTCCGGCCCGTGATAGGCCTTCACCACGTGAAGCCCGAAGTGGACCAGCTCCAGGAGCCGCGCGTACTCTTTGGACGTGAACATGACTTTCATGCCATCACGTTCGCCCCGGCTCGCGCGCGCTGCAACTGCGGACTGGCGGGTGGGGTGATCACCCGCCAGGGCGTGCCTTCGGGGCCGGATTCGATCAGGCGCCGCCCGCGAGCACCGAAGATTCGCGCTCCGCTCGAAACTGACTCGTGTACAGATCGTAGTAGTGCCCGCGGCGACGCAGGAGCTCTTCGTGGGTGCCCGCTTCCTCGATCCGACCCTGGCTGATGACGAGGATGCGGGTGGCGCGGCGAATCGTGCTCAGGCGGTGGGCGATGACGAAACTGATGCGTCCCGCGAAGATCGTCTCCAGCCCCTTCTGGATCAACTGCTCCGTCTCGGTGTCGATCGACGACGTGGCTTCATCCATGACGAAGATCTGGGGATCGGCGAGCAGCGCCCGCGCGAACGAGATCAGCTGCCGCTGACCGGTGGACAGGCGATTGCCGCCCTCGCCGACCTGCGAGTCGTAGCCCTGCTCGAGCGCTTCGATGAACCCATGCGCATTGACCCGCCGCGCGGCCTCCTCGACCTCGGCATCCGTCGCCGTCAGACGGCCATAGCGGATGTTCTCGCGCACGGTGCCCTTGAACAGGTGCGGCGTCTGCAGCACGATCCCGAGTTGCGACTGCAGCCACGCGAGCGGCCGATCCCGGTAATCGACTCCATCGACCAGGATGGAGCCTGCGGTCGGTTCGTAGAAGCGACAGACGAGCGAGACCAGCGTGCTCTTGCCTCCTCCGGACGGACCGACCAGGGCGATGGTCTCGCCCGCTTGAACCGTGAGGGAGAAGTCCTGCAGCACCTGCGGCCCCGTGCTGTAGCGGAACCCGACGTTTCGGAACTCCACGGTACGGAGGGTCGCCGGGCGACCATCGGCGGCCAGCCCGACGTCGACCGCACCGCCGGCCGCGCGGAGGCGTTCGTACTCGGCGACGCGCTGGCGCACGGCGGGCGAGTCCTGGATCGCGGGTTCGGTCGAAAGCAGTCCCATGACGCGCTCGCCCGCGGCCTGGGCCCCTTGCATTTCCGTCAGCTTGTTGGCGAGCTGATTGATTGGGAAGAAGAACTGGCCCGCGAAGTTGATGAAGGCCACCAGCGTGCCCACGGACATCTCACCGCTGGCGGTGAGCAAGCCACCGCGCCACAGGGCCAGACCCGCGCCGAGGCTGCCGATGGTCATGACCAGCGGGTAGTAGATCGCGCTCTGTTTGGCGTTTGTGACGGCGGCCAGGAACATCTGCGTCGAGACCGTGCGGAACTCGCGCAGGTTCTCCGCTTCGCGCACCAGCGTCTTGGTCGTGCGCACCCCCTGGATCGACTCGTTGAAGGAGGCGGTGATCTGCGAGTTGTACTTCCGGATTTCGCGCGCGCTGAGCAGGATCTTCTTTTGAAAATACTTGCTGAGCAGGGCGAGAGGAGGGACCACCGAGATGACGATCAGACCCAGCCGCCAGTTCATCACGAGCAGACTGGCGGCGATCATGGTCAGGTAGGTGAGCCCCCAGACAATGTCGAGGAAACCCCAGGCGATGACGCGGGCCAGCCGGTCGCAGTCGCTGGTCAGACGCGTGATCAGCCAGCCGACCGGTCGTGTGTCATAGAACGCGAACTCCAGTTCCTGCAGGCGGTCGAAACTGGCGGCCCGGATGTCGTGGCTGAGATGATTCGAAATCGCGCCGGCGCAGTCGATGAAGACCCAGACACCGACGCAGAGCACGATGGTGATGACGGCATAGCCGGCGAGGTAGGGCGCGAGCGAGGCGGAGGCGCCGTCGCGCAGCACGCCGTCGATCGTCCAGCGGGTGACGTGGGCGAAGGCGGCGTCGCACAACGCGATCGCGACCGCGGCGATGGCGAGCGGAACGAGGAAGCGCTTCAGGTGCAGAGCGCGCTGGAAGAGTTTCCACCAGAGCCCGGTGTCGAGCTTGGCCTTGAATTCGTCTTCCTGTTGAAAGGCGGAGGACATGGGGGAAGTGCGAAGAGTGAAGCGTGAAGGGTGAAACCGGAGAAACGGGTGTCGTGGAGAAGTAATTACTGAGTCTGGAGCTCGCGCTGGAAGTCGGCTTCGACGCTGGTCTGGATCTCCCAGAGACGGCGGTACAGCCCGGGGCTCGCGGCGAGCTGTTCATGCGTGCCCATCTGGATGATGCGGCCGTGGTCGAGCACGATCACCCGGTCGGCGTGGGCGAGGGTCGACAGCCGGTGGGCGATGACGAGCGTGGTGGAGTGGCCGCGACGCCGCTTGAGGGCGTCGAGGATCAGTGTCTCCGTCTCGCCGTCCACGGCGCTGAGGGCGTCGTCGAGAATCAGCACCGGAGGATTGCGAAGGATGGCGCGGGCGATCGCGATGCGCTGACGCTGCCCGCCGGACAGGGTGATGCCCCGCTCGCCGATCAGGGTTTCGTAGCCCTGCTCGAACGTGCGGATGGTGTCATCGATGCAGGCGGCGCGGGCGGCCTCCTCGATCTCCCGATCGGGGGCGTCGCCCCGGCCGAGCCGGATATTGTCGCGGAGGGATTTCGAAAACAGAAACGGTTCCTGCATGACCGTGCCGAACTGACCCCGCACCCAGCTGCGGGGCAGGGAGGACAGTTCACGCCCGTCGAGCCGGATCGACCCGCGTTCGTAGTCGTACAGCCGCAACAGCAGGTGCATGAGCGTGCTCTTGCCGCCTCCGGAGGGTCCCAGCACGGCGAGGGTTTCGCCCGGGGTGACCTCGAACGAGATCCCGTTCAGGGCGTCGGGCTGGTCGACGGCCGGCTCGGTGTTCGCGGCGCCGGGGTCGGCTGAGGTGGGGGCGACCGCCGATGCGGGTGCGCGCGAGGCAGAGGCGGCGGCGGCGGGCCGGCGGGCGTGGGCGAAGTGCAGGTTTTGCACCACGATGGACCCGCGCAGTGGTCCGGAGGGAGGAGGAGGCGCGCCCACGGGATCGGCTTCCCGCTGCTCGCCGAGGATCTCCTGGATCCGGCCGACGGCGACCGAGGTTTTGCCCAGGTCGGTCAGGATGCGGCCCATCTGCCGGACCGGCCAGAGCATGATGCCGAGAAAGGCGAGAAAGGCGAAGAGCACGCCGACGGTCAGTTTGCCCTGTCCGACCCAGCTCGCGCCGACCAGCAGGACCAGACCGAGTTGCGACAGGGCGACCAGGTCGCTGACGGACCAGTACCACGACATCAGCCGCAGCAGGCGGAGATTGCGGTCGCGGAACGTGGCGTTGGGGCCGGCGAACTTGGTCCGCTCAAAGTCCTGGCGGGCGAAGGCCCGAACCACGCGGATGCCGGTGAGGTTCTCCTGGATGACCGAGGTGAGTGCGCCCTCGGCCTCGTCGACCGCCTTGAAGACGTGCCGGACCTTCCGGAAGTAGACGTATCCATAGATTACCAACGGAGGAATCAGGGCGAATGCGACCAGCGTCATCGGCGGGCTGAGCAGCAGCAGGAGCGGCAGCGCGGTGGCGGCGAGGATGAGGGCGTTGCCGATCTCCATCACCTGCACCGCCAGGAACTGCCGGGTCGTTTCCACATCGCTTGTGCAGCGCTGGACCAGGTCACCGGTGTCGGAGCGGTCGAGCGTCCGGGCGGGCAGGTGGTTGAGATGATCGTAGAGATCGTCCTTCAACCGCCGGGCGATGCCGTCGCTGGCGAGCGACGTGTAGCGCCCCTTCAAATAACTGCAGGCCCCGCCCGCCGCGGTCAGCAGCACCATGAGCACGGGGGCGAGCCAGAGCTGCTCGCCCAGCCGCGCGGCTCCGCCCACCGCGTGGAGCAGGGCGGCGACGAGCGGGCTGGCTTCGGCCACCGGACGGTTGCCGATGGCGTGGTCGATGGTGGCGGCGCCGACCAGCGGCACGAGGTAGTTGGCGGCGGTGGCGAGAACCAGGCAGAGCAGGGCCGCGCCGTAGCGAAGGCGCTGACCCTGCATGAGGTTCCAAAGGACGGTAAAGGGATTGGACATGGAGAGAGAAAGAGGAGGAGCGAAAGGAAGACGATCAGACGGGAGGCCGACTTCAGACCCCGGGCAGGGCGCAACAAAAAGGCCCGCTCGGGAAGAGCGGGCCGCGTAGGTGGCGACGTGAGGCTGGAAGCCCGCTCGAGAAGCGGCGGGCGGTCCGGCGGTCAGAGAACCGCGATGACGCCCGAACGCTGCGTAATCATGACGTAAGCGTGAAGGGTGGGTGTCATCAGGGAAGGGCCTCGGTTAAAACTGACGCGAGTAAGTCCGGACCGCGGGCCGGCAGGCAAGCCGAAAATTGAGCGGACCGCCCGGCGGGCTCACGCCCGCCGCGCGCTGCAGAGGACGTTCCGCAGCTCCGCCGTGCGCACCGGCTTGCTCAAAAAGGCATCCATGCCAGCCTGCAGACATTGCTCACGGTCGACCGGTGAGGCGCTGGCCGTGAGAGCGATGATGCGGGGACGCTGCCCCGGCAGCCAACGCGAGCAGATTTCGCGTGCGGCCTGGATGCCGTCCATCTCCGGCATGTGCACGTCCATCAGCACCAGGTCATAGTGGCGGCGGGCCACAGCCTCGACGGCCTCCCGGCCATTGGCGGCGAGATCGCAGCGGTATCCAAAACGACCCAGCATGAGCTGGCCGACGCGTTGGTTGACCGGGTTGTCCTCGACGAGAAGGATGGACAATGGCAGTTCGTCGGCGAGGTAGACCCCGTTCGCACCGACTTCCGCGGCCCGATGCGGCCGGCTGGCGCTGCCGGCGACGATGTCCTCGAGCAGCTCGAGCAGGAGGTGCGGCTTGACGGGTTTCGTCAGGCTCGCGGCGATGCCCAGTGCGGCGGGAAACTGGATCTGGCTGAGCGAGGTGAGCAGGACCACCGGCAGCGCTTCGGCGCTGAATCGACGGCGTAGGGCGGCCGTCAACTCGGTTCCCGTCATGCCCGGCATGAGCAGGTCGAAGAGCCCCAGATCGAAGGTCTCGCCCCGATCCAGGGCGGCCAGGGCCTCGGTCCCGGAACCATAACCGGACGGGATCAGACCCCAGATCTCGGCCTGCCGGCAGAGCACGCGGCGGTTGGTGCTGTTGTCGTCCACGACGAGGACGCGTTTGCCGCGGAGCAGCGGACGCGCGGTGATGCGGCCGGGCAGGGTGCGGGTCAGTGGAGCACCGACCGGGATCTCGAAACTGAACGTGCTACCGCGCCCGGGCGTGCTTTCGACTCCGAAACGTCCCTGCATCAAGGCGACAAGCCGCTGGCAGATCGAAAGCCCGAGGCCGGTGCCGCTGAAGTGTTTGGTGGACGAGGCGTCGACCTGACTGAAGGCCTTGAAGAGCCGGTTCATCTGGTCCGGGGCGATGCCGATGCCGCTGTCGTGCACCGCAAAGGTCAGCCGAAGGGGCCCGCTCTCGCCGTTGCGATCCAAGTAGGAACCACCGACGTCGAGAAACACTTCGCCGGCGGGCGTGAATTTGACCGCATTGCTGAGGAGATTCGTCAGCACCTGTCGCACGCGCGTTCCGTCGCCCACCACTTGTTCCGGCAGTTGCGGATCGATCCAGTAGAGCAGGTCGAGCGACTTCTCCGCCGCCTGCGCGGCCACGAGGTCGATGGCGGATTCGACGCATTCCTTCAGATCGAACGGTGCGGTTTCCAACGCGAGCCGCCCGAACTCGATTTTGCTGAAGTCGAGGATGTCGTTGACCAGCGCGAGCAGGGTCTCGCCGCTGTTGCGGATAGTCTCGGCAAACTCGCGGTTGTGATCGGAGAGGGGAGAGTCGAGGAGCAGGCCGCTCAGGCCGATGATGGCGTTGAGCGGGGTGCGAAACTCGTGGCTGACATTGGCGAGGAATTCCGATTTGGAGCGCGAGGCTTCCGCCGCCTGCGCCGACAAATCGCGAGTTCGGTGGTGTTCCACCTGTAACTCGTGCGTCGTGCGCCGCAGGGCGATCAGACGATTGACCTGGCGTCCCAGGGCTTGCAGCGCGGAGGACTCCCGGGAGTTGAGCCGTCGCGGACGGGTGTCGAGCACGCAAAGCGTACCGAGAGGTTGTCCTTCGGGCGACCGGATCACGGTTCCGGCGTAGAAACGCAGCTGCGTTTCTCCGGTCACCAACGGGTTTCCGGCGAAGCGGGCATCCTCCTCCGTGTCCGGCACAACCAGCAGGCCGTCGGGACGGGCGAGGGCATGGGCGCAGAACGACCATTCCCGCGGCGTTTCGGTCATTTCGATCCCGCGACGCGACTTGAACCATTGCCGTTCCGAGTCGACCAGGGAGATGAGCGCCATCGGCGTATTGCAGAGCTGTGCCGCGACCAAGGTCACATCATCGTAATCCGCCTCCGGGGCCGAGTCGAGCAGGCCAAGCGCACGCAAACTTTCCAGCCGTTGGGCTTCATCGGCAACCGAAGGAGCGGCTGGCGGCGCCTCCGACACCGAGTCGAAGGCGGGAAGGAAGAGTGTGGAAGGAGGGGATGACGACATGCGGTTCGGGCGACGATGGATATTTCGCGATGGACACGCGGTGTCCGTCCGCCCCATCGGCCGGTGTCGGGCCTTACCGAAACCGATTCAGCCATTTACCTAGCGGAATTCGGGGTCGAAATGCACCGACGCCCAGGCGTGGAACGACACAACTCATTCCTGACAAAAAGGATCAGGATCACGTAGAGAAAACTGGCCGGAAAGCGGCCCGCCAACCGCAGCGTCGGTGGCAAGCCTGGTGGCGCACGGAAAACTCCGGGATTCCGTGCGTTCGCATGGGGGTTTTTCCACCGGGCGATTGGGGAGGCAACGCCGTGTGGGGGGCAACGTCCGGCCGCACGTGCCGACTTCACCCGGACATCGCATGGGACACCGGGTCCAGACCCCGGAAAAACGCCGGCCGGCCGGTCGCGCGTCGGGCTAACGGAGCGCCGGTCGCAACACAGACCAGACCGTTTCGGCCACGCGCTCGTGTCCCTTGGCTGTGGGATGGATTCCGTCCGGCAGATTGAGTTCCGGCACGCCGCCCACACCCTCCAGCAGAAAGGGAATCAGGAGAGCGCCGGTCGACCGGGCCAGATCGGGAAACAGGGCGGCGAATTCCTGTGCGTAGTTGCCCATGCTGGTGGGTAATTGCATGCCCGCTAAAATGATGCGTACTTGAGGGTAGCGGGCGCGCACCTTGTCGATGATGGCTTGGAGATTGGCTTTGGTGGTGGCGACAGGCAGTCCGCGCAGGCCGTCATTGGCCCCTAGCTCGAGGATGAAGACGTCGATTTTTTGCCGCAGCAGCCAGTCGATGCGACGCAGCCCGCCTGCGGAGGTGTCGCCGCTCAGTCCGGCGTTGACGACCCGGTAAGGCAGACCGGCGGCGTCGATTTTCTTTTGCAGCAGCCCGGGATAGGCCTGCTCCGTATGATCATCCAGGCCATAGCCGGCCGTGAGGCTGTCGCCAAAAACCAGCACGGTACGACGCGCATCCGCGGCCCCGACGGCCGAGGCGAGCAGGGTGGCCAAGCTAAAGAAAAGGCTGAAAAGGAGTTTCATCGGTTGCAGAAACGCCGGCGCCGGGTTTGGTCGCGTTTCCCTTCATGAGTGTTCAATCCATGCTGAAAGTCGAGCGGCTGACCAAAACGTACCCTTCTGCGGGAGGCGCCCTGACAGTCCTGCGGGAGGTGAGCTTCGACCTCGAGCCGGGCGCGAGCCTGGCGATCGTCGGCCCGAGCGGAAGTGGAAAGACCACGTTGCTGGGCCTGTGCGCCGGGTTGGACCGCCCGACCTCGGGGCAGGTGGCGCTGGCGGGGGAGACCATCGGTGACATGGACGAGGACGAACGGGCGCGCGTGCGCAACGATCACGTCGGTTTTGTGTTTCAGAATTTTCAGCTCATTCCCACGCTCACCGCGCTGGAGAACGTGCTCGTACCCTTGGAGTTGCGCGGCGAGGCGGGCCGCGAGGCGGAGGCTCAGGCCTTGCTCACTCGGGTGGGGCTGGGTGCGCGCAGCGACCACTATCCGATCCAGCTGTCCGGGGGCGAACAACAGCGCGTCGCCCTCGCCCGTGCCTTCATCAACACCCCCAAGATCCTTTTTTGTGACGAACCGACGGGCAATCTGGATGGCGACACCGCCCATGCCATGACCGACCTGATCTTCGAGGTGAACCGGGAGCGGGGCGCCACGTTGGTCTTGGTGACGCATGACTTGGAGCTCGCGCGCAAATGCCAGCGCATCCTCCGCTTGCGCAGCGGAGCGGTGATCAGCGATGAACGCACCTGAGTCATGGTGAATCCGCCTGTCCCTTTCCGCCGGCCCGGCCGCTCCTCATGAGGTTCATCCTGAAAATGGCCTGGCGGGATTCGCGCGCCTCCCGGCGCCGGCTCGCCCTGTTCTCGCTTTCGATCGTACTCGGTGTGGCCGCATTGGTCGCGATCGGGTCCTTCAGCGCCAATCTGCAGCACGCCATCGAGGGTCAGGCCAAGGGTCTGCTCGGCGCCGATCTGGCGGTGCAGTCGCGCTCCGCCCTCACGCCGGAGGCGAAGGCCTTTTTGGAAAGCCTCGGCGGAGAGCGGGCGAACGAAGTGTCCTTTTCGTCGATGGTCGTGTTCACCGGCTCGGGCGGGCAGACCCGCCTGATCTCGCTGCGGGCGATGGAGGGGGGCTATCCGTTTTACGGCGAGTTTTTGACCGATCCGAAGGATGCCGCCGGTCGGTTGGCGCGAGGGGAGGCGGTGGCGGTGATCGAGGAGACGCTGATGAGCCAGTACCAGGTCAAACCGGGCGACTCGATCAAGCTCGGTTCCTCGCAGTTCACCGTGGTCGGTGCGCTCAAGACGATCCCTGGAGAATCGGCGGCCGTCGCGCTGCTGTCGCCCCGGGTCTTCATTCCGATGTCGCGCCTCGCGGAAACCGGGCTGCTCGGACCGGGCAGCCTCGTGCGCTACAAGACGTACTTCAAGTTCCCCCCGGAGCGCGACGTCGAGGCGCTGGTGCGCGACCTGCGCGGCCGGTTCCGCGAACTGCGGCTGGGCTTCGACACGGTCGAGGAGCGCAAACGTGAATTGGGTCAGGGGATACGCAATGTTTACGCCTTCCTCAGCCTGGTCGGCTTTGTCGCTCTCTTCCTCGGTGCGATCGGCGTGGCGAGCGCGATCCACGTCTACGTCCGGCAGAAGATCGGGACCGTGGCCGTGCTGCGCTGCCTCGGGGCGAGCGCCTGGCGGAGTTTTGCCGTCTACCTCGTGCAAGGCCTTGGCCTCGGCCTGTTCGGCGCGCTGCTCGGCGCGGCGGTGGGCGTGGCGGTGCAGCTCGCGCTGCCGTCGCTGGTGAAGGGCGTGCTGCCCTTCGATGTCGACTTTTTTGTCTCGTGGGCGGCCGTGGCGCGCGGGGTGGGCGCGGGATTGGTCATCTGCGTGCTGTTCACCCTGCTGCCCCTGCTGCCGATCCGGCGCGTGTCCCCGCTCGTCGCCATCCGGTCCTCGTTCGCCGAGGCGGCGGATCGTCCCGATCCGCTGCGCTGGGTGGTGTACGCGGCGATCGTGGTGGCGGTGGCGGCCTTCGCCTGGTGGCAGACCCCGCGCTGGCAGATCGGCGTGGGATTTGTCGTGGCGCTGGGCGTGAGTTTTGGCGTGCTGGCGGGCATGGCCCGCGCGGTGGCGTGGATGGCCCGGCGCTTTTTCCCCCGGCGGGCCCCCTACGTGTGGCGCCAGGGAGTGGCCAACCTGCACCGGCCCAACAACCGCACGGTCTTGCTGCTGCTTGCCCTCGGGCTGGGCACGTTTCTGATCGTCACGCTCGCCCTCACGCGGGCGACGTTGCTCGCGCAGATCCAGGGCACGAGTGACGGCAACCGGCCCAACCTGCTCTTCTTTGACATTCAGGACGACCAGATCGGACCGCTCCGCGAGCTCCTGGCGAAGGAAGGGGCCCCGATTCAGGCCCAGGCGCCGATTGTGACCATGCGCATCAGCCGGTTGAAGGGCCGCACGGTCGAGCAGGTGTTGAAGGACGAGACCTCGAAGATCCCTTCGTGGACGTTGCGTCGTGAATACCGGTCGACCTACCGCGGCACGGTCGCGGCGACGGAAAAGGTGGTCGAAGGGACCTTCGTGGGCTCGTTGACGCCGGGGACCGAGGTCACCCCGATTTCCATCGAGCGGGAACTGGCGAAGGACATGCAGCTCGCGCTGGGTGACACCGTGGAGTTTGATGTCCAGGGCGTGCCCATGCAGACCCGGGTGGCGAGTATCCGAGAAGTGGAGTGGCGCCGGCTGGAGCCGAATTTCTTCATTGTGTTTCCGGAAGGCGTGTTGGAATCCGCACCCAAGTTCTTTGTCGCCGCCACCCGCGTGGCCACGCCCGCCGACTCCGCCCGCGTGCAGCAGGCGGTGGTCGGGGCGATTCCCAATGTGTCGGCCATCGACCTTACCCTCATCCTCCAGACCCTCGATGGCATTTTTTCGAAGGTGCAGTTTGTCGTGCAGTTCATGGCTCTCTTCACCGTGGCCACCGGCGTGATTGTGCTCGCGGGTGCGATCCTGAGCGGACGCTACCAGCGGCTGAGGGAAACGGTGCTGCTGCGCACGCTCGGCGCGACCCGCCGGCAGCTGTTGCAGATCCAGATGGTCGAGTATGCCATCCTCGGTGTGCTGGCCTCCGTGGTGGGCTGCGGACTGGCGCTCGCGGCCAGCGAGGCGATGGCACGCTTCGTCTTCGAAACGAAGGGGGGCTTTGCGCCCGCCATCCTGGCAGGCGCGGTGATCTCCGTCGTGTCGGTCACCTTGGTCACCGGCCTGCTGAGCAACCGCGGCGTCGCCACCCACCCGCCGCTCGAAGTCTTGCGGCAGGAAACGTAGGGACGGGAACGTCGGGCCGGCCGGGGCGGAGACGCGGGCCGCGTGCAAAGAACTGGCCTCCGCCCGGGGGATGCGCTTCGCTTGATCCTTCCATGCGTCACGTCGTCACCTTCCACTACACGCTTCGCGATCCCCAGGGCCGCCTGATCGACACCTCCACCGGCGGCGAGCCGGTGAATTTTCTGGAAGGGGCGGGCCAGGTCATTGACGGCTTGGAGACGCAGCTCAAAGGCGTGCCGGCAGGGACGAAGACGCGGTTGCAGGTGCCGGCTGCGCAGGCCTATGGCGAGCGCGATCCCGAGCAGGTACAGAAAGTTTTGCGTGCGCTGCTGCCGGTGGAAGGCGAACTCAAGCCGGGCGATCAATTTCGCGCCGGCGACGATCACTTTGCTCCTGTTGTGACCGTGGTGGCGGTGGAGGGTGACTCGGTGATGCTCGATGCCAACCACCCGCTCGCCGGCGTGGATCTGACGTTCGATGTGGAGATCGTGGCCACCCGGCCCGCCAGTCCGGAAGAGCTGGCGCATGGACACGTGCACGGCCCCGGCGGCGCCTGCCATTGAGCGGCCAGGAGGAGGAGCCCTTGCCGTTGTAGGCGGGGTCGCCGACCCCGCAGGAATTAGCTTTTGAAAGCGTCAGGCCGAAGCGGCTCGGCTGTAGGGCCGGCCCTTGCGGCCGTGCCTCGGATCGGCAGGGGGTTCACGCGAAGGCGCGAAGCCGCGAAACGAGGTCCGGGGGCTCCGGCTTCGTGTTGGCAATTCTCGGCGAAGACAAAGACCAGCCAACAAGGCGCCTCCGCCCCCAGACCTCGTTTCGCTCCGCCAAAGGTCGGCAGTGCGGCCCCTGTAACCGTCGGAGGCGGTTGTGGATCTAGCGTTGCCGTGACCGGCAACGACGTTCGGTCCCTGCACGGTCGCTCTACAAAGTTACCCCTCGTTCTTGCGAGTGCAGTCTGTGCCTTGAGAAAGGATGAGATGGAGACCACTCCAGTGAAGGGTGGATCGATGGAGGGCGTCGCTCCGTCGACGCCGGTTGCGCGTCGCGTTCACCCAGAGCGTTCGGGCGCGGTGGTACGACGTTCGTCCCCCGGCGTCGACGGAGCGACGCCCTCCATCGGAAGCGAGGGGGGCGATCTATGGTTCCGACTAAAGCACTGCTCGCTTCACGGGTTGACGCTGAAGCGTCGCCGGCCCTGTGGAGACGAGCCTCGCCACACCGCATCGGACGACGAAGGCGGGGCCGGGGGCCCGGCGCGGCCTCAGCGAGGCCGCCTACAGCGGGGGGGCGTGCGGGTGGAAGCGGGCCCTTTTGTCGCTTAATAGGCTGATTTGTAGATGGTAATGAATTTCCTGGGGGAGCCGGATGGTTTCGTCATCGCCGAACGGTGCAAGGTGGTCGTGAATAAGTGTTTCACCATGAATGTACTCGGAATCGATATTGGCGGCTCGGCGCTCAAAGGAGCTCCGGTGGACACGGCGACAGGCAAGTTGTTGGGAGAGCGTTTCCGGGTGCCGACCGAGACGGTCTATACGCCGGCGCGCGTGGCCAAGGCGGCGCTGGAGATTGTGCGCCATTTTGACTGGAAGGGCCCGGTGGGCATTGGATTTCCGGGAGTGGTGCAGGGCCCGCTCATCCTGTCCTCGGCGAATCTGCACAAAGGATTCATCGGCTGTGATGGCGAGGCGCTTTTTCGCAAGGCGCTGCGGCTTCCGGTGTCCCTGATCAATGATGCCGATGCCGCCGGGCTGGCGGAGGTGGCGTTCGGGGCCGGGCGCCGCAAGTCCGGAACCGTGCTCATGCTGACGTTTGGCACGGGCGTGGGCAGCGCGCTGTTCGTCGACGGCCGGCTGTATCCGAACAGTGAATTGGGCCATGTTCCGATCCACGGGGATTCGGCGGAAAAGCGGATCTCCGCCGCGGCGAAGGAGCGCAAGGGGCTTTCCTACAAGAAGTGGGCCCATCGCGTGAGCGATTACCTGAACATTCTGGAGACGATTCTGAACCCGGGTCTGATCATCGTGGGCGGAGGCATCAGCCATGATCACGCGAAGTGGTTCCATCACTTGAAGGTGAAGACCCCGCTCGTGCCGGCGCGCTTTTTCAATGAGGCGGGCATCGTGGGCGCGGCGCTGCAGGCGGCCGGGCGCCTGGCCAAGTAGACGCGATCCATGCCCGCACCCCTGCTGATCGTGGGCCAGGGTGTGGCCGGCACGCTGCTGGCCTGGGAGTGCGAGCGTGCAGGCATCGAATTCGAAATCGCGGACGCCGGCCACGCCGGCGCCGCCTCGCGGGTCGGCGCGGGCATCATCAATCCCATCACCGGCCAGCGCATCGTGAAGAGCTGGCGGGTGGATGAACTGATCGGACCCGCGGAGGCCACGTATCGAAAGCTCGAGGACGCACTCGGGGTTGCCGTGCTGCGGCGCATGCGCGTCCGGCGGCATTTCCGCAGCGCCGAGGAACGGTTGGTGTTTGCCGCCAAGACGCGACGCGGCGAGCTGGCTCCGTTTGTCCGCAGTGAGGACGCCGGTGGGACAACCACCGGGGCGGAGGCAGGGGAGGGCTTCTGGGTGGAGCCGGCGTTTCACGTGGATCTGCCGGCGCTGATTGCCGCGGCCCGGAGACGGTGGCGGACGCAGGGACGCCTGACGGAGCGCACCGTGGTGCTGGCGGAGGAACGGGCGCGACGCGACGTCGTGGTGCTGTGCACCGGAGCGGCCGCGGGGTCCCTTGGCGGGGTGACGTTTGACCGGGTGAAAGGCGAGGCGTTGCGCGTGGTGCCGGAAAGGCCGTGCGCCGAACCGGATGTCATCCACAATGACGGACACTGGCTGCTGCCGCTCGCGGATGGCGACGCGATGGTCGGCGCGAGCTATGATCGCACGGCGACCACCCTCGAGCCCTCGGCCCCGACCCGCGCGCTGCTCGAGACCAGCGCCACCCGGTTGCTGGGAGGTGGAGGTTTCAAGGTCAGGGAAGCGCTGGCGGGCTGGCGGGTGAGCGTGCGCGACCTCCGGCCCGCCACCGGACGCGTGGCGGGCGATCCCCAGGTGGGCTTCATCAACGGTCTCGGGTCCAAGGGCGCGCTCTACGCGCCGTGGCTGGCGCGGCAGTGGATCAACCACCTGACCGAGCGCGTGCCGTTCGACCCCGGGGTCGACGCGGCCCGATTGCGGTGAGCGGAAGGGAACGGAGGGAGGGGAACGCGAGGGGAACGCCGAACGTTGAACGCGGAATTCTTAACGCTGAAGTGTTCGGACCGCGAACCTGCCAGACGGCGCCGAGGGAGTGGCGCCCTCCAAGGGGGGCGCCGGGGGGGGGGGGACGCGTCCGAATTCGTACTTCGCTCTTTGCACTTCGCCCTTCACCGCTCCGCGGTGCAGGCGTGGCCGCGAGGGCCAGCCCTTCGACAGGCTCAGGACTTGGCAGCCCTACAATCGGAAGGTCCTTTTATTGATACAGCCAGTGGCGCTTGCTGAGGGTCTGGTAGGCCTTGTTGCGGGTTTCCCACAGGCGGATCCAGGCGTCGACATCGGTGCGGGCGCCCTTGGTGGTCAGCTCCGCGAAGAATTCGCTCGAACCCATGTGGCGGAGAAAGCCCTGTTGGATCCCCTTGGGGGCGGCGGCGTAGGGATTGACGGGCTCCAGCTTGCAGCCCAGCCGCATGAGGTGGAAGCTCAGCTCCGTCGGGCGCCAGTCGTCCCAGTCCGTCACCTCGACATAGAGCCCCGTCGCCGGCTCGCCTTTCGTATTCGGAGAGCTGACACGCCGGAATGCGATGCCCGGCAGGGAGAGGGCGCGCAGCTCCTTTTCGATCACTTCGCTCTTGATCTTGAGATGGAGCAGGCCCCGGAACGGGTAACGTTCGCCCACGCCGTGACGGAAACCGCCGAGGTAGGTGCCCAGGCCGGTCATGGGGTAGCCCATGACCGCGGCGAAATCGGGGATCATGGGCGAGGTCGGCACCCAGCGCAGCCCCGTTTCCGGCCAGCGCATGGACCGGCGCCAGCCGCGCATCGGCACAATCGTCAGCTTGCCCTTGCCCCAGATTTCCTTGCTCACCGCCATGACTCCGGGCGCCTGCGCGGCCATGTGCGCCAGTTCGCCGATGGTGAGGCCGTGCACATAGGGCAGGCGGAACGCCCCGACGTAACTGACCCATTGGGCGTCGAGGGGAGGGCCGTCGACCTTGAGGCCCCCGAGCGGGTTGGGTCGGTCCAGCACCACCACTTCGACGCCGGCCTCGAAGCATGCCTCCATGGCGTAGCGCATGCAGCTCACATACGTGTAGCTGCGCGTCCCGATGTCCTGCAAATCGATGACCAGCGCCTGCAGTCCCTTCAACATCGCCTTGGTCGGTTTGCGGTACTTGCCGTAGAGCGAGTAGACCGGCAGGCCGGTGCGCTGATCCAAACGATCCGGAATCTGGATCTCCGCGGCTTCGTTGCCGTAGATCCCGTGTTCCGGTCCGAACAAGGCGACCAGCTTCACCTTGGGTGATCGTCGCAGCACATCGATCGTGCTGATTCCGTTGCGGTTGACCCCGGCGGGATGGGTCAGGAGGCCGATCCGTTTGCCGGCGATGGCGGCAAAGCCCTGCGACTCCAGCACGTCGATGCCGAGCATGACCGCGGGTGGGCCGCGTTCCGGCGGGTTGGTCGGCGCCACCGCGACCGGCGGAGGCGGTTCGGACACCGCGGGCGGCGGGGTGGGCGCCGGCTTTGGTTTTGGCGGGGTGGAACACCCGAAACCGCATGCGACGACCAGCAGCGCCGCGAAACCGATGCAGGAAACCAGGGAGAACGGTCGAATGGGGCCGGGCATTCGGGCGTCACCATTGCGAGCCGCCGGGGCGGGGTCCAGACGGAATGCGAGACGCTGGTTCCGGCTTCGACGCGTCGCCCCGGGGAGGGGGCGACACGTCGGGAGGATCAGGATGCGGCGACCCAGGCGAACCGCGGCTGGAGCATTCCGTTGACCCGCACCTGCTCGATGAACATCGGCTGCGGACGCACCCAGAGCGCGGTGGTGTCGCCGTAAAGCGCCTGGTAGAGCACGAGCACTTCCAGGGTTTCGCTGTGACGCACCAGGCCGACCACGCGGTACTCGTTTCCCTTGTAGTGACGGTAGCGGCCCGGACGCGGTTCGGCGGGCAGCGGAGGCAGTGTACTCATCGCCCGTTGCGCCTAGAATGGCTTGCCGTCGGCCTTCGTGCCGCAGAGGCAGACCTCGAGGCCGAGCTCGGCGGCGAGCGCCGCCTTGGCGTACAGGGCGAGATCCGCGTCCTTGGCGCTCGTCGCGTAGGCGACCTGGATGTGGTTCGCCTTGTGGCGGGCCATCATCTGGTCGCGGGAAACTCCATACGTGACCGCGTGCATGATCGGCCACTGCGGGGTGGTTTCGTTCCAGCGGCGCTCGGTTTCCTCGCGGGGTAGCGTGATGACCTTGGCCCGGCCGAGGTCCATCTTGAGTTTCCCTGCTTCGAGGAAGACGCGGCTCCAGACGATTTCACCCGGCTTGGCGATGCCGCGCAACGTACCGCCGCCCAGGCGGAAGTACATCGGAGGCTGGCGGAGCGAGTCGGAGCCGGCCCAGCCGTCGACATGGTGGTCCGCCGGGGCGCTGCCGGAGATGAGAAAGACCCAGACGTAGTCCTGAGTCGTGCCGCTCTTGTCCCAATCACCCCAGCGCAGGTCGTGCAGGGTGTTGGCGCGAGGTTGTTTGAGCGCTCGGTGAACGCGATCCGTGAAGAGGCCGTCCAGCCCGGCGCACTCGTCGACTTCGTTGAAGTGGGGGATCGGTTCGCCGTCGCGGATGATGCTGCCGTCGGCGCGGGCGACCGGCGGGCGCTCGGTCGAGTTGAGCGTGCCCTCGACGAGGTCGCTGGCCGGCAGGAGATCCTTGAGTCCCTGCTGGTATTGAATGCCAATGGTTTCGGCGCCGAATTCATCGGCGATGCGCACCGCGGCGATGTAGGTCTTGCACTGCCAGAGGACCTGGGCCTCGGTCAGCTCGGTGGCCTCGTCGGTGCCGAGATGGAATTTCAGGCCCTTGGCGCGGTACCACTGGTACACGGCGCGAGCCTCCGCATCACTCACCTGGGTGGCCCCGTGGTAGAGGGCGGACTGGGAAAGCCTTTCCTTGTAGACGCCCGTCGGGAAGAGCAGCTCGTCGGGGATGATGGCGTTGTACATGCCCATGCATCCCTCGTCGAAGACACCCATGATCGACTTCCGCGTGCGCAGGTCGTCGGCGATCTTGCGGGCGAGCGCGCGGGCCTTGGGCGGCACCGTGGCCTTGGCGAGCGGCTTGACGTGGGCGGTGCGGTGCTTGACCACGCCGGTCTTGAGCCAGGTGGCGAGGCCCTGCCGGAAAGGTTCATCGTCGAAGGTCTCGCTCCAGAGCGTGGAGTACTTCACGCCGGCCTTGGTCAGCGAGCCATTCAGATTGAGCATGCCGACCAGACCGGGCCAGGTGCCCGACCAGTTGGCGACCGTCAGAATCGGTCCGCGATGGGAGATGAGGCCGTGCAGCAGGTGGTGCGAGTACTGCCAGACCGACTCGGCCACCACGATCGGCGCGGTCGGGTCCACCGTGGCGAAGACGGCCATGCCCTCCTTCTGGGATCCAATGAAGCCGTGCTTGAGCTCCGGCTTGTAAGGATGTGCACGGACGAGTTTGTGGCCGAATCCGGCGATCACGTCGCCGAGCTTCTTTTCCATCGCGGCCTGGGCCGGCCAGCACTTTTCGTTGGCAGATTGGCGCAGGTCGCCGTTGACGATCAATTGCAGGGTTTTCTTCGGGAGTTTTTTCATCGGAACAAGAAAAGGAAAGAATCGGACCGGGCTGGATGAAGTAGGCCGTGGGGCGCGGGCATTATGACGGGTAATCGAAAGGGGAGGAATGGATAAATGGAACTATCGGATGGACAATACAACACTGGCCAAGCCGCGGAAACAGAGGGATAGGGCGCATGCGCGACACGGTCAGGATCGAGTACGGGGGCCCCCGGCATTCCGTTGGAGGTGGCCTCGGTGAGGCCGCAAAGGGACCGACCGGTCCCGCCTCCGTTGTCCGATGTGTTCAAGCGACGCGCCTCTTCGCGGGGTCGGCGACCCCACCTCCAACGGAGTTGTGCGTCGCCGTGAGGCGCGATCCGACTAGAGCGGCGCTGGGGCGACGGTCAATCGGGAGACCACCGCGACGACCCCATCGGTGTCGAGAGCGAGGGCGATGGCGTGGCCGATCAGCGCTGCGGAGGGCACTTCGCCATGCAAGGTGACTTCGCCGGCTTTGACATCCACATCGATCTTGCGGGCCGACAGTTCGCGATCGAGGACGTACTTCGCCTTGACCATGGCGAGGAGGCGCGCGTCGCCCAAGCCGGCACCCGCTTCCCGGGCCTTCGTGCGGACCACGGCCCCACCCCGCTTCAGGTCTTCTCGCAGATCCTCCGGCGTGAGTTTCCACGCGCGCAACTTTTCGCCCAGCACTGCGCTGGTGTCCCGGGCAAACTCACGGGTCCTCTCCTCCACATCCTGGGCCACCCGGACCACTTTGTCCTTCAACGGCGTGGGCTCGGCGGTCCCGGCGGCCGGGGCGGCCGGGGCCGCTGCCTCGGGCTCCGGCAAGGCGGAGGGAGCCGGCGAGTGGGAGGGGGAGGCGGCGGGAGGCGCCGGACGGTCCAGGTAGAAGCGCACGCCAAGACCGCCGACCGTCAGGCCGAGGAGAAAGACGAGAAACCCCTTCATAGGGAGACAGGCATGCGCGGGTTACTTCAGTTTGGTCAGTTTGGCGAGGTCGAGGGCGGCCATGAAAGAGGTCAGCTCCTCGCGGGTGACACCGCTGCCCTCGATGGAGACCACGTAGCGGTTGTCGACCACGGCCTTGATATCGCCCGCCTTGTCCGCGGCCTTGTAGGTGACCGCGACCCGCTGACCCTTGATCGATTCAAGCTTGGCTCCGCTGCCGGCGAGCAGGGCTGGGTTGGAGAACATCATGCCGTAGGTCTGGAGCAGCGGGGAATCGGACTGGATCTGCAGCGTCACGCTGCTGTCCCCGCGCGTGTAGGTGCGCTTGGCCGTCACCATGCCGCCCATCAGCGCGGCGGCTGCGGCCTCGGATTGTGCCTCTTCCGCGGTCCAGCCGGAGGGTCCGCCGGGCAGCAGGGCCGCGACCGCCTCCGCCTTCTTCTGCCGGATCAACTGCCCCGCATAGTCGACCGCCTGCAGGGCTTCGGAGTAGTTGCCAGCCTCGTACGCAGTGGCGGCGGTCTTGAGGTTGTCGGACACTTCGTCGGCGCGCACGGAAGCGACCAGGGTCAGGGCGGCGAGGCTCGCGGTGATCAGGAGTTTCATAGGAGGCACAGCCTCGCCGACCGGCGGGCGCTTGGCAATCCCCGGGAGCGCCCCGGACCCGGCCAAGGGTTTTTGTTTTGATGGCCGGCGGGGCGGCTGATTGTCTGGCGGGATCATGTCGAAAAAATCCGCCCTCGTGACTGGAGCTTCCCGCGGCATCGGCCGCGGCATTGCCATCGAACTGGCCAAAGCCGGCTATCGTGTGGCCATCAACTATGCCGGCAACCTGGAGGCCGCGAACGAGGCGCTCGCGCTCGTGCGGGCGGCGGGTGGCGATGGTTTTATTGTGCAAGGGGATGTGGCAGTGGCGGCGGATCGGATCCGACTCGTGACCGAGACCGTGGCCCACTTCGGACGGATCGACCTGCTGGTCAACAACGCCGGGGTCGGCCCCAAGGTGCGGGCGGATTTGCTCGATGCGGGTGAGGAGAGTTTCGACCGGCTTTTTGCCATCAATCTGAAGGGTCCCTTTTTCCTCTCGCAGCAGGTGGCCAAGCAATTCCTGACCCAGGAGCCGGATGCCAACGGGTTCCGCGGCCGCATCGTCAACATCACCTCGATCTCGGTCTACACCGCCTCCATCAACCGCGGCGACTATTGCATGGTGAAGGCGGGCCTCTCGATGATGACGAAACTGTTTGCCGACCGGCTGGCGACCCACGGGGTCAATGTGTACGAAATTCGTCCGGGCGTGATCGCGACCGACCTGACCAGCGGAGTGAAGGAGAAGTACGACAAGCTGATCATTCATGACGAGCGTGGCATCACCCCGATCCGTCGCTGGGGCCGGCCCGAGGACGTGGGTCTGGCGGTGCGGGCCATCGCGGAGGACCGCTTTCCCTTCACCACCGGGGCCTCGTTCGATGTCGATGGCGGCTTTGGGATGCACCGGCTGTGAGGCGGGGCGGGTGGGCACGGGAGTCGATCCAGGCTTCTCATCGGAAGAATTCTCCGTGAAGCTCGGAGCATGACGTCGTTCCGCGCCCCCGTCGAACGCCTGGCCTTCGTTTCCTGGCTGCGTCGATGCGCCGCCGGGACGGTGGTGGTGTCGGCTCTGTTTCTGGCCGGGTGCGCCCGCGTCGATGTGTCGCGGGAGTACACCATCGGCTATGGCAACGACCTGCCGCTCCACTTCCGCACTTCCGACGGACGCCCCACCGGGCTCGCGGTCGACCTGGTGCGGGAGGCGGCGAAACGCCGGGGCATCCGGCTCCGGTGGGTGAATGGCACGGGCTTCAACCAGCGCACGATGGATATGTGGGTGCTGATGACGGTGCGCCCGGAGCGGGCGATGACGGTGCACCTGACCGAGCCGTACCTGCAGTCCGAGAGCTGTTTTCTCGTGCCCGCCGAGGGTGCGGTGCACCGGCTCGAGGACCTGAGCGGACTGCGTATCGGGCTCGTCAACTACGCCGTGCACCGGGACAACATCCGCCGCTACTTTCCGGCCGCGATTCCGGTGCCTCTGGCGAACAGCCAGGAGGCCCTGACGAAACTCTCGCTCGGCGAGGTGGATGCGGCGTTCGTCAACCAGTACGCGGTGCTCAACGCCCTGCTCGAGGGCGGGTCCCGTCTTGCGCTCCGCATCCTGCCGGCGGACATTCCATCGGCCGAACTGGCCCTGGCCTCCACCTTTGAAAGCGCCGACGTGGCCGATGAGATCCGCGACGAAATGCGGACCATGGCCGATGACGGTGGCGTCAATCCCATCGTCCAACGCTGGGCCTTCTTTCCCAACCTGACGACCGACATGATCGGCGAGCTCGCCGAGTCCCAGCGCCGCGTGCAATGGCTGGCGGTCGGGCTGGCGGGCATGACCGTGTTGCTCGGATTGACACTTTGGCTGGCGACCCTGTCCCGGCGACGCGCGACCCAACTGCGCCGGACCCAGCAGCTGCTCGAACAGGTGTCCGCGCGAGTGCCGGGGGTGGTTTATCAATTTCGTCTCAACCCCGACGGCACCTCCTGTTTTCCCTACGCGAGCGAGGCGATCCGCCAGATCTACCGGGTGTCGCCCGAGGAGGTGGTCACCGACGCCGGCAAGGTCTTCGCCATCCTCCATCCGGACGACGTGCAGGCGGTGCGGATCTCGATCGAGACCTCGGCCCGCGACCTCACCGCGTGGATCCATGAATACCGGGTGCGGTTTCCGGACGGAACCGTGCGCTGGCTGCTCGGCAATGCCCTGCCGCAACGCGAGGACGACGGCGGCACGCTCTGGCACGGCTTCATCACCGACATCACCGAACGGAAGGTGGCGGACGAGGCGCTGCACGCCTACGAACGGAAGATGCAGGAGACACAGAAGCTGGAGAGCCTCGGCATACTCGCGGGCGGCATCGCCCATGACTTCAACAACATCCTCACGGGAATTCTTGGCAATGCCAGCCTTGCGGCGATGGACCTGCCGCTGGGCTCCCCGTCGCAGGAGTCCCTCGAGTGCATCAAGCAGGGGGCGGTGCGCGCCGCCGACCTCTGCCGCCAGATGCTCGCCTACGCCGGCAAGGGCCGTTTCGTCGTCGCCCGTCTCTCGCTCAACGCCCTGATCCAGGACACGACGCAGCTCCTGCAGCTGTCGATCAGCAAACACGCCGTGCTCCGGCAGAACCTGGCCCAGGAACTGCCGCCGATCGAAGCCGATGCCACGCAGATCCGGCAGGTGATCATGAACCTGGTGATCAATGCCTCGGAGGCGATCGGGACGAAGAGCGGGGTGATCAGTATCAATACTGGACTTACGCGGGTGGACCGCGATTACCTGGCCGGCACGATTCTGGCACCGGAGCTGCCGCCGGGAACCTACGTTTATCTGGAGGTGTGCGACACGGGTTCGGGCATGTCGCCTGAAACCCAGGCGAAGATCTTCGATCCCTTCTTCACCACCAAGTTCGCCGGCCGGGGCCTCGGACTGGCGGCGGTGCTCGGCATTGTGCGGGGACACCGGGGGGCGCTCAAGGTCTATTCCGAATTGAACCGCGGCACGACCTTCAAGCTGCTCTTTCCCCGGGCCGAGGGTCAGGCGGAGCCTTCGGTACCCGGACTCCAGCCGGCCCCGCACTGGCGGGGGCGCGGCTGCGTGCTGGTGGTGGACGACGAGGAGACGGTCCGCAGCACGGTCGCGGTGATGTTGCGCCGGCTGGAGTTTGAGGTGGCGCTGGCCGCCGATGGGCGCGAGGCCGTCGCGGTGTATGCGGCGAGGCCCGAGCGTTATGTCGCGGTTCTGATGGACCTCACCATGCCCCACATGGACGGCAAGGAGGCCTTCGCCGAAATGCGGCGCGTGCGGTCCGACCTGCCGGTGGTGCTGATGAGCGGATTCAACGAGCAGGATGCGATCGCCCAGTTCACCGGCAAGGGCCTCGCCGGCTTTCTGCAGAAGCCGTTCCAGTTCGAGGAGCTGATGACCGTGATGCGCGCCACGTTGGGTCGCGACCCCGCCGCGCCCGACCGCCCCTAGGCGTCAGGCGGGGCGGCGGAGGGACGCGGGCTGCAGGGAGGGCCAGAGGTTCGGCTCGCGATCCGACCGGTCAGCGCAGCACCTGCTGCTGCGCGAGGAGAGCGGCGAAGGCGTCGATTGGCCCGCCGCAGGCATCGATCGCGTCCATCCAGAATGACGGCGAACGGAGATCCCAACCGAGCGTGGCCTGCACCGCCTCCTCGCACGAAGCCCGTCCGCTCTCCCGCAGGAACGCCTCGTAGCGTGGCAGGAAGGACGGGCCCTCCTGCTGGAAGCGGTTGAAGAGCGCCTGGCTGAGGAGAAAGCCAAACGTGTAGGGGAAATTGTAGAACGACAGGTCGGTGATGAAGAAGTGGAGCTTGGAAGCCCAGAACCAGGGGTCCTCCTCACCCGCCGCGAGGGCGTCGCCGTACACCTCGCGCTGCGCGCCGACCATGAGTTCACAGAGCCGGCTGGTCGGCACGACCCCGCGTTTGCGCTCCTCGTAGAAACGCGACTCGAAGAGGAACCGCACCGGAATGTTCAGCAGGTACGCCGGCGTGTGGTTCGTTTCCATGTCGAGCAGGAACGCCCGCTGGTCGGCCGTCAGCGCCGGATTCGCCAGCAGCCCGTGCACGAGGACCTTTTCGGCGAAGGTCGACGCCGTCTCCGCGAGGGTCATCGGATAGTCGCGGGCGCACGGACGCAGGTCGCCGAGCACGTGCGTGTGCCAGGCGTGGCCGGCTTCGTGGGCGAGGGTGATGACATCGTTCACCGTGCCGGCGAAGGTCATGAAGATGCGTTCCTCGCGGGTGACCGGGGAGCTCGTCTGAAAGGCGCCGGAGCGCTTGTGGGCGCGTTTCTCGGCCTCGATCCAACGCTTGCTCACGATGGAGCGAAAGTAGTCGCCCAGCCGCGGGTAGGCGGCGTCGAAGGCGTGTTGCACGGCGGCGACCCCTTCGTCCCAGGTGTAGGTGGGCACCGGTTGCTGGAGCGGGCGGGGAGCCTCCAGGTCATACCAGGAAAGCGCGGGCGTCTTTTGCAGCCGCGCGCCGATGCGCAGCAGCCGGCGGGGGAGTTCGTAGCGTGCGCCGATGGCGGCGAACATGGCGTCGAGGGACTCCCGGGAAAGCGCGGCATCGTGCAGCGGCGCCTGCAGGAAGTCCGTCCGTCCACGTCGGCCGTAGAGCGTGTGACGCGTGCCGGCGAGGGCGTTGAGCGCGGCGGCGCAGGTGTCGCCCGCGGCGGCCCAGACCTTGTTGCCCTCGACAAACGCCGTCTGGCGGATGACGCGGTCCGGGTGGGAGAGCAGCGACCGCCGCTGGGCCATGGGCACCGTTTCGTGCCGACCGTCGGGGAAGGTCATGGCGAACGTCATGCGTCCGCTCAGCGTATCATAGAGCCGCCCCCAGGCCTTGAAGCCATCCACACCCAGATCGGAGGCAAGGGCCTCCAATTCGACCGGCATCTGGAACACGGCCTCGGCGCGCAGGCGTCGGATCGCGTGCGCGGCGGAGACGGCCGCCGGATCGGCCAGCAGGCGCGCGAAGGCGGCGTCGTCGAAGGTGCGCAGCAGCAGGACGAGCCGCGTCTTGAGTTTGGCCAGTTCGGCGTCGACGAGGGAAAATGCCGCCTCCTCGGACTGCGTGGCCTCGCTGGAGGTATCGGAAGCACCGAGACAGCCCAGAAAGGAACCGACATGGGCGGCGCGGGCTCCGAGGTCCTCCCACGCGGTGAAGAGCCGGAGCCAGTCCGCCGCCGCGGGCTGGAGGAGGGCGCTCGCGGCGGCGAGTGCGGCTTGCAGATCCGAGGTGAGCCGGGCCTTGAAAGCGCCGTAGGCGGGGTCCTGCAGGGAGGGAAAGTAGGACGTCAGGTCCCAGGTCTGCGGCAGGGGAGCGGAAGCGTTGGGCATCCGTCCAGCCAAGCCGATCCGGGTCCTGACGTCGAGAAAACGACCGGTGCGCGGTGGCCGGGCGTTATTTGCCGGCCGGCGGGGTCGGAGGAAGCGGACGGAGTTCGTCGCGGGTCAGCTTGCCATCCTTGTTGTCATCGAGGGCGGCCAGGCTGGCGGAGGCGCCGGCGATTTCGGCGGCCGAGAGCGTACCGTCCTGGTTGGCATCGAGGGCCAGCATGACGGGATTTTGGCCGGGGCCGCCGGGGCCACCCGGCCCGCGCGGCCCGCGGGGGCCCTTGCCGTCGCGCGGGGCTTCACCGGCCGGCGGAGCCGGAGGAGCCGGGTGGAGTTCCGCCGCCGAAAGGACGCCGTCCTGGTTGGCGTCGAGGGTTTTGAGCCGGGTGGCGGCTTGGGCCAGTTCCGCGGCTGAGAGCTCGCGATCGCCGTCGACGTCGAGGACGCGGATGACCGGCGGGGCGCGGTGGGGTCCGGGACCGCGGCGCGCGTCGTCCCCTTCGGGCGGAGCGGGCTGGGCGCCGACGACGGCGGCGAGGCTGAGCGGGATCAGGCTGGTGAGGAGCAGACGAGTGAGTTTGTTCATCGCAGGGAGGTTTGCCCCCCTGACTGCCGCCACCCGACCGGGGTGACGAACAAGACAGCAGGAGAAGCAACCTGGAGAATAAGACGCCAGCGGTGTTAGGGAGCTGTGTGTGCGGACCGGAGAAATGTTAGGGACAGGTAAAGGTGCTGTCCCTTCCGCAGCCCGTCTGGCTGACGTCAACCGGCGAGCAGCCGCAGTTCCGCCCGGAAGCCCTGCGGCGAGCGATTGGCGAAGTGGACTTCGCCTCCGCACGCCGCCACCGCGCTCCGTACAATGGCCAGGCCGAGCCCCACCCCGCCGGTCTCGCGCGTGCGCGCCGCCTCCGGACGGTAGAACGGCTCACCCAGAC
Organism: Opitutaceae bacterium; assembly: GCA_016794625.1. Taxonomy (GTDB): domain Bacteria; phylum Verrucomicrobiota; class Verrucomicrobiia; order Opitutales; family Opitutaceae; genus UBA6669. Next base: position 44,423 of record JAEUGY010000046.1, read on the forward strand.
GGCTCAGCGCCTCGGGCGGGACCCCCGGCCCGTGGTCATCCACGGAGAGCAGCACCCGGTCGCCGTCGACCCGGGCGTCGATCACAATGGGTTCGTGATCGCCCGCGTAGCGAACCGCGTTGCGCACCAGATTGCCCACGGCGCGCGCGAGTAGCGGTCCGTCCGCGCGCACGCGCACGTCCGGCGCCACTGCGACCGCGATCCGGGCGGTGCCGGCCTCGCGGGCGATGAGCTCGTCGACCAGCTTGCGCAGGTCGATGCTTTCCAGTTCGGCGGTGCGGGGACGCAGGCCCGCTTTGGTGAAGGTGAGCAATTCGTGCACGAGCGCGGTCATCTGCTGCACCTCCTCGCGCACGTCGGAGACGTGGCTGGCCAGACCCGGGTCGGACCGGCTCTCCAGAATCTCAATCGCCACCTGCAAACGGCCCAGCGGCGAGCCCAGTTCGTGGGCGACGTCCCCGAGGAAACGCTTTTGTCCGTTGACCAGCGAGTCCAGCCGGGCGGCCATGCTATTGATCGACTCGCCCAAGTGACCCAGTTCGTCGCGCCGACCGGTGGCGACCCGGGTTTCGAATTTTCCTTCGGCGATCTGTTCGGTGGCGGCGGTCAGGCGTTGCAACGCGCGGGTGATTCCATGGACCAGCGGCAGCCAGAACAGCACGGAAAAGGCGAAGACGGTGCCGGCGGCAATGAGCCAGACCTGAAAGTCGAGCAGCCGAAAGAGAACCCACGACGACGGTGCGCGCACCACCAGGGTGACCGGCAAAGGACGGCCCGGTCCGAACAGCCGGGTGCGCACGCCGAGCCAGTGACCATCGAGGTCCGGGGAGGAGGTGTGCACGTAGAAACGGACACGACCCTCGTCCGGGCTGCGATCCGGCGGTCCGCTCCGTGGCCCCGGTCGATCCTCCGGTCCGCGGCCCGGCCCGGGAGCGAGATCCGGACCGGGTCCCGGTCCGAAGCCCGGCCTCGGCCCGCCCCGGGGCGGCTGGGGGCTGCGCAGGCGTTCCAGCACCGATTCAGGCAGCGTGACCGGTTCTCCGGCCAGCGCGTAACCGCCATGATCGAAAAGGTAGAACCTCGCCCCGTACCGTTCGCCGAACGAGGCCAGGATGGGCGAGCGTTGGGCCGCCTCGGCGGCGCCGACCTCGGCCATGACACTTTGGGTCAGGGGCATCAACCGCTCCCCGGCCGGCCCGCGGATCAAGGCCGCCCAGCCGAAACCGCCCTGGGACACCAAGGCGGCGACACCGGCACCCCCCAGCAGCACGAAGTTGAGCAGCAGCCAGAGCGAAATCTTGAGGGAGAGCGGAAAGGTGACCTTCATGCCGGGCCTCCGCTCAGGTGGGTTCGACCATCATGTAGCCGGCCGAACGCAGGGTGCGGATGAACCGCGGCTCCTTGGCATCGTCGCCCAGCTTTTTGCGCAGCGACGAGATGTGCACGTCGATCGACCGATCGAAGACATCGTAGTTGCGATCCCGACACTCATCGAGCAGCGCCTCCCGCGATTTCACCCGCCCCCGGGCCTTGGCGAGGCTGGCCAGCAGGTCGAATTCGACCGGCGTGAGCACCAGAGGCGCGGAGCCCAGCAGGGCGGACCGGGCGTCGAGGTTGATCCGCAGCGGGCCCACCACCACCTCCGTGGGCGGTGGGGGTGCACCGCTGCCGGGGGCGGCGGCGGAAAAGGCGCTGCGCCGGATCACCGCCCGCAGGCGGGCGAGCAGCTCCCGGGTGGAAAACGTTTTGGGCAGGTAATCGTCCGCCCCGACTTCGAGCCCCACGATGCGATCCGTTTCGTCCCCCCGGGCGGTGAGCATCAGGACCGGAACCGTGCGCTGCGCCCGGATCCGTCGCAGCACCTCGAAGCCATCGAGCCCCGGCAGCATGACGTCGAGCAACACGGCATGCCAGTGTGCGTCCGCCGCCACCGCGCGTTCGACCCCCTCAGGACCCGTGTGGACGCAGGTGACCTCGAAGCCCAGCGGTTCGAGGTAGGTGGACACGAGACGGCACAACTTCCGGTCGTCGTCGATCATCAGAAGCCGCGTGCGACCATCGCCTGGAGAAACGTCGGGCATGCCGGCCGCCCACCCAAACGAAGCGAACCCGGCAAGGCGAGACCCTTAACCCCAGCTTAACACTTTCGCTGCCGTCCCGCGTCCGCACCGGTGCGGGCCACGGAACGGCGGAGCAAAGCCGGCTCAGCGCAGCGGCCAGGCGAGCACGGCCGGGGTCCGGGTGGCGGGACGGATTTCGCCGCTGATCACCACGGCGTGCCCCTGCCAGACGGCACCGGGAGCGGCCACGACCGGACCGGGGCCGGCGTCGGTCGAGCGGTCGCGATCCCCGGCCGGGGCGCGCGGCATTTCGGGGCCGGCGCTCCAGGTCCGTGCGACCGGATTGAAGATCCAGGTATCCGTGGCAAACCCCGGGTGTTCGCGCGGGGCGCCGGGGAAGACCTCGGCGTAGCCCCCGACCAGCAGGATGTGACCGTCCGGCCGGACCGGGCAGGGACTGACCGCGGCGACACGGGCGACCGGCAGATCGCCGAGCCGCTCCCACTGATCCGAGCCGGGGTCGAAGCGATAGACCCGTTTGGAGGGGGCGTACTTGCGGTCGGCATCGAAGGCCATGCCGCCGAAGAGCAGGAAACCCGGACCGTCCGAGGCGGCCGCGCCGACGAAGATCCCCGGCCCCGGCAGATCCGGCAACCGCCGCCAGCCCCGGTTCTCCTGCGACAGGTCGAGCGCATAGGCGGTGGCAACCGCCCCGGGTTCGTTCAGCACCGTCTGACCACCCGCGACGACCAGGTGCCGGCCTGCGACCGCCGCCACGGCGTAGCCCACGGCCACCGGCAGATCGGGCAGCCGCCGCAGCGCGAGCCCGGAGCCCGAGGCGCCGAGCGCGTACACGGTGGCCAGCGGACCCGCCGCCCCGATGCCCCCCGCCAGGTAGATCGTATTGGCATGGGCGGTACAGGCAAACGCCCCCGCCTTTTCCGGCAGCCGCAGGTCGAGCACCTCCCATTGCGCCGTGGGCGAGGCGAGGGCGTAGATGCGGTCGTTGAAGCCCTTTTCCCCCTTCAGCCAGAAGGGTTTTTCGGGAAAATTCGAACCACCGGCGGCGATCAGGCGGCCGCCGATGACGCCGCCCGCCATGCCTCCGTAGCCGATCGGGTCCGGCAAGGGAGCGAGCAGTTTCCAGCCGCGGAGATCGACGGCGGGGGTGGAGGCGGGCGAAGAGGAGGAGGTCGACATGAGGAGAAGAGGAAGTAACAGACGGAGGGCGGGATGCACGGGGAGGGGAGGGAGAGGGGAGGAAACGGAGCGGGTTAGCCGACCAGCTGTTTGCCGGTGACGGAGTTGAATTCGCCGCTGCCCGGTTCAAACGCGTAGCGTTCGGTGAAGCCCGGCGGCAAGTGCACACCCAGCCCAGGGGTCGAGGGCAGGCGCAGGCGACCCTTCTCGAGCACGGGCGGCTCCACCCAGAGGTCCATCAGGAGCGGCGCTTCCATGTGCGTGTTGAGTTCGCGCCGATTCGGATTGTAGGCCGCGAATTCGAGGATCGAGGTGTTCCGGCAGGCAAAGGCCGCGTGCAGATTCGCCGCCACCCCCGGGGTGGCGGACCAGGCGTGGGTGGCGACGGAGACGCCGCGCAGCTCACACAGCCGGGCGATCTTGATGAAGTTCGTGATGCCGCCCATGAACGAGGCGTCCACCTGCGCGAGGGCGAACGGCTGATGCTCCAGCCAGTCGCGCCACTCCTCCAGGCTCGTCAGACATTCCCCGCCGGCCACCTGCAGGGTCGTCGACTTCCGCAGTTCGGCGTAGGCCTGCATGTCGGTGTAGGCCAGAGCCTCCTCGAAGAACCCGATCGGGTAGGCTTCGAGGCCCTTGAGCACGTACTGCGCGGTGGCGAGATTCCAGATGTGGTCCGCTTCGCCCAGGTTGTCCATGTGGGCGTCGAGATTGAGCTGGAACGACCGGCCGAAGCGTTTGAGCAGGAACTCGACCTTGGAGACCTCGACCTCCAGCGCCTCCTGCGGCGTGCGGGAGGCGAGGAACGGATACCCGGGCCGGTGACTGCCGGCTCCGAGTTTGACCGAGTTGAAACCGAGGCTGAGGTACTTCTCGACCTTGCCTTCGAGTTCGTCGCGCGCATGCGGCGAGGTGCCGCCGGTGGCGTAGCAGGGCAGCGAGTCGTGACACCGTCCACCGAGCAACTCGTACACCGGCACGCCAAGCGCCTTGCCCTTGAGATCCCAGAGCGCCGACTCGATGCCGCTCAGCACGATGGAGCCGAGACCGACCCGGGCCCAGAATTTGCCGGCGGTGAACATGCGGCGGCTGAGCACATCGAGGTCGAGCGGGGACTGGCCGACCAGGATCGGGGCGTAGAAGGCCACGATCTCCGGCACCATTTCCGGGACAAAATAGCCGGCATACGTCTCTCCGAGTCCCGTCAGACCGGTATCCGTTTCAATCTGGATGAACGCGGCGGAGCGCCGGGTGCGGGACTTCATGAAGATGTCCCTTTGCGGAGCGGTGCAAAGGATCGTGCGAACGCGGGTGATTTTCATGCAGGAGGAGCAGGGAGTGGGGAGGCGGGCGGGAGAAACGAGAAGGAGGCGAGGAACGAGAGGGAAAGCGAGGACGGCGCGCGGGGAGGCGGCGGGTCAACGACGGGAGAAGCGGGCGAGCAGCCACGCGGCGGCTTGTTCGTGGGCCTGGTCGGTTTGCCGGTGGTTGTCGGTCGGCAGGACGAGCAGGTGCAACGGCGCCAGCTTCACCTCCGGCGGCGTGGCGGCGACCACCGCGCGGGTGAAGGCGATGCAGCGGTCCGTATCCACTCGTCGGTCACGGTTGCCGATGCTGATCCAGACCGGCCGTCCAGCCAGGGCGGGGGCGAGATGCACGAGGGCGGTCGAGCGCACCAGCGGGTTTGTCTCCATGCCGGTGAATTCACTCAGCGCGGCCAGGTCGGTGACCGGGGAAAGGGTGATGGCGGCGGCGATACGGGGATCCGCGGCCATGACCTGCAGGGACATGAAACCCCCGCGCGAGATGCCAAACAGCGCGATGCGGCCAGGGTCGCTCCGGCCGGTGCGGATCAGGTGGTCGATGACGGTTTTCACCCGCTGGACAAACGGAGCCACCACGTCCTCCTGGCGGCCGATCCGCTGCGCCCACCCCGGCAGGCCGGTTTTCTCTCCCGGGCGCACGTCGTCGCCGTGGGCCGGCATGTCGATGCCCACGATGAGAAAACCCGCCTCGTCCCGGAGTTTGCGAGCGCCGCGACAGAAGTTGGGATCGGTCAATGTGGTCTCACGGTCCGCCGCGAGCAGCACCAGCGTCGGGGCTGGCTGGGGCGGAGCTTCACCGATCAGCGCGTAGGGTACACCCTCGACCGTCTGGTGACTCACATCGGAGGCGGAGCAAATCGGCGAACTGGCTCCGAGGCCAAGGCACACCGACAGAGCCAGACATAGGTGCCTGATCATCATAAGTAAAGGTTCAGCCGCGCCGCAGGTTCAGGGGTGGCGAAAGGGGCCAGGGGCGTGCAATCAGCGCGGTCACGCAAAACAGGCATGCCTCAGGATGAAACAGGAAATACGTGTGTATACAAGCGTTTCAACCAAGGTTCTTTGCGCCCGGGTCCCGGCGGGCGTTCGATCATTCCTCGCCGTCCCAGTAGTCCGCTTCGGTCAGACGGAAGATCTTCCGCGGTGCCCGGAACCCCCACTTGTTGGAGTCGGGATAGTGCCAGGTATCGATCGGCGGGTTGTCGGCGATGAGCAGGTAGACGAGTTCGCGGTCGGCGGCGGCGGTGAACTGATGGGCTTCGCCCGGCGGATGCAGCACGAGGTCCCCGGCCTTGACGTCAAGCAGGCCGCTCTCGGTGCGCACCCGGCCCTGACCCTCGAGAAAGAGGTAGCATTCCCACTGGGCGGAGTGTGAATGGAACGGACACCCGCATTCACCGGGGGCGAGCCGACCCCACTCGAGATCAAAGGGATGCCCGCCGAGGCCGGTCGGAGTGTTGCGGGCGGCGCCGAGAGCGATGGAGAGCTCCCTGCTGGTGCCGCGGAACTTCTTCCGGGGCGATTCCCAGGTGTCCCACGGGATCGAATCGACCGAGCGAAAGCGCGTGGAGAAAGCCGTCTCGGGAGGCGGGATCACCAGGGCGGCGGGGCTCCCGGGCGACTCCCGGGGATCCTCGCCGTCGAAGTAGTCGGCCGGGGTCAGGTGAAAGAAGCCGCCCGGGGGACGCAGCCCCCACTTGTTGGAGTCCGGGTAATGGAAGGCGTCGAGCGGCGGGTGATCCGCCACGATGAGCACGTGTAGGTCGGACGAACCGGAGTTGATCAGCTGGTGGGCCTCGCCCGGCGGGTGGATCCACACGTCGCCGACCCGCACCGGCACCTTCTCGCCGCCCACCCGCACGACGCCTTCGCCCGCACGCACGAGAAAGAGCTCCCACTGGGCGAGATGGGCGTGAAACGGGCAGACGGCGGCGCCGGGTGGCACCCGCCGTTCCTGCACGTCGAAGGGGTGACCTCCGCCCCAGGTGCCGACATTTTGAATACCTCCGAGAGCGAGCGAGAGGTTCCGACTGTAGGAATGGAATTTGCCGCTGGGGGAACGTTGCTCGGACCAGGGCAGGGAGGGCCAATGGACGGTGTGCATGGGCGGTGGTGGTGGCAGACACAGAAGGGGTGGGGTCGGGGGGAGGGCAAAGGAAAAGCTGGGCCGGACTTGCGCCCCGGGGGCGGGTTGAATTGCCTTTCCCCGCCATGAACCGCCCTGTCACCGCGCTCGGACGCTGCCTGTCGCTGGTGGCCCTGGGCCTCGGTGGGTCCGTCGCCGGTCTGAACGCCAAGTCAGCCGACCTGTCACCGGCGGCCCGGCACGAGCAGGCCTGGCTCGCGCAGCCGGAGTTGGATCGGGTGACGGAGGGAGTGGAACTCGACGTCCAGTTTCTGGCCACCGCCGTGGCGTACGAAAGCAATCGACGGCGGGTGGAGGCCGGCAAGCGTCGCCTGGCCCACGAACCGAGGGCGTCGGAAGCGGCGGAACGGCACGCGGCGATGCTGGCCAACCTCGGACACATCAGCCACTCCAGCCCGCTGCGGGGTGAGGAGACGGCGGCGGCTCGTCTCGAACGGACCGGCCTCAACCCGGTGCGTGTGGCGGAAAACGTCGCCACCTCCACGGTTTTTGTCATTCCGCCGAGCCAGTCGTTCGTCATCCGACACATGGAAGGCACCCGTGTGTTCGTGGATGGAGAAACCGGCCGTCCCTTGGTCCGGCGGACCTACCGCGAGCTGGCCGAAGCGATTGTCGATCAGTGGATGACGTCACCGCGGCACCGCGACAATCTCCTCTCCTCCCAGGTGCGCGCCCTGGGCTGTGGCGTACGCTTCGCGCGACTCGTGACGGGCATGGAGGTGGTGCATGCCGTGCAGGTGCTGATCGACCCTTAGGGCGGCTTTCGGCCTTTGGGTTGCAAGAGCGGCGTCGCGTGCCCATGCTTCGGTTTTCCTCCTTCTGCCATGAATCTCACGCGCTCGAGTCACCGGATGAACTGGATCGTTTTCGCGGTGGTGCTGATCACCCAGGTTTGCCGTGGAGAAACCACCCTCGTATTGATGACGCGCACAGCCACCACCGGGCTGTCCGACGCCCGGGTGACGGTACCGGCGGGTGAAACCGTTCGCGTGCAGTCACCGTACGCGGGACCGGCACACGTCTGGTTCAAAGACGACAAGGTCATCCCGGGCGCCACGCAGCCCACACTGGTCCTTCCGGCGGTGTCGGCGGGGGATGCCGGTGTCTATCGCTCCATGATCAATGATCCGCTCGCGTTGGTGGTGCCGTCGCAATCGCTGCATCTGGCCGTCGGACCGGTGGCCCGCTTCGTCAATACCTCGACCCGGGCGCTGGTGGGCCAGGGACAGGAGGTCCTCGTCGGCGGATTTGTGGTGACCGGCCCGGCGAGCAAGAAGGTCATTTTGCGGGTGGTCGGGCCCTCGCTGCGGTCGTTTGGCGTGGACCGCCCTCTCGCCGACCCCGTGTTGCGCCTCTATGACGCGCAGGGCAAACTCTACACCGGCGGTTATGCGTATCCGGCCATCGTGGGCGGGCCGACCTACGAATCCGACCTGGCCGGATCGCTCCTCAGTGTCGGGGCCTTTCCGCTGCCGGCGGGGAGCAAGGACGTGGTGGAACTCCGCCCCTTCCCGGCGGGAAGCTACACGGCGGTGGTCTCCAGCGCCAGCGGTGGCAGCGGCGTGGTTTTGTTTGAAGTATATGAGGTCCCGTGAGCGGGCGGAGCTTCACCCCGCGCGGGCCGTGCTCACGTCAGGATGTCCTTCACCACGTGTCCGGAGACATCGGTGAGGCGATAGTACCGGCCCTGATGGCGGTAGGTGAGCGCCTCGTGATGGATGCCTAGCTGGTGGAGGATCGTGGCCTGGAGATCGTGCACGCCGACCGGTTTGTCGACCACGTTGTAGCCGAAGTCGTCGGTGCCTCCGTAGACCAGTCCCGGTTTCACGCCGGCGCCGGCCATCCAGACCGTGAAACACCGCGGGTGGTGATCGCGACCGTAGTCGTCGGCCGTGAGCTTGCCCTGGGAGTAGTTGGTCCGACCGAATTCACCGCCCCAGACGACCAGCGTGTCGTCGAGCAGACCGCGCTGTTTGAGATCGGTGATGAGGGCCCAGCACCCGCGGTCGACGTCGGCGCACTGGCGCCGCAGCATCTTCGGCAGCCGCCCATGCTGGTCCCAGCCCGGATGGTAGAGCTGGATGAAGCGCACGTCCCGTTCCGCCATGCGGCGCGCGAGCAGGCAGTTGGCGGCGAAGGTGCCCGGCTGCCGGGCCTCCTCCCCGTAGAGTTCATACGTGGCGGCCGACTCGCGCGAGAGGTCCATCACGTCGGGCACGCTGGTCTGCATGCGGTAGGCCATCTCGTATTGAGAGACGCGTGACGTGATCTCCGGATCCCCGAGACTTTCCGCCTGGTGGGCGTTGAGCTCGGCGAGCCGGTCGAGGAACTTCCGCCGCGACGGTGCGGAGACGCCGTCGGGATTGCGCAGGTAGAGCACGGGGTCGCCCCCGGAGCGGAACTGCACACCCTGGTGCACACTCGAAAGGAAGCCGTTGCCCCAGAGCCGCGAATAGAGCGGCTGATCGATGCGGTCCTTGGAAATCAGCACGACGAAGGCCGGCAGATTCTCGTTGGCACTGCCGAGCCCGTAGGAGAGCCAGGAACCCATGGAGGGACGGCCCGGCAGGCTGTGCCCGGTTTGGAAGAACGTGATGGCCGGGTCGTGATTGATGTGCTCCGTGTGCATCGACCGGATGAAGCAGAGATCGTCGACCATCCGGGCGGTGTGAGGCAGTAGTTCGCTCACCCAGGCCCGGCATTGACCGTGTTGGGCAAACTTGAAGACGGAGCCGGCGAGGGGGTAGCTGGCCTGGTGGGCCGACATGCCGGTCAGCCGCTGGCCGCCGCGCACGCTCTCGGGCAGGTCCTGCCCGTTCATGGTGTTGAGCAGCGGCTTGTAGTCGAACAAGTCGTGCTGCGACGGACCGCCGGCCATGAAGAGGTAGATGACCCGTTTGGCCCGCGGGGCGATGTGCGGCTGGTCAAGCACGCCGCGGAGCAGCGAGGCGCCCGCGGCCGGCGTGGCGGCCGAGGCATTGCGCTGCAGCAGGTTCATCAGGGCGAAGCCGCCCACGCCCATGGCGAATTTTCCGAAGAAATCGCGGCGGGACATTCCAAAGTTGACGTGGTCGCAGAACATGGCGGGCAGGAGGGGTCGGGAGTTAGCGACGCATCACGGTTTCGTCGAAATTGAGCAGGGCCTTCGCCACCATGCCGGCAGCGGCACGCATCGCGGAGGGCAGCGTGGCGTCGGTCGGGGTGGCGCCGAAGGCATTGAACTGGTTCGCGGCGGCCGTGTCGGCCTGAAAGAGGGCCAGCTGCTCGTCGTACAGCGCACGCAGGATGTCACGTTCCCGCGCGTCGGGCCGGCGGCCGGTGACGAGACGGAAGCCCCACGCGATCCAGGCGTCGGGTGAGGCGCCGCCTTCCTTGAGCATGCGCTGCCCGATCAGCCGCGCGGCCTCGACCACCTGCACGTCGTTGAGCAGGGCGAGCGCCTGGAGCGGCGTGCTCGTGCTCTGGCGCCGCACGGTGCAGACGTTGCGCTCGGCCGCGTCGAAGAGCATCATGCTGGGCGGGGGCACGGTGCGCTTCCAGAAGGTGTAGAGGCTGCGGCGATACAGGTCCTCGCCCTCGCCGACGACGTACTTGGGTTTGCCCATGGCGATCTCCTCCCAGAGACCGGGCGGCTGGTAGGGCTTCACGCTGGGTCCGCCGATCTTGTCGACGAGCAGTCCGCCGGCGGCGAGGGCCTGGTCGCGCAACATCTCGGCCGTGAGGCGGCGCGCGGGGCCGCGGGCGAGGAGCAGGTTCTGCGGATCGCGCGCGAGCAGGGCGGCGGAGGCGTGCGAGGACTGGCGGTACGTGGCGGAGAGGGCGATCTGGCGCAGCGTGAGTTTCACGTCCCAGCCGTGGGCGACGAAGTCGCGGGCGAGCCAGTCGAGCAGCTCCGGGTGGGTCGGGGGCGAGCCCTGCAGGCCGAAGTTGTCACTCGTCTCGACCAGGCCCTGGCCGAACATCTGCTGCCAGAACCGGTTCACCGTGACCCGCGCCATCAGGGGGTGTGTCGGATCGGTCAGCCAGCGGGCGAGGCCGAGGCGGTTGCGGGGGGCGCCGGCCGGAAACGGGGGGAGCGCGGCCGGGGTGTCGGCGGTGACCGGGGTGCCGGGGGCGTCATAGGCGCCGCGGACGAGGATGTGCGCGGGTTTGGGCTGCGGCAGCTCCTGCATGACCATGGCCTCGGGCACGGACTGGACGAGGGTGTTCTGCGCCATGCGGACCGCCTTGAGCGCCTGCGCCGCGGCCCGGACCGGCGGGCTGACGTGGGTCAGGTAGTACTCGCGCAGGCCGGCGCGCTGCGCCGGCGTGAGTGCGGCCGGCGGAGTCTGCCAAGCCTGGTCGAAGTCGGTCCGGCCGGCGAGGGTGGCGGTTTCGAGCGGGCTGAGCGAGTAGGAGAAGACGGCGAGATCGGTGACGCGACCGCCCTTGAATCCGCTGTCGCGGAAGCGGTATCCGATGGTCAGATCCGGTTCGGTGCCGGTGTAGGTGATGTCCTTGAACAGGCCGTCGCGCACGACCTCGAGCTCCATCGGCTCGCCATTGACGTAGATCCGCGCTCCGGCGGCCCGACTGGAGCCGTCGTAGGTTGCGGTGACGTGCGACCAGCGCGTGAGCGGCAGGGCTTGTTTGGTCACCACCTTGAGCGAGGCGCCTGGCCAGAGGTAGTGCAGTCCGAAGGCCACCCGGCCGTTTTCGAGCAGGAGCTCGTAGCCGCGGCTGCCGGCGTCCGCCGGAGCCTTCGAATGGTGCAGCACAACGGCCCGGGCGGCCGGGGCGGCGGGAGGCTGCAGCCAGAGGGCGAGGGAGAACGCGTCGGTGCGGTTGAAGTGGCCGGTGCCGGGGAAGACGAACCCGTTTTCGCCGGAGAGCTCCGCCGCCGGCCCCTGTGCCGTCTGCACGATGCGGGGCGACTCCTCGGCGCGGCCCGGGCGCTGGCGTTCGACGTCGTTCTGTGCCACTCCGAGTTCGAGTGTATCCAGAGGATAGTAGGCGTCGGGCCGGGGCTGCGGGGTCGGGCCGGTGCGGCCCTGCTGCAGCCAGCGCTGGAAATCGGCCTGGGCAGAGTCCACGGCGGACGTGAGGGCGCGTTCCGCCGCGGCCGTCTCCGTGCGCAGGCGGGCGAGTTGGGCGTCCTGCTCCGGGGTGGTCAGCAGCAGGGTCGGCACCGGCATGGCATTGGCGAAACCGGTGTACGAGATTTGCCCGGCCTCATCGATGTTCTGGAAAAACGCGAACATCGAATAGTAGTCGCGGGCGGAGATCGGATCGAACTTGTGATCGTGGCAGCGCGCGCAATCGAGGGTCAGTCCGAGAAAGGCGGTGCCAAAAGTCGCGACACGGTCAGCCACGTAGGCGACGCGGTACTCCTCCTCGACGATGCCGCCCTCCTCGTTCTGGTTGTGCAGGCGGTTGAAGGCGGTCGCGAGGCGCTGCGCCTGGGTCGCATTCGGCAGCAGATCACCCGCCAGCTGCCAGGTGGTGAACTGGTCGAAGGGAAGGTTTTCGTTGAACGCCTGGATCACCCAGTCGCGGTAAGCCCACATGGCGCGGGGCCGGTCCATCTGGTAGCCGTGGGTGTCGGCGAAGCGCGCGAGGTCGAGCCAATCCAGAGCGAGCCGCTCGCCGTAACGCGGGGAGGCGAGGAGGCGGTCGACCACCCGCTCGTAGGCCTGGGGGGAGCGGTCGTGGAGAAACGCGTCGATCTCGGCCGGCGTCGGAGGCAGGCCGGTCAGGTCGAAGGTGACCCGGCGCAGGAGCCGCTCCCGGTCCGCTTCGGGCGCGGGAGCCAGTCCCTCCCGTCGGAGCGCTTGGCGGACCCAGGTGTCGATCGGAGACTCCGTCGAGGCGACCGCCGGGGTGGGGGGCGTGGCGGCCAGCGGGGTGAAGGCCCAATGGGCGGACCACGGCGCGCCCTCGGTGACCCAGCGTTCCAGGAGTGAAATTTCAGCGGGCTTCAATTGCCGCATGGAATCCCGGGGCGGCATGACCTCTTCCTCGTCATGACTCTTGATGCGCAGGACCAGTTCACTCTCCGCGGCCGAGCCCGGTGCGACAACCGTCAGGCCGTGCAGCGTGCGGTAGAGTCCGTCCTTGGTGTCGAGCCGGAGTTTGGCCTTGCGCGTGCCCTCGTCGGGCCCGTGGCAGCGGAAGCAGGCGTCAGAGAGAATCGGCAGCACGTCCCGCCGGAAATCCACGGGTCCGTCCGCAGGAGCGCCGAAGGCGGGCGCGATCGGGGTGAGGACAAGCAGAGCGAGGGGGAGGGGAAATCCAAACCGGGGCACGCGTCGCAGCGTTGGTCCCGAAGCGACACGGGCCAAGGAGAAAAAACCGCGGCGCGTCCGCGCCTGTGCAAACGCCTGCGCACGAGGTGATCTCGTCAGGGGGCCGGCGGGAGGACGAGGGCTGCCTCGGTCGGCCGCGCAAGCGCGAACCCCGTCCGGTGTCGGTTGGAGGTGGGGTCGCCGACCCCGCAGGGATTGGCGTCGCTTGAAGAGACGGGTGGAACGGGCGGGACCGAAGGTCCCGTCGCGGCCTCAGCGAGGCCACCTCCAACAGAGAGGTGCACGTCCCGAGGGCAGCCCTACCATCGGAGAGGGGGAACGTTGAACGCTGAACGCTGAATTTTTAACGTTGGAGTGGTTCGGATTTCCGAACTTTCGAACTTCACTCGTCGACCTTCGCCCTTCCCGCCCCGCCGGGGCGGGTCCCATTCGTCATTCGATATTCGTCATTCGTCATTTCAGCCCCATGCGGGGGCCGGTGCTCGGGCGTGCCGGCTAGCGTTCGAGTTCGCCGGACCAGGTCGTCAGGGAGGGAAGGGAGCTCGGTGTGGCCGGGCGGCGCCACGCGCTGCCGACGGGTGTGAGCGTCACCGCCACACGCACATCGCTGGGCTGGGGCGCGCCGGGGAGCTCGATCCGCACTTCGCTGAAACCCGTGTTCTGGCGCTCCTCGCTGGTGGGAGGCCGGGCGGCGCGGGTCGTGAAGACGGCGGCGCCGGGCGCCAGCAAATCGAGGCGCAACGTCCGGCCCTTTTGGGTCAGCGTGGCGACCCGGCCCTGCTCCTCGATGCGAACGGACGCCTCGGTCAGCATGCGCCAGGTGAGCGTGACCCCCGGGGCCAGGCCGTGGATGTCGTCCTGGACCAGCACTTGCTGCCGGTCGAGGAGGGCGACGCCGCGCAGCAGTTTCTCGGACTTTTTTGGATACGCGGCGGTCAGATCGGCGACGGCATGCGCCCGTTCCGGCGTGGAGAGGTAGCGCACCAGCGGAGCGGCGGCGCGCGGGTCCTGCAGTGCATCCCCGAGGGTGAGGGTCGAGTGGCTGAGGTTGTTGAGGCGGTAGTACGACCACCGTTTGGCGCCGAAGTAGGCGGGCAGATTGTAGTTGTCGGGTCCGAGGTCGTGGGACCAGCGCACCCCGTCGGCGTCGAGCACAAAGGAACCGAGGTCGAGGTGGGCATGATTGACCTCGTTGCTGCCGGCCTTGAAGCCGAGAAAGACGGCATTCGTCTGGTTCCAGGCGCTGCGGAAGATCGCCAGCTCCACCCGTCCGCGGAAACGGACATCGAGCGGGGCCTGGCCGACCGCTGCGGTGCCGGGCAGCGTGGGGAACCAGATCGCGTGCAGCGCGGCGAGTCGGTCGTTCTCACCTTCCGGTTTGGTCGCTCCCAACACCGCGGCCAGGCTCGCCCGGCTTTGGGCGCGGGCGGTGGTGTGTCCATACCGGGTGGCGAGCCAGGTGTAAGCGGGAGACGGACCGATCCGCGCGCCGCCGTCGGCGTGATTGAAGGCGAGCCCGATCGGTCCCTCGATGTGCATGCGGTACAGGGCGGCCCGATCAAAGGAAGGCATCTGGCTGAGCCCGAGGTCGGTGCCGAGGGCGGACTCGAGCAGGGCGATGCCCAGTACATTGTAGGAGGTACCGTAGGTCCAGTAACCGGGGCCCTCGGGGTAGGCGCCGTCCGGCTCGTAGGCCTTCATGGCGAGGGGCAGCGAACGCCGCGCGCCCGCGATGACGGTGCGGGCGAGGTCCGGCTCCTCGTCCGCCAGGGCAAGGGCGGCGGCGAGCAGCCCGGTGTTGCAGACCTGGTTCCAGTTGTGGTGGGCGGTGACGAAGTGCAGGCGCCGGTCGGATGAACGCGTCGGGGCCCCGGTGGCGCCGGGCGGCCCGTAGGCCGCGGGGGCGAAGGCGAGTGCGTGGCGTCGCAGGGCGTCCCGCACCGTGGCGCGGTCGTCGTCACTGAGCGTCGAATACAGCCAGTCGTAGCCGATCGCCAGGGCGGTGGCCATCTCGGCGACATCGAGGAAGTGCGACGGATTCCAGTCCGGAAAACGGGCGGCGGTCAGCATCTCCCGCACCGCGCGCTCCGCGAAGCGGGCATCGCCGGTCAGCCGGTAGGCGAACGCGCAGGTCAGCACGCGTCGCAGGCAGGTGCGCGATTGATCCAGCAACCGCGGGCCCACCAGGACGTGCACGACGGATTTCGAGGAGAGTTCTGCTTCCGCCAGAGCGATCACGCGGGCGTGCACCGCGGCCCGCAGCGGATCGGACGCCGCGGCGGCCCGGGCGGCGGCGAGATCGTCGTCGGTGCAGAGCAGGCGGGGGTGCCCCGGGCGCAGCGTGGCGAGGGGATCGTCGGCGGCGGAGGCGACGCCGGCGACCAGGACGAGGAGCAGACCGAGCAGCAGACAGCGTTTCATGATGGGAACGGACAACAGACGCCAGGCCTCAGCGATGCTCCTGCTGACGGGGGTTGAAGCCGCGGACGGCAAGGGCGGCGAGGCAGACAATCAGCAGCGCATGGGCGGCCAGCATGGCCTGAGTCAGTCCCGGGTCCGCGCTCTGGTAAATGCGGAAAGAGGAAAATCTCCCGGATCGGGTGAGGGGAAACAGGACCGCCACGAGGTCGAGGGCCAGGACGAAGGCGCCCACTCCGCAGGCCACCCGCGTCACGCGAGACGTCCAACGCGGCGTCCGCGACACCGCCGCACCCCGAAGGTGGGATCGGTGGTGCGGGCGAAAACGTTGACGGAGTTTCATGGTCCGGCGCGGAACCGTGGCCTCGCGGGGGCGGCGGGTGTGGTCGAACGGTGGACGGGGACCGGGGTGAATCAAGCCCTCCGATCGTAGAACCGAGGGAACAGGGAATTCCTGACAACGCATCCACCGAACCCTTTCAATCGAAGACGGGAATGCGCTCGCGGGTCTTGCGGCCCGGCCGCTGTCCCGCCAACCTGTCGGGATGAAAACTCCTCTTCGTTGGTTTGCGTTGGGTACGTTGCTGTTTGCCGCCTGTTTCTCAGCGGTGCGCGCCGCTGAGGTTCCGGCGATCAGCCCGGCCGAGGCAGCCAAACGCGTGGCGGCCGGCACCGCGGTGCTGGTGGATGTGCGCGAACCCTCCGAGTGGGCCGAGTCCGGGGTGGCCGAACCGGCCGCGTTGCTGCCGTCGAGCGACTTCAAGGGAGATCGCACCCTGTGGAAGCCGTTCCTGGAGAAGCAGGCGGGCAAAGAGGTGATCCTGTATTGTCGCTCCGGTCGTCGTTCCGCCCAGGTGGCGGAAAAGCTCGCGACCGAAGGCGTGAAGGTGGCCAATGCCGGTGGCTTCAAAGACTGGCAGGCGGCGGGTCTGCCCGTGCGCAAGACCAAGGAATAGGCGCTGGCGGGTGGAGGGCGTCGCTCCGTCGACGCCGGGGGACGGTCCCCGAGCCACTGCGACTGACCGTTTGGGTGTGCGCGACGCGCAACCGGCACCGACGGAGCGGTGCCCTCCACGAGATAACCCTGCGGGTGTCCGCTGTCGGCTTCCGTTGTAGGCGGCCTCGCTGAGGCCGCGACGGGACCCTCGGTCCCGCCCTTTCATCTGTGCTTTCGTTGGGTCGGGCGGCGTCGAGCTCCGCGGGGTCAGCGACCCCACCTCCAACGGCAGCATGCTCCGAGCATCACCCGGGGGCGTGTTTTTCATAAACATTCATTTTGTACCGGACGGGCGAGCCGGGAGGATGGGGACATGCTTACCCCCTTGATGCATCGCCTCGGCATGGTCGCAGGTCTGTTGTCGGCCTTGGGCTCGTTCGCGCTCCCCGCCATGGCGGCGGGTCCGGCGACGGGACGCGTGGTGGACTTTCGCTACGGCATTCCGACGTGGCATCAACCGCTCGGCGTGCCGGAGGACTGGCACAAGCCGCTCGCCAACGAACGGGGCGCCTTGCTCTACGACTTTGGCCCGGGTCCCTATGTGCAGCCGCTGACCACGGTGGAGTGGGGTGCGGAAGAAGGTCCCGCCTGGACCGTGGTCCATCAGGACTGGGTGGAGTCGCCCCGCATCCCCGCGGTGCGGACGCGGCTGCAGCGGGAAGGCGCGACGATGGACGTCACGACCCTGGCGGTTCCGCCGGTGAAACCGGCGATTTCCGAGGGACGGGAGAAACGTTGGGAACGGCTCGATGGCATCAGTGGTGCGCCGGACTGGGCCCGGGTGACCGCCACACAATCCCCCGAATTTCGCAACGTCGCCTGGGGCATCAACCGCCCGGTCCGGTATCGGTTTCGCGTCGAACCGGGCGCGGCCAAGCGGGTCATGCTCGGTTTCAACGAGAGCTACAAGATCCGGCTCTATGATCGCACCACCGACATGAAGGTCGAGGGTGCTCCCGTGCAGCGCATCGATCTTGGGCTCAACGCCGAGCTGAATACCCCCCAGGTGTTTCTGTTCGAGGCCAGCGATGTCGATCGCAACGGCTGGATCGATGTCACGATCTTCGCCGTGATCGGTCGCGATCCGAACACCACGCTGGCCACCATCGCGGTTTATCCGGCGGGTCTGACCCTCTATCGGGCGGATCTGGTGGCCGGGTCCAAAGGTGCCCAGGACCGGGCGGAGCTGCGCATCCCGTGCGGCACGGAAATGAGCCGTCAGGAACCGCGCATCGACCTGGTCCAAGCCCGGTATTCCGGGAAGGTGCAACCGGCCTTGCTGGTGAAAACGAAGCGTACGCTGACCGTAACACCCGATGGCGTGGTACGGGACTCCGCCGGACCCTTCGTGGTCACCCAGCCGCGTGCCCTCGAGGTGAAGACCACCGAGTCCGGTCTGCGGCTCGTCTTTCCGGCCGGGACCACCGAGGTTGCGGCCTGGGTGCTGTCGGGCCGCACCGACGCGGGGACCGTCGCCGAAGCCCGGGCGCTGACGCCGGACCGGGCCCTCGCCCTGCATCGCGAACGCTGGTCCGCCTACGCGATCCCCTACGGTCGCATCACCGTGGCGGATACACAGATCCAGCGCATCATCGACTCCTCCATCCGCACGCTTTACCAGGCGCGGGAGTCGATCAACGGCCAGTCGCAGTTCAACTCCAGCTTCACCCTCTACCGCGGGCTGTGGGCGGGCGATGCGAATGACATCGCCGAGCTGGCCACCATCCTCGGGGACGCACCGGCGGGCCGCGAGACGCTCGGCCTGCTGTGGGATTTCCAGGATGAGACCGGCTTGATCGACGAGCTGCCGCCGCTGCGGATTTTCCGCGGCACCCCCCAGGTCATCCTTGCGACGGAGCGCGATGCCCAGATCACCGGCAACTGGGATTTCGTCCGCTCGCGCTGGGCACAAATCCGGCGGGCCAACGAGGCCCTGCGCCGGCTGCGGGAACAGACTCTGGCGCAGCCTGATTCGCCGGTGGCCGGCCTGTTCCCCCCCGGGTTCAACGATGGCGGCATCATCGACATCACCTCCGAGTACTCGACGGTCTACTGGGTCATGGCGGGGCTTGAAGCGTCGCAGCGCATGGCGAAGCGACTTGGTCACACCCAGGACGCCGAGGCCTGGGCCCGGTTTGCGCAGGATTTGACGGCGTCGTTTGAGCGACACCGCCAGCGCGACCTGCGTCCCGATGCCAAGGGCAACCGCTACCTGCCCGTGCGCGTCAATGTGCGCGGGGAGGATCCGATCCCTTCGCTCGCGCAGTGGGCGGTGGTGCAGACGCATGTTTTCGCGAACTGGCTGCCCCTCGACGCCGACTTCGCCCGTTCGACCTTCGCCATGCTGGTGGCGTCGGAGAAGCAGGGCCTGCCCGCCAGCACCGGCTGGCTGCCCGACGGCATCTGGGCCGGTTATGGCGGTTTGTTCGGGCACTGGACGCTGGCCATGGGTTACCCCGAGAAGACCGCCGATCAGTTGTATGCGATCGCCAACCACGCCTCGCGGCTCGGCACCTGGGTGGAGGAGCAATCCGTCGTCGGGGCGCCGGTGAAACTCGCGGGCGACCAGCCTCACTGCTGGGCTTCCACCATGTTCACCCGGCTCGCGGGCTACATGCTCGCCCATGACCGCAATGACACCGTGCACCTCCTGCCCAGCGTCCCGGCCGAGTGGCTCCGGGCCGGAGCGGTGAACCGCCTCGATCGCTGGGGCACCGGGGCGGGTCAGGTGACCCTTTCCCTGGAAGTCAGCGCGGATGGCAAGACGGCGCGCCTGCAGGTCGAGCCCATTGTCCGCGAGGACAAATCCATCCGCGTGGTGCTTCATACGGACAGCCTCACGCGGGCTGGCTTCAGCGAGCCGGCGGGCGCGGTGAAGGGACGGCTGGAGGTGAAGCCCGGGCAACGAGTCGCTTTGGAGATGACGCGCTAACCCTGGGGACGCCCCCGGACTTTCGGCGGTGGCCGCTCAGGCCTCGGTCACCTCGACCTGGGCGCAGAAGGCGGCGTGCCGGGCCGGATCAAAGCGGTCTGTGGGCGCGCGGGTCAGCGCGATCAAGGATGAGGCGGTGGCGAAGCGAGCCCGTTCGGCGGGCGGAAGTCCGCGCAGATGGGCGGAGAGCGCCCCTGCGACCAAAGCGTCCCCGGCGCCAACCGTGCTGCGCACGTCGATGCGCGGCGGCCGGGCGTGCAGCGCTGCGTCGGAGGTGACAAACCACGCGCCGGACTCACCGTCGGAAAGGATGACCTCGGCGATCCCCTGATCGAGCAGCCGGCGGGCCGCTTCCAGGACGGCGGCCGAAGAGTCGAGCCGGTGTCCGAGCACCTGCTCGAGTTCATGGCGGTTTGGTTTGAGCAAAGACGCCCCGGCCGAGAGCGCGGCGCGCAACGGTTCCCCGCTCGTATCGAGTGCGACCCGAATGCCCCGTGCCCGCAGGCGGCGGATGAGCCCGGCATAGACCGAGACCGGCAGCCCCGGCGGCAGACTGCCGGCGAGCACGCACCAGACCATGGGCAGCGACTGCAGCGTGGCGTCGATCTGCCCGAGGGCCTCGGATCCCGGGATGAGGCCGGGAAGGTTGATGTCCGTGGTCTGCCCCTTCTCTGGATCGAACACCTTGAGGCCGAGCCGGGTCGCGCCGGGCACGCGAAGACACGCGTCCTCGATGCGCAGTGCGGCGAACAAGGCCCGGAAGATCGCGTCGTTGTCCGCGCCGAGAATGCCACTCGCCGCCACCCGGTGACCGAGATTGGCGAGTGCTGCCGCCACATTGATGCCCTTGCCCCCGGCGCGTGACTCCTCGTGGGTGGCGCGGTTGACGGCGCCCGGCGTGAACCGCGGAACCGTCAGCGTGCGATCGATGGCCGGATTCAACGTGACCGTGACCACGTCAAAGGGGCCGGGGAATTCGGGCGAGGGCATGGCGGAGGGTGGGTGCGGACGAAGTTCGGCCCCAGCAGACCCCGGAACCGGTCGGAGGAGCAAGCGCGGCTTGCAGGGGAGGCGCGGACAGGTAGAAGATTTTGCCCGCCATGAAGAAGCCGACCCGGGAGGAACACTATGAGCGCTGCGGGCGGAAGCGTCGCTACCGCACCGAGGCCGATGCCCTGCAGGCGGCGGGATTGCTCGGGTTGGAGTCCGAGCGCACCGCGTACGCCTGCGACCTCTGCGGGCGGTGGCACCTGGCCTCGGTGAACCCCGGTCGCGGTCGCGCGCCGACCGTGCGAAAGCGAACCTGACTCCCGGAGGGGAGATCAGTCGGTGCTGAAGGACACGTCGGAGGAGCGCAGGGCGAAGGCGTCAGGCAGGTTGCGTTCGTCGAGCTGGACAACGAGCCGATGCGTGCCCGCGGGTACCCTGACCGTGGTGCGTTCCGAACGTCCGGCGGGCTGGCCATTGATCCAGACACCCAGCACCCGGCCGGTGAAGACCAAGGTGACGGGCCCCGGCTGGCGCGGGGTGAAGGAGGTGGTGAGGAAGAACCCGCGCCCCCCCTGCTGTTCCCGCAGCACCCCGGCGAGCAGGGCGCGGTCGAACGTGCCATTGGTCAGGGTGAGCAGCGGCTCCCAGTCCGGCAGCGTCGTATCGGCCGCGAGGATGCGTTCCGTTCCCAGATGGGTGTTGCGGGCGTTCACCTGAAAGGTCTTCCAGACCCGGGCGGCCCCCCCTTGGGCGGCGTCGAATTCGCCCGGTTTCCCCAACTGGGCGAGGAATTTGACGAGGTCGCGCAGCTCGGCTGGCAGCAGCCCGTCGACCAGCCCGGCCGGCATGAGCGAACCGAAGTCCTGCCGCCGGACGATCGCGGCCTTGGCGACCGAGAGGATCTGGTTGTCGGCGGTGCGCAGCTGGATTTCCCGATCGTTCTCCTGCGCGATGACGCCGCTCAGCTCGCGTTGGTCGCGCGTCGACAGGGCCACCGCATGGTAACCCTCCTTGGTCTTGGCGTTCGGATAGAGCAGGGACTCGACGAGGTAGTCGGGCGGGGCGCTGGCCCCGATGCTGGTCAGGTCGGGACCCACCTTGCCGCCGGCTCCGCCGATGGCGTGGCAGGCGACGCAAGCCAGTTCGGCCCGCCGGTAAATCCGCTCACCCCGGGCGGCGTCGCCCTCCGCCAGCGCGCTCTGGGCGAGGGCCGACAGTTCCGCGCCGGAGAGCGGCGCGGCTTGCGCATCGATGCCTGCGACCTGGAGCAGGGTTTGCACGAGGGCCGGGTGACGCCCGCCTTCACGGGCGATGCGCAGGGCGAAACGAGCCTGATCGGCGGAGAATCCCGCACCCGGGAGCGAGGCGGCCAGGCGGTCGCTCGCTCCGCTGATCCCGAGAAGCGCGCGCCACAGTGCCTCCGACCCGGCGGGATCCTCCGTCGCCCGCAGCACCGCGGGGATTTCCGGCAGCGCCTGGTCCAGACTCAGGCCGGCCAGGGCGACCACCGCCTCGCGACGCACGGCGGGCTGGGTGGCGGACTTGACCTGTCGCCGCAGGCCGGCCACCACGGCGTCCCCGCCGATGGACCGCAGGGCGTTCCAGGCGGCGAGCCGTTCCTCCGGATCGGCGGCCGTGGCCCCGCGGGTCAGCAGCGTCTCCGTGGCGACCGAGAGTTTCCAGGTGCCGACGAGAGCAAGTGCGGCGAGCCGGACCCCACGGTCGGAGGCATCCAGCAGCCGAAGGACACGGGGTGCGGGCGCAGCCGGTGTGACACCGCGCAACCGGGCGGCCTCCTGCAGCGCCTGCAGGGACCGCACGACGGCGGGACTGGGACTCCCCGAGGCCACGGCGAAGTCGAGCAGACGCGATGCTTCCGCGGCCTGTCCCGCCGAGCCGATGAGCTCGATCCAGGGACCCGAACCGTCCGCCGGGATGCCGCGCGTCGCGATGAGGCGCGCGAGCGCCGGGGCGGACAGATCCGGCTCGAGCGCGGAGAGCGCGGTCTGCAGCTGGATCTCGCGACCGTCCGGATTCCAGGCGCCCGACTCGAGGGCGGCCAGCCACGGACGGGCCAGTTCATTGACCGTCAGCCAAAGCGCGTAGTCGAGAAACGGATCCATGGGGTGGTCCAGCACACTCAGCGCGAGCTCGGCCGCGGCGGCCGTGCCGAGCTGTCCCAGCACCCGGACCGCCTCCAGCCGGACCCGCGGATGCGGATCGGCGACCAAGGGACGCAGGGTCGCGACCGCCGTGTCGCGTCCGAGCGTACGCGCGGCGCCGGCCCGGATCTCCGGTTGGGCGGAGGCGAGCAAGGAGCCGAGCAGCGGGCCGGGCGCGAGGTTGAGGGCTTGGTACATCCAGAGCGCGCGCAGCCGGGCGTCGTCCCGGGTCTGGCGGGCGGTCCAGGCGGCGAGGTCCGCGGCCACGGCGGCGGCTCCGCGTTCCACGAGCAGGCGGCGCGCGGCGGCCTCGGTCACGGCGAGCGGCGCGTTCAGCCGGTCGAGCAGGGCGGGGGTCGAAAGCCGCGTCAGGTCCTCGCGGGCGAGCGGCGTGCTGCCTTTGGGGGCGATGCGCCAGATGCGTCCGTGCTCCTTGTCGCGACGCGGATCGCGGAAATCGACCTCGCCATGCTGGATGATCGGGTTGCTCCAGTCGGCGACATAGAGCGCGCCGTCGGGCCCCAGCTTGATGTCGATGGGACGGAAGGTGGAGTCCACCGTGCGCAGCAGGTCCGGCATTTCCCGGGTGATGTAGCCGGAGCCCTGGTCGGAAAGGCGAAACCGGACGAGCCGGTGGGCGCGGAAGTCGCAGGTCACGATATCGCCCTGCCAGTCCGCCGGAAAGAGCGGGCTACGCACAACCTCGATGCCGCAGAATTTCGGATACCGGCCGGGGCTCACGCTCGGCACGATCCGGCGGGCCGGGGCGAGGGTGAGGTGGGTGGCGCCGGGCACCGCCCAGCTGATGCCCTGGAATCCGGCCCCGTCGGTGACGAAGGACTGGCCGAAGGCGTCGAACTGGTGGCCCCAGCCGTTGATCCAGCCCCGGTAGGGAATCGACATCCGGTGGTCGCGCGGGTCGAACCGGAACATGCCGCCGGCCTTCAACCGGACCACCCCGCCCGGCGTCTCGGTATCGGTGCGGGTGTAGACGGACTGGATCATGGTGAGCCGGCCGTCCGGACCCCAGCGCAGGGTGTGCAGATTATGGTGGGTGTCCTCGGTGCCGAAGCCGCTCAGGACCGTGCGGCGCACGTCGGCGCGGCCGTCGCCGTCCGTATCCAGAAAATGCAACAGCTCGGTGCTTTGCGCCACATAGCAGCCGCCGTCGCCGGGCTCGACCCCGGTCGGGATGAGCAGCCCGTCGGCGAAGACGGTGGCCTGGTCGGCGCGGCCTGATCCGGTGGTGTCGGCGAGCACGATGATCTTGTCCGTCCGGGCCTGCCCCGGCTCGATCTGCGGGTAGACCTCGGAGGTGGCGACCCAAAGCCGGCCTTGCGGGTCGAAGTTCATCTGGATCGGCTTGTCGAGCAGCGGGTTCTCGGCCCAGAGGGTGATTTCGAGGCCCTCGGCCACGTCGAACGCCGGGTGGGGCTGCGGCTTGAGCACGGCGGTGAGGTTGCCGACGCGCAGCGGTGGGATCGGTTCGTCCGCGACCTGGAGCGAGCGCAGGCGGGCGATGCGGGCTTCCTCGGCGGCGATGTACGCGTCGAATTGCAGCACTTCGACCGCGTTCTTGCCCTGCTCGCTTTTCCGGAAGCCGAAGATGTAGGCCATGTTGGCCGGACGGGATCGGTGGAAGAACCATTCGTTCTTGCGCAGGATGGCCTGCCGGAGCGCCTCGGCCTGTGGGGCGGTGCGCCACGCGCCGGGTGAACCGAAGAGGTGATCCTCCATCACTTCAGCCAACCGCCGGTAGCCCCGGGGGGAGAGGTGGATGCCGTTATCGGTCAACGGGGTTGGGCTGGGGGTGGCCGCGGCCGGCTGCAACAGGTCGAAGAGCGGGATCAGTTGCAGGCCGCGCTCGCGAGCGAGAGTCGCAACGGCGGCCGCGTAAGCGGCGAGGTCGCGTTGATGCGCGGACGGGTCGGGCCACGGTGCACCCAGCGTCTCGTGGGGCAGCGGCGTGAGCAACGCGAGTCGGGCGGCGGGCAGGGTGGTCGCGAGGGTGTCGAGCAGTTTCCCGTAGTCCCGCTGGAATCCCGCGAGCCCGGCCGGGCCGTCGAAGGAACTCGCCATGCCATAGCCGATCATGACCACCGTAGCCTGGGATTCGCGGAGTTGCTGGACGAGGTTCCGCCAGCCTTCGTCCTCGGGTTCGCGTCCGGCCTGTTTGAGGCTCAAGCCAAAGCGGGAGAGGCCGGCCGGGGTGTCGGCGCTCCAACCGAGATTGCGGAACGTGACCTCAGCGTCGGGAAAACGGGTGGTCAACATCACCTCCAGCCAGCCGTGGTACTGGTCGCGCTCGATCAGCGTATCACCGAGAAACACCACCCGGTCCCCGGAACGCAGCGGAAAGGGCCGGGCGGGGTCCGCGGCGGAGGCGATCAGCGGCGCCAGGAGCAGAACGAGCCAACGCAGGACGGTGGAAAAAGAGAGTGTGGGCATGGGGCGGGGAAACCTGACAATGCGGCTCTCCGGCGGCTCGTCGAGACCGGGAAATCGAATCATGACTGCCCGTTGGTACAGCGGTCGTCCGCCAGGGGGCCGCCCCGGCAAGACGCAAAGGCCCGGCCGCACCGCCGTGCGACCGGGCCCTGGGAGCGAGTCCGTTCTGCGGATCGCGCAGAATCAGCGGATGCGCACTTCCTTGCCGGACTTGGAGGACAGGTAAATCGCGTCGAGGATCTTTTGCACGGCGAGCGACTCCGCCGGTTTCACAAACGCCTCGGCCTTGCCCAGCAGCACGTCCACGAAGTGCACCATGCGGTTTGTATTCACCAAGGGCGGCAGGAGCGTGACCAGCTCGCTGGAGTAGCCATGTTCCCCCTTGCGGAAGAGCTGGAGCGGCGGGAAGAGCAGGCCGCCTTCGGTGCCGAAGAGCTGGGTGCCGTTGAAGTCCGGCTGCGGCTGGTGCGCGGCCCACGAGGCCTCGAGCAGCACGGTGCGCCCGCTCTTGAGCTTGATCAGTGCGACGGCGAGATCGTCCACGTCGAAGGGCTTCTTCGGATCGATTTCGCCCTTGCCCCAGTTGCCGTCACCCTGACCGCGCGGGCCGAACTGGGAGTAGGTCTTGCCGCTGACCGCGACCGCGTCGAATTCACCCATCAGGTAGAGACAGCGATCCAGGGCGTGCACGCCGATGTCATAGGTCACGCCACCCCCGGCGAATTTTTTCTGGGTGAACCAGGAGCCGATGCGTGGAATGCCGCTCCGCCGCGTCCACGCCGTCTTGGCGTGGTAGACATCGCCCAACGCGTTCTGCGCGATCAGCTGTTTGGCCGTCTGGCATTCGGCGGTGAAGCGCATGTTCTGCCCCACCATGAAGAGCACGCCCTGTTTGCGGGCCTCGGCGACCAGTTTGGCGGCGTCGGCCGCGGAGGTGGCCATCGGCTTGTCGAGCATCACGTTCTTGCCCGCCTTGAGCGCGGCCAGGGCGACGGTCGCGTGCAGGTAGTTGGGCAGCGCGATCGAGATGACGTCGATGTCCGGCCGCTTGAGCAGCAGCTTGTAGTCCGTCACCAGGGTGGGGATACCATGCTGGTCGGCGGCCTCCCGTCCCCGCTGAGGAGAGACCTCGGCGAGGGCGACGACTCGGGCGGAGGGATGTTGCTTGAACGAGGTGATGTGATCGTGGCCGATGGCTCCGGCTCCGATGACGGCGATGTTGAAGAGATCTTTGGGCATGAGGAAAAAGAGGGAGGACGGAATCGTGCGGGAGATGGAGGACGGCGGAGTGGCGCCGGACCCGGAAGCGCGAGCTGAGTCGAATCAGACGCAGCCCCAGGACCTGAGTTGTTCGAACGACCGGCGCACGGACTCGATCGGGGTGTGATGGTATTTCTCCACCTCGACAATGTACCACTCGACCGAGCCGATGCTCTGGACGGCGGAGAACACCGCGGCGAAGTCGACCGGACCTCCGCCGATTTCCGCCTCATCCTTCAGGTGCAGCAGTTCGATCCGGCGGCCCTGTTCGCGGATGAAGTCGGCCGGGTTCTTCCCGCCCACATGGACCCAGTAGACATCGGCCTCGCAGCCCAGATTGCGGGGTTGCGCGGCGTCGAGCAGCCAGTCGAAACCCCGGCGCCCGTCGACCAGGGCCAGTTCGAAGTCATGATTGTGATAGCTGAAGCGCAGCCCGTAGGCGCGCAGCCGCTCGCCGATCGCGTTCATCTCTTCGCCGATGGCGGCGCAACTGGCGCCGGACCGGAACAGCTCGCGCTGGAAATAGGGACAGGTCACATGCGACGAGCCGAGCAACAGCGCTTCGGCCGCGACCTTGCTCAGGTCGGCGCGCAGGGCGGCGATGCCGACGTGCATGCCGGCCACTTTCAGACCAGCGGCGCGCACGGCGGCCGCGGCGCCCGCGGCGTCGAGATTGCCGTAGCCGGCCAGCTCCACCCCGGCATAGCCGATTTTGGCGACCTGCGCGACGGTGTCGGCGAAGTCGTTCTTGGTCATGTCGCGGACCGACCAGAGTTGCAGGGCAATGGGAATCTTTTTCATGGGCGAACGGAGAAAGAGCGGGGTGGTTTCAGTCTTCGCGCCGCGGCTCCGGGTGTCAACCAAGGCCCGGACGGACGCGGGCCTCCGGGTGTGGGGGCTTGCGGGTCGAAGGGGGCGGGACCGCAGGTCCCGTCGCGGCCTCAGCGAGGCCGCCTCCAACGGAGGGGGAGAGGGTCTGTTGGAGGTGGGGTCGTCGACCCCGCGGGGATGGGCGTCGCGATGAAAAGGCGGGCGGGAGGGGCGGGACAGGCGGTCCCGTCGCGGCCTCAGCGAGGCCGCCTACAGTGGGGCGGGGGCGGGGGTG
Organism: Opitutaceae bacterium; assembly: GCA_016794625.1. Classification (GTDB taxonomy): domain Bacteria; phylum Verrucomicrobiota; class Verrucomicrobiia; order Opitutales; family Opitutaceae; genus UBA6669. The sequence continues at coordinate 71,750 of JAEUGY010000046.1, forward strand.
GCTTCGCCGGAGGCGCCTTCCTTGAAATGCCGGCGGCAAACGGAGACGTACCGCTCGTTGCCGCCGATCTCGATCTGGGCTCCCTCGCGCAGGGCGCGACCGTGCTGGTCGGTGCGCAGGACCATCGTGGCTTTGCGGCCGCAGTGGCAGATCGTCTTGATCTCGTTGAGATCGTCGGCCCAGGCGAGCAGGGAGGCGCTGCCTTCAAACAGATTGCCCTGGAAGTCCGTCCGCAGGCCGTAACAGAGGACCGGAATGTCGAGCTGATCGGCGATGTCGGTCAGCTGCTGCACCTGGTCCCGGGACAAGAACTGCGCTTCATCGACCAGCACACAGGCGATTCGCTGCCGGGCATGGTGGTGCCGGATCGCCGCCTGCAGGTCGTCCTGCCGGTTGAACGCGATGGCCTCGGCCGAGAGGCCGATGCGCGAGGCGATGCGTCCCGGTCCCCCTCGCGTATCGATCGCCGGCGTGAACAACAGCGGGACCATGCCCCGCTCCCGATAGTTGTAGGCCGACTGCAGCAAGACCGTGGATTTTCCCGCGTTCATCGCGGAGTAGTAAAAGTAGACTTTGGCCATGCGGTGCGGTGGACAGCTCCCGAAGTCGACGACGATACGCATGGGCGTTCAATGCGGAAACGTGCGGAGTCCCCGTGGCGTCGACGGAGCGACGCCCTCCAGGGATAAGCCCTTCGGACAACAGAACCGACCGCAGGTCGCACCCATGGAGGGCGCCGCTCCGTCGGCGCCGGTTGGGCATCGCTGACGGGAGGGGAACGTCGAAGGGGCGGGGGCGGGACCGAGGGTCCCGTCGCGGCCTCAACGAGGCCACCTCCAACGGAGGGGGAGAGGGTCCGTTGGAGGTGGGGTCGTCGACCCCGCAGGGATTGGCGTCGCGGGGAGGATACGGAGCACGGAGGCGGGACCGGAGGTCCCGTCGCGGCCTCAGCGAGGCCGCCTACAGCGGGAACGCGGGAATTGGCCGCGTCGGAACTCTAGGCGGACGCGCCTGACGCGACTGCGGGATCCAGGGTCATTCTTCTGAACGCCAGGGTCGAAGATCGGCTTGGCGGCGGGGGTGGGCTGGGCTCACACTGCCAGCCCGCTCATGAATCGCACCGACCGGCTCGTTGCCATGGTGATGTACTTCCAAGGCCGCCGACTGGTGCGGGCCGAGGAGCTGGCGCAGCATTTTGAGGTCAGCGTGCGCACGGTGTATCGCGACGTCGCGGCGTTGAGCGAGGCGGGCGTACCGGTGTCCGGCGAGGCGGGGGTGGGATACTCCCTGGTCAAAGGTTACCACCTGCCGCCCGTCATGTTTACCGGTGACGAGGCCATGGCGCTGTTTGTCGGAGCGGAGATGGTCAAACGCTTCACGGACGCCTCGTTGTCCCGCCCGATGGAGTCGGCAGTGCTCAAGCTCCGCGCCGTACTGCCGCGCGAGCAACAGGACGACGTCGACCGCCTCGCGCGGGCGCTGGTGGTGGCCGGAGGTGGAGCCCTGCGCGAAGGACTGGATCAGACGGTCTTGCTCCCGATCCAGCAGGCGGTGGTGTCGCGTCGCGTCCTCCGACTTTGTTACCGGGCGCCCGGACAGAGCGAGCCGACGCGCCGGGACGTCGAGCCGCTTGGGATCGTGTTTTACGGCGGTGCGTGGTACTTGATCGCTTGGTGTCGGTTGCGGAAGGACCTGCGCCAGTTCAAGCTGCAGCGTGTTGAAACCCTGACTTTGCTCGACGAACGGTTTCCCCAGCGGCCTGAGTTTTCGATGACGGACTACCTTGATCGATGGATGGCGCACGAGACCCAGGTGCCGGTGCGCGTCTGGTTCGCCGCCTCGGCCGTCGAACGGGCGAAACGCGAAAGTTATTCCGGGTTTGTGGACAGCACGCCGGCACGCGGGGGCGTGGAGGCCCGGCTCATGACCTTTTCACTGCCGTGGTTTGCCCGCTGGCTTCTATCGTTCGGAATGGATGCCGAGGCGATCGAACCGCCCGAGCTGCGCGGTCTGGTGGCGAAGGAGGCCGAGCGGGTTTTGCGTCGCTACGATCAGGCTCCTGACAGGACGTTGTCAGGGACGTGAGGTAGAGTGGCGGCATGATCCGCGTCAAAGAAATCGCCTTCACCGGTTATCCGGTCACCGACATGCCGCGTGCGCGGGCCTTTTACGAAGGCCTGCTGCACCTTGTTCCGAGCACGACCTTCGAGCACGAAGGCAAGAGCTGGATTGAGTACGATGTGGGGGCCTCGACCCTCGCCATCACCAACATGTCCGATCGCTGGAAACCCTCGGCGGACGGTCCGTCCGCGGCGCTCGAAGTGGAGAACTTTGACGAGGCGATAGCGGCCGCGAAGGCGGCGGGGATCACGTTCTACATTGAGCCGATGGACTCATCCGTCTGCTGGCTCGCCGTGGTGGCGGATCCCGATGGCAACGCGATCGCCCTGCACCACCGCCATGCGCACACGCACGCCTGAAGGCTTGGATGGGGCCTGGGCAGCCGCGGCGCCGGTGGGCCCGGAGTCCCTCGCGTGGGTTCCGGGTATGGTGAGCGGCCGGTTCTTCGAGACGTGGGATTTCTACACCACGTGCTTGGGGTTTCGGACGTTGGCCGAATCCAACACGTACGTCCATTTGCGACACCCCAGTGGAGCGCAGCTGGCCGTGCTACGGGAAGAGACGGAGGGTGCGCCGGCCGAGCTCGTCAGCGCGACCCGAGGGCGTGGATTCTGGCTTTTCCTCGAAGTGGACGACGCTGCGACCCTCCATCAAGCGCTGCACGAAGGCGGTGTCGTCGCCGCAGTGCCGCTGCGCGACACTGCGTGGGGTGATCGGCAGTTCGCGGTCCGCGATCCCAATGGGGTGCTCATTTATATCGTTCAGCGTAAAGTAGATGCGCGGGCGGCGGCCGAGGTGGGCGGATGTCTGGCGGCGGTGGGCGCCCCGGTCGCGCTCTAGGTGGCGCCCGCAGAATCCGGGCTGGCCGGGGGGTGGGTGGAGAAATCCCTCGCCGCCGGCCGGCCGGGTCGGTTGGCTGGACGGGATCATGTCATTGTTCAGCCTGCTTGATGTCTCCCTCAGCTTCGGTGGCCCGTTCGTTCTGGAAAAGGCCAATTTCCAGGTCGATCCGGGGGAGCGCGTCTGCCTGCTGGGTCGCAATGGAGCGGGCAAGTCGACGCTGATGAAGGTCATCGCCGGCGAGATCAAAGCCGACACCGGGCAGGTGTTTCGCGAGCCGGGAGCGGTGTTCACGCGCCTCACGCAGGAAGTGCCGCTGGATTTGGCCGGGGATGTGCGGGCGCTGGTGGCCTCGGGCCTCCGCCCGCCTCATGACCACGAGGAAGAATGGGAGCGGGATGTGCGGGTCGATTCGCTGCTCGACCGCCTGCAGCTGCCGCATGCGGCCGATTTCAGCTCGCTGTCGGGTGGGTTGAAACGCCGCGCCCTGCTCGCCCGCGCCCTGGCCGGGCAACCCGATTTGCTCCTCCTGGATGAGCCGACCAACCACCTCGATATCGATTCCATCCTCTGGCTGGAGGAGTTTCTCCTGACCGAACGGCTCTCCTTGTTTTTTGTGACCCATGACCGGGCTTTCCTGCGGCGGCTGGCCACCCGGATCGTGGACCTCGATCGTGGACGGCTCGCCAGCTGGGCGTGCGATTACGACACGTACCTCGTGCGCAAGCAGGAGGTGATGGAGGCGGAGGAACGCCAGCAGGCGCTGTTCGACAAAAAACTCGCGCAGGAGGAGGTGTGGATTCGCAAAGGCGTGAAAGCGCAGCGTTCCCGTGCGCAGGGACGCATCCACGCCCTCATGCAGATGCGCGCGGAGCGAGCCGCCCGGCGCGACCGTGTCGGCAATGCCACGCTGAAGCTGGCGGAAGCGGAGCGCTCCGGCGTCAAGGTGGTCGAGGCCGAGGGCGTTTCGTTCTCGTTTCCGGATGGCCGGCCTTTGGTGCGCGACTTCAGCACGGTCATCACCCGGGGCGACAAGATCGGCCTGATCGGTCCGAACGGCGCGGGCAAGACGACGCTGGTCAAACTCCTGTTGGGCCAGCTCACCCCCACCGCGGGCACACTCAAGCATGGTACCAATCTGGAGGTCGTGTACTTCGATCAGTTTCGGGCGCAGATCGACGACAACAAGACCGTGGCGGACAATGTGGCCGATGGAAATACGACCGTGACCGTCGACGGACGCAGCCGTCACGTCATCAGTTACCTCCAGGACTTCCTTTTCGCGCCCGACCGGGCGCGGACCCCGGCCCGCGTGCTCTCCGGCGGCGAGCGCAACCGGCTCCTGCTCGCGCGTCTCTTTACCAAACCCGCCAATGTGCTGGTCATGGACGAGCCGACGAACGATCTCGATGCCGAGACGCTCGATCTCCTCGAAGACCTGCTGGTCGAGTACCAGGGCACCCTGCTCGTGGTCAGCCATGATCGCGACTTCCTCGACAACGTCGTTGCCAGCACCTTCGTCTTCGAGGGCGACGGCCACATTGGCGAGTACGTCGGAGGCTACACCGATTGGTTGAAGGAAAAGGAGAAGGAAGCGGCCCGGGCCGCGGCGGCGGCGCTGGCCAAGACTGCGGCGATGGAAAAACCGACGGCGGCGCCGTCCGCCTCGGGAAAACAGAAAAAGCTGTCGAACAAGGAGCAGAAGGAGCTGGCCGAGCTGCCTGCCCAGATCGAGGCGATCGAGGCCGAGCAGGAGAAACTCGGGCGCAAGCTCGGTGACCCCGCGTTCTACCAGAAAGAGTCGATCGCCACCGTCTCGGCCGTGAAGGAACGTCTCGATGCCCTCGAGTCGCAGCACGCTGCGGCCTTCGCGCGCTGGGAAGACCTGGAGTCCCGCAAGGGACTGACCTGAGTAGGAGTCGCGGCGATACGCGATCCCCGCGTCCGGACGTAGGGCTGGCCCTCGCGGCCACGCCTCGCATTGCGGGACCGGCACCGCGTGAAACTCGACCTCGTTGGAAGGCGCCGCTCCGTCGGCGCCGATTGCGCGTCGCGCAACCCCCAAACGATCGGACGCTGGGGTGCGTGGACCGTCCCCCGGCGCCGACGGAGCGGCGCCCTCCAGGTCAGGCGGCCGGAGCGGAGAAGGTGTGCTGTAGGCCCGCGCACGTTGACGCGCAAGCGCGGCCTCAGCGAGGCCGCCTACATCGGAAGAGGGATCCGTTCTGGTGTAGGTGGCCTCGCTGAGGCCGCGGGAAGGGGCGTCGCTCTGGGTGCGAGACGACGGAGTCGTGGGGCAGGTTCCGCGGACCGACGTTGGATCGAGACGTAGGCGTCACCGACCCGACGCGCTTCCCTGACGGACGAAGCGCTGTTGCCAACCGGGTGTCCGTCCTGTCAAAGGTTGTTTTCCCACGATGAAGGCCCTTCTGCTGACCGCCCCGTCCCGTCTGGAACTGACCGAATTCCCCGAGCCGGCCATCGGCGAGGACGACGTGCTCGTGCGGGTGCGCGCCTGCGGCATCTGCGGCAGTGACATCCACGGCTGGGACGGCTCGAGCGGACGGCGGCATCCCCCTCTGATCATGGGCCACGAGGCGTCCGGGGTGGTCGCGCGCGTCGGACCCCGTGTCGAACGCTGGCGGGCCGGGGACCGCGTGACCTTCGACTCCACCCTGTATTGTGGATCCTGTGACTACTGCCGCGCCGGCCAGGTCAATCTCTGCGACCGCCGCCGCGTCGTCGGCGTCTCGCCGGTCGAGTACAAGCAGCACGGCGCGTTTGCCGAGTACGTGGCGGTGCCGGAGCGGGTGCTGTACCGCCTGCCGGACGCGCTGACCTTTGAGCAGGCGGCGATGGTGGAGCCGGTGTCGATCGCGGTGCACGCGGTCCGGCGGGTGATCCCGCGGGCCGGGCAGCCGGGCGCCGGCGTGTCGGAACTGGGCGGACCGATCACGGCCGTGGTGGTGGGCAGCGGCATGATCGGACTCCTCGTGGTGCAGGCGTTGCGCTGGGCGGGAGTGGAGCGGGTGGTGGCGGTCGACCTCGAAGACAAACGCCTCGAGGCGGCGCGGGTGCTGGGAGCGACGACCACGATCAATTCGGGAACGACCGATGGGGTGGCGGAGGTGAATCGCCTCACCGGGGGCCGCGGGGCGGACCTGGCGTTTGAAGTGGTGGGCATTTCGCCGACGCTCACGCTGGCGCTGGCCTGCCTGCGTCGCGGAGGGTCGGCGGTGCTCGTGGGAAATCTCTCGCCCAAAACAGATTTCCCGATGCAGGCGGTGGTGACGCGGGAGCTGACCCTTTACGGCACCTGCGGCTCGGCCGGAGAGTATCCGCTTTGCCTCGACTTGATAGCGCGGGGTGTCGTGCGCGTGGAGCCGATGATCAGCGCGGTGGCCCCGCTGGAGGAAGGCAAGGCCTGGTTTGACCGGCTTAGCGCCAAGGACGGCGGCCGCTTCATGAAAGTGATCCTGACCCCCTGAATGACGCGTCCTGGCCCGCGCAGCGCGGCTGACCCGGCGGCGTGGGTCTAGGTCAGGAACGCCTGTCCAAGAGACCTCCGATGTAGGGCCGCCCCTTGCGGGCGCGCCGGCACCGCGATGCGCGGTGAAGTGCGAAGAGCGAAGGGTGAAGTGTGAGATTCGGCGTTACCCGGATCCGAGTGTAGCGCCAACCCAACACGGGGATGGAGGCGGGATGGGTCAGTGAGGGCGCGGCAGCGCGTCGGAGGCCGCTTGTTGAAAGCGTTGCCGCACGTCGCTCGCGTCGCTGTTCGGAAAATTGGTCCGCTGCACCAGCAGAAGGTAAGCGACGCCCCGTACCGGGTCGATCCAGGCCTGGGTGCCCCAGGCGCCGCCGTGGCCGAACGTGCCGGGCGAGAGCATGGAGGCGACACCGTCGTGCGGTGCGCGCAGCACGCAGGTGCCGATGCCCCAGCCGTAGTTCCTGCCCCATCGACCATAGGGATCGTTTTGGAAGAAGCCGGTCGGCATGTCCCCGGTTTGCACGGTGGACAGCAAGGAGAAGGCTTCGGGTGAAAGAAGGCGCTTTCCCTGCCAGAGGCCCCGGCCGAGCAGCATCTGGCAGAAGCGCGCGTAGTCGGGGCCGGTCGAGTAAAGTCCGCCATTACCCAGCGGAGGGTGGTCCCGCGGACCGAAATCGGGGCGCGGCGGAGAGGCATCGAGCCTTTCGGAGGTCGGGTTGCGGGAGTAGGCGGTGGCCACCTTTCGCCCGGGAAGGAGCGAGGGATAGAACGTGGTGTGCTTCATGCCGAGCGGTTCGAACAGCCGCTGCTGCAGAAACGCGTCGAAGGACTGGCCGCTGACGACCTCGATGACACGACCGACCGTGTTGATGCCGGACTGGCAGTAGCGCCAGGTGGTGCCCGGTTCACTCGTCATCGGTGCGCTCAGGTAAAGCGGGATCACATCGGCCAGCGTGCGCACCTTGGGGGAGTTGCGGGGCGCTTCCCCGAGCCCCGAGGTGTGCGTCATCAGTTGAGCCAGCGTCAGGTTGGCCGGAGCGCCGGAGGGAGTCTTGAGGGCAGCGAACTCGGGCAGGTACTTGGCGACCGGGTCGGACACCTTGAGTTTGCCCTCGTCCTGCAGCATGAGCAGGGCGACGCCGGTGACCGGTTTGGTCATCGAGGCGATCCAGAAGACCGTGTCGGGCTGCATGGGCGTGGCGGACGCGACATCGGCCAGCCCCGTCGTTTGCAGGTGCAGCACCTGGTCCTGGGAAACCACGACCGTGACCGCGCCGGCGATGACCTGCTGATCGATGGCCAGCTGCATCGCTGCTCCGACCCCCGGCAGTTGCGGTGGGGCGCCGTGGGCGGCAAGCACAAGAGACAGGATCACCGGAGCCAGACGGAGGAGACGCTTCATGAAGGGGACGGAAGACGATGTGGAGGACTTGAGAGTTTGCCCACTCATGGGTTGAAACCAACCCGATTCTTGGGACCCCGCTTGCGCCTCGGACTCGGTAGGGGTCTCACGCGGAGGCGCAAAGCCGCGAAACGAGGGTTGGGGGCTTCGTGTTGGCAATGCTCGGCCAACGAGGCCACCCTCGTCTATGACACGAGGGTGGGTCGACGCCGGCTCCCCATCCGGGCGTCCAAAACAGGCTCGCCGACCCCCGTCTCCTCTGACAGCACCGAGGCCATGCCCCCGTGGCGGAATGGTAGACGCTGAGGACTTAAAATCCTTTGCCTGAAAAGGCGTGCCGGTTCGAGTCCGGCCGGGGGCACCAATGGAGGGAGATGGCGAAACGGGTTGATTTGCCCAAGATGCTCGACATTGCCGCCGCAGTGAGAGGAGGGCCGGAAGTGAGTGGCGGCGTTGATGCCTGGAAAGGCTGACAGTGATTTCCCGAGTTGCGCGATCGGTTGCAGTCGCCGCTTGAAGGCAATGAGGAGTCCCGCAGCCATGCCAACCGGCAGGAGCGCACGGGGCGAGTCAGGGACCGTGTAAGTGTAGGTGATCGTTGAGATCGTTTTCTCTGCCAGCGACTTTCCAGCGCAAGAACTCTTTCCGTCCCCGGCGGTGGAGGTGAACAAACGACCACGGGAGCTCCATCAAGAGAAATGGCGCCGACTTCGACGGGAAGCCAAGACATGGCATCGGAAAGGCAACCGCGTCCAACCGCGGGTTCATCCCCAATCAATCGACGACGCGCACCGTGCTCCTTTCGGAGGAGCGGAGCGAAAGATAGAGAAGACCGGCGGCCAACGCGATGCCCGCGAGGAACGTGAGCGAGACCGTCCAGTTGAAGCGTTGGGCGAGGAGCGGCATGACGAGGTTGGCGCAGAGTTCGCCGACAAGGTATCCTCCGAGACCCACGAACCCGACGGCCACGCCGGCCGCGCGGAGCGGCACGAGGTTGAGCGTGAGAACATTCACAATGAGCTGAGGACCATAGACGAGCATGCCCATCAAGCCGGCGCTGACCAGAAGCAGAGGGTAATTGCGATTGCCCATGTAGAACACAATGAGGCCGGCGAGCGCGCCGAGACCGAGGCACCCGACAAGCGACTGGCGGTTGGGCAGCGCGACCGACAGCCAAGCAAAGAGAAACGAACCGGGAACCGCGATCCACTCCAGCGAGCTGAACGCCATTGAGTACTGAGCGCGGGTGAAGCCCATTTCCGTCCCCAGGAAGGCGGGCATCCAGTTGAGAATGCCGAACCGCAGGAAATAGAGCATGGCGTTGATTGCCGCCAGCGTCAGGATGACGCGACTGGTGAACACGTCGCGACGCACCAGCGCCCAGTAGGAAGTGGCCGGTTCGCCGCGCACCCGGGGGGAACCGGCTTCGCCGAACATGGTGTCCAGTGTGTCGAGACCTTCGACGTCGGGGCGGTCGCCGCCGATTCGCCAAAACAGGAAACTCAATGCGAGCACCACGACGCCGGGCACCCAGAAGGCGCTCGCGAGGTTATCCGGCCCGGTCCACCCCAGAAGTCCCGTGATGATGAGCGGGAGACCCGCGCCACCGAGGTTTTGGGAGGTGTTCCAAATCGCGATGCCGGCGCCGCGCGACGTGTTGGGATACCAGTTTGCAATCATCGCCATCGAGGCGGGGGCGAGCGCGCCTTGGATGAGACCAAGGAACAGCATGGCCGCAAACAGCACCGGCAGACTGGTGGTGAAACCCACCGCGATGCACACGACTGCGCTGAGACCGAGAGCAAGGGCAAAGGTCTTCCGCAGGCTGGTTCGGTCGACGACCATGCCCATGACGAATTTGCCGACGCCGTACGTGACGGTGAATGCCGTGAGGATGAGCCCGACCTGCGTGAGCGACCATCCGTTGGCGAGCCGCAACGCCTCGCTGGTGAGCTTGAAGTTGTTGCGCACAAGGTAGGCGCAGACGTAGCCCGCGTAGGCGACGGCGAAGACGCACTTCCGTCGTGAAAGGTAGCGGGCAAACGTCTCGGGTTGCCTGCGCCGGTAGTTTTCCGACGCGGCGTGTTCAGCGTGAACGAAACTCATGGCAAGTTCAGTTCCCTGTGGTCGAGCTGCGCCCGACCCGGCCGGTGATGACCTGGCGTGCGCCCTTCAGGATGAGGTGAATCACTCCGGGCTCTGCGGGATCCCAAGCAAAGGCCTGACCCTCGGCTGTCATCGGGATCGTGGCCACCCAGCGGAGGGTGGAGGCGGAGGTTGGAAATTCGAGCACGCAGAGCTCTTTCTCGTCGTGGCCCGTGACGAAGAGAAAGCCATCGGGTCCCACGGCGCCGCCCGAAATGCTGAAGCCGCGTGATCCAAGATGCGCGAAAAGCGCGACCGGAAAGACCCAGCCGCGTCCAGTCGGGCGCCACTCGTCGTCATACTCCGCGAGCCGGGTCCAATGTTGGTCCTTTCCGGGTTCGCCACCCCGCTTCGCATAGTGAACGAAGCAGGCGATCCAGCGACCGTCCCGCCGGTCGATCCAGGTCAGGGAGCCATCGGTGCGGCCGAGGCTCACCGAGCCAAGATGCCGCAGCGTGCCGGGCTCCCAGATCTCGATCGAACTGACATGCGGCACCCCGGGATAGTTGGAATGGGCGCCGTAGAGCCGTCCGCGATACACAACCCCCGCGTTGACATGGGTGAGCGGCTCGCCCTCGGGGCAGCTCCAGGCGGCGAGTCTGTCCCCGCCGGACTTTCGATACTTGCCGAGATCGTGGTTCGAGATGACATAGAGAAACTCGTCATCGGCCGCGATCCCCTGACGGGCCTCGGGCGCCGGGAACCGTCGCAGCTCGGTAAAGGTCCAGGCGCCGGCCGCCGGGACCTGGATCTCGCGAGTGACAGGCGGCTCCGCCCCGGTCGCCAGTGAGGCGAGGGTCAGTACGAGGAAGAGCGAAACACGGGGTATCATGGTGGACGTGGGCATAGAGCCGATTCGAGGGCCGGACCGACCTCCGGATCTCCCGAGCGCTGCGGCTCGGGCCGGATGCTGCGGCTCCGGTCGTGGAGGGTCACTGGTTGAAGCTCACTCCGAAACGGGATTTCCAATGGTAGATCTCGTTGCCGGAGTTCCGAGCGGCGACCCCCGTGTATTCGTCGAGGGACTCCTCGTTCAGATTCAGGAACTCCGCGAAGACCCGGAACCGCTTGTTTATCCGGTAGCTGACCTTGGCGTCGATCGGGCGACGGCGTTCGGTGTAGGTATCCGTCGCAGCGCTGGCGCCGACCGCCGTCAGATAGGGACTGGTGAACGCCATCGCCACCCTTGCTTCGAATCCGTACTTCTCAAACAGAAGGGCGAAGTTGCCCACCTCGTCAGACTGCTTGAAGAACGGCAGCTTGTCCGCCCGGGTGAAGAGCGTCGCGGAAGAATCCGTGACGGTGTAGTTGAGATTCACGCCGAAGCCGTCGAACGGCGAGGGCAGTGCGGTCAAGAACTGCTGGTAGTTCAACTCCGCCCCGGTGATCTGGCCGCGCTTGGCGTTCTCCGGCTGGGAAAGGACTACGCGATCGTAGTTCCGGCCGTCGATGACAACGTTTGTCTGCACGAAGTTGCCGCCGTACACCGGGTTGTCGATGTCCTTGTTGAAGATCCCCACCGACACGATGCCGCCGCCCTTGAGGTAATATTCGAGAGAGAGGTCGAGGTTGGACGCCTTGTAGGGCTTCAGGTGCGAATTCCCGGTGCTGATGCTGCCGGTGTAGCGCCCGCTGCCCGCAGATGTCTCGATGTCGTCCACCACGCGCCGCGGTGCGAGGTCGGTGTAGTTGGGGCGCGCCAGTGTGTTGGTCCAGGCAATCCGGCCGACGAGGCGTTTGTTTGGACGCCACACGAGATGAATTCCGGGCATGAGGTTGTCGTAACGGTTGGTGCCGGCGACGCGCCGGAAGACGCCGGAAAACGTCCCGCCGGGCGTGCTCAGGGCGTTGGCCGCGTAGTCGGCTGTGGTGTGTTCATAGCGGACACCGGCCAGGGCGTTCCAGGTCGTGCTGAGATTGACGCTGGCCATGCCATAGGCGGCCAGGACCTCCTCGGTGGCGTCGAAGTCGCCGGCCAGAGAGTTGTTGAGCGAACCGAGCGGATCGAACGCAAAACGGCCGGGGTTCGCCGTGAAGAACGCCTCGTTCGCGGGAAGATTGATGGTGGGGCCGAAGCGATAGCGGCCGTCGAAGTAGTTCGAGGGCTCGGCGCCGGCGAGGCCGGTCTCCGCCAGCGTCCACGCCGGACCGAGCAGATTGTAGTTCCGGTTGGTGCGGTCGTCGGCCTTGTCGCGCGAGACAAACTTGGCGCCGGCCTTCCAATAGCCGCTCTTGCTCCCGAGGCTGATCTCGCGCCGGAGATCTGTCTGGAAGGAGAGTACCCTTTCGCGTTCCAAATCGGAGCGGAAGCGCACGCGTCGGAACGGGTAGCTGGCGGGGTTGTAGAAGGCGGCGTTGGGTGTGACCACAAGGCGGCCGCTGGCGAGGGAGTAGCTGTTGGGGAACGCGCCGGAGGAGGAGCGGTATTCCCAGTCGTCGCGCTTAGGTACGTCGCGCTCGCCTTCGCTCGCCCCGGCCTGCCAGTTGAGCTGGTATCCGCCGATCAACTGGTGCGTCCCTTCCAGCGAGACTGCACGGATGCTGCCGGTCTGATGATAGGAGCGAAACTCGCGTGTCGCGCGCCCCTGGCTGCTGGTGCCGCCAAGGGCGGAGTGGTTCGTGCGCACACCGAGCACGTGTTCGAAGTTGGTCTTCTGCCGGTCTTCCTCGTCGGTGAACTGGTTGTGATTCAGCCTCAACGCCAGGTCGTGGCCGGCTTTGGGGCGGAACTGCAGGGCGACATTCGCGCCCATGCGTGCCCGCATGATGTCGTAGTCGAAGGACTCCTGAGTGAGCGGCGTCCAGATGTCGTTGAGGAGTGTCCAGGCGGGAGTGTCCGAGGTCTGCGACTTGAATTCCTTCTTTGAGTAGCTTGCGCCGACGACCAGGCCCCATTTGCCGGCGCGATCCAGGACCCGTCCGAACGTGATGCTCCCGTTTGGCGACGTGCGGCCGGAGAAGTCGTCATAGAAGCCGCTGGCGCTGCCGAAAAGAAAGCCCTCGGGCCGGTCAAAGGCGCTCTGCGTGACAATGTTGATGGCGCCTCCGATGGCGGTGCCGTCCATGTCGGGCGTCACCGCCTTGGTGACTTCGAGACGGGCAATGAGGTCGGCGGGCACCGAATCCATCGCCACGCCGCGGTTGCCGGCTTCGGAGGGCGTGCCAATCAGTTGGTTGTTGAGCGTGACGTTGTTCAACGCGGAATCGATGCCGCGGACCACGACATAGCGGCCCTCGTCCTGATCGATCTCGACCGAGACGCCCGGCATGCGGCGCAGTGCCTCCGCGGCGTTGCCGTCGGGGAACTTGCCCATCGCGTCGGCGGCGACGGCGTCCATGATGCCGGCGGAGGAACGTTTCATCTGCAGCGCGCGCGCCTGACCCTGGCGCTCGCCCTCGACCACGAAGGCGCCGAGCTTTACGATCTCAGCACCGAGTTTGAGTTCGGCCTGGTTCTCATCGCTGCCGGTCACCCGCACCCTTTGAGTGGCGTCATCAAGTCCGGCATAGGAAGCTCGCAAGGTGTACTCGCCGGGCGGAATCTCGGCAAAGGAGTACCTTCCGGCGGTGGTCGTCGTGGTTTCTCGTGCGAGTTCGACAATGGCCACTGCAGCATTGGGCAGCGGCGAGTTGTTGGTGGCATCCCTTACGTATCCGGTGAGTGAGGCGGCGAGCATCACGCCGGGACCGCAGACGAGCCAAGTCAGGCTCGCGCGCAGCAGGTGGTGAGTGGTGTCCATAGTGAGTTGGGGTTCAGGTTGATGTCGGGGAAAATCGACCGCGCGCATGACTAACGTTTGGGGGGAGCGCCGTCCGCCGGCCTGGCAAGGGAGAGGCCCAGCAGCCCCCCTGCCACCAGCACCACGCCGATGCCCTGCAGGCCGAGAGCGTAGCTGCCCGTGTGGTCGCGGATGAGTCCGAGGAGCGGTGGGAGCCCGACGCCGGCGAGATTCGCGACGGCGTTGATCAGCGCAATCGCACCGGCCGCCGCCGCGCCGCCGGCGAGGTACTCCGTGGTCACGGCCCAGAACACGGGTGTGACCGCCCAGTTTAAGCCCACCGCCAGAGCCAGAAACGCGTAGGTCGCGACCGCGTTGCCCGTCGCCACGCTCGCGATCAGCAGCACGCCGGCAGTGAGCAAAGGCAGGCCCAGGTGCAGGCGCCGCTCCCGCGAGGCGTCGGAGTGCCGGCCGTTGAGATACATGAACCCGGCGGCGAGCAGGAACGGCAACGCCGAGAGCAGGCTAACGACGAAATTCGGCTCACCCGAAAGTCCCTTGAGGATCTGCGGCAAGAACAGGGTCACTCCGATGGTCCCGAAGGCCTGGAGCAACCAGAACAGGCTCAACAGCCACACCCGGCGGTCGACAAATGCGCTGCGCCAGCCGCCGCCATGATGGACCGGAGCGCGGGCGGACTCATCGGCGATTGCCCGCTGGAGCCATGCCGCCTGCAGGGACGAAAGCCACTTCGCCTCCGAAACCCGATCCGGCAGGTACCGCAGGACCGCCACACCGAGCAACACCGCCGGCAGTCCTTCGACGAAGTAGAGCCAGCGCCAGCCGGCGTATCCGAGCGCCCCATCCATGTGCAGCAGTGCGCCCGACAAGGGCAGGCCGACCACCGAGGCGAGCGCAGCCGCGATGTAGAAGAACGACATCGCCCGGGCCCGGTCGCTTGAAGGAAACCATTGGCTTAGGTAGTAGATCACACCCGGTGTGAATCCGGCCTCGGCCGCGCCCAGCAGGAGCCGCATCGTGTAGAGTTGCCCGGCTGACTGAACGAACGCCATACCGCAGGCCACCAGCCCCCACGTGACCATGATGCGGGCGATCCAGCGGCGCGCTCCCACGCGAGCGAGGATGATGTTGCTCGGCACTTCGAAGAGAATGTAGGTGACGTAGAACAATCCGGCCCCGAGTCCGTACATGCGCGCGGACAAGCCCAGATCGGCGTTCATCTGTAGCGCCGCCACCGAGATGTTGGCCCGGTCGACATAGGCGACGAGATAGCAGACCATCAGAAACGGCAGCAGTCGCCGCGAAACGATGCGGATGGTTTCAGCGTGCAGCGAGGAGTTCATGCGAGGGCGGCGGAAGGGGTGGGAGTTTCACGTCGGGCGGGGCCGCCGGTGCGCAAGGTCGACAGCCCTTGGACGCACACCGTGGAGAGCATGGTGATATCGAGACTGTAGCCGATGAAACGGAAGCCCTCGGCCATCCGTCGCCTGACCTCGCCCACGTCGGGTGTGACGACGTGAATGCCTGGTGTGATGGCGTGGCGGGCGCACGCGGCCAAGATCGTCGCCTGCGCGGCAAGGTAGTCAGGGTGTTCGAAGCGGGCCGTGATTCCCATCGAGGCAGTAAGGTCGTAGGGGCCGATGAACGCGGCATCGACCCCCGGCACGGCCAGGATGGCGTCGATGTTCCGCACCGCATCGATGTGCTCAATCTGGACAGCCACGAGAGTCTCGTCATTCGCGCGCGCGCACTCGTCGGCGAGGCGCATCCCGTAGGAATTGGCGCGGCAGAATCCCACCCCGCGCGATCCCTCGGGCGGATATTTTGCGGCTTGCACGAGCAAAGAAGCCTCCTCGGGCGTCCGCACGAGGGGGGCCAGGATGCCGGCCGCTCCCGCGTCAAGATAGCGTTTCACGAATGCATAGTCGACGCCGTGCAGCCGCACGATCGCGGCGCACTCCGGACGGCCCG
This sequence comes from Opitutaceae bacterium, assembly GCA_016794625.1. Lineage (GTDB taxonomy): Bacteria > Verrucomicrobiota > Verrucomicrobiia > Opitutales > Opitutaceae > UBA6669. The sequence continues at coordinate 87,459 of JAEUGY010000046.1, forward strand.
AGCGAATGGCCTGGAACAAGGCCTGCGTCTGCGGCAGATCCACCGCCGAGTGTTCCACATCCACGCAAAGGAAATCAAATCCTCCAGCCGCCATCAACTCAGCGACAATCGGGCTGCCACTGTTGATCCAGCTGCCGATCAGCGTATCGCCTGCGGCGAGGCGCCGGCGGAGAGGCGCGGGTCGGACGGTTTCGGTCGCGGCAATCATGATGGGGCAAACCGACCGATCGGGATCTTGACGACCAGCTTGAGCACATCGTCGTGTCCTGCAATCCGGATCTTTCCGCGATGGGCGTCGACCGGCGTGTAGATGGAGAACATGCCGGCCGGCTTCACAACGCGAGACACCGTGGCCCCCGGGAAATGGAAAAGCAGGTCGCTCGCCGGATCGTAGTCCCCGTCATCCGTGAGCGTGGTGCGCGGCGCCCATTCGATGGCTTCTCCACCCGCGAGTGTGTATTGCAGGTCCACGTAGCGCCGGTGGGTTTCAAAGCGCGAACTCTCCGCTGCGCCCGTTGGGTAGCGCAACACGAGCGCATAGATCTCATCGTCCCACAATCGATGTCGCCCCTCGCGCGGATCAGCCGGCAGTTGCCGAATCCACTGCACCGCCCGTGTCACGGTCTCACCCAGCACGGCAAGCCCCATTGACTCGAAGTCGCTCAGTCGGCCGTAGATCATAAATGGTCGTGGTTCACCGGTGCTCCCCCGAGTCCAAGGCGTAGCCGTAGAGGAATGCGCGCTGGAGGATGAACCGGACCTTCGCCGCAGCGGCAGGCGCGACCATGCCACCCTGCCATGCCACGGCCGTCCGGCGGTGGTCGCCCGTGACGGGCGTGCAGTCATTCGCACTGAAGCCAGGTACGGGCCGGTCCTCGCGATCCAGAAGCTCTGCCCGCAAGACGCCACCGGGCTTAACCCGCACGTTGAGCGCCAGGACCTTGCCCGCCAGGGCGAGCGGTCGCGTGACTGCCGACCCACGCGTCGCTCCGCCCGCTGAAGCGGCCAGCGCCCAGAGCCGGTCGAAATCCCACGTGGCCCGACAGAGCGCCGTGTTGAAGGGGAGCGTCGGCTTCTGGACGCTGCCGACCTTCTCGCCGCCGACCACAATTTGCGGCCGGAGCCTGGAGTCGAGGACTTCGCCGTGAATACCCTCGGAGCCAGCGTAGTAGACGTGCATCGCCCCTCCTTCGACGACGGGGTGGTGCATCTGCCAGATCATGCCGCCGCCATAGTCGCCGAGCGGGGCGTTGGGCAACGCCGGCCGCCGATCAGGGCGCCACCAGTGCACGCCGTCCCTGGATGCAGCGAGCTGCAGGCACATCGTCTGGATGACGGCATCGTACGCATTGACCAGCGCCACGTATCCGCCCTCAACCCGCACAGGACAGACTTCCAGAAACTGGGCATAGTCCGGATCGCGCCAGTCTCGCGCGAGCACGATCTGCTCGCCGCTCCAGACGCTCCCGTCGGGACTCGTCCGGCGTGCGACACTGCGGAGTCCGCCCCGGGGATTGTTATCATAGGGAATCAGCCGGTCTCCTGCGCGCAACCCCGGGTAGGTCTTGAAGTAGGAATAGTACCCTCCCGCGTCGTCCCGATACACGTAGGAAACGTCCGCGCCACCGCCGACCGAGGCGTGGATCGGCCCCTCTACCAATTGCCACGCCTTGCCATCCCGGGCGCGGTAGCGGTAGGTGGCTAGTCGCTCGGTCGGGCCCGGGAGATGTCCGACCTTGTTTTCCTTCTGCCCGCCGTAGAGCGGTCCGCGCATCACGAACATTTCGTAGGGCCACTCACGGTTGGCGGGATCGACGAGAACGGACGCATAGACGGAGGTACCGCCCGAATCGAGGTCGAGCAGGATGTTCGTGGACTCATGTCCCGGCCACCGGACAAACGGCAAGGCGGGGCGATACCAGGTCACTCCGTCGCGGCTTTCCAGATAGGTGAGCCGGCGCTGGTGCTCGTGTTGCGGGGTGAGGCCCTCGAACGTTTCCTCGGCCGGCGTCGAGACCTGCCACGCCTTCCAGACTCCATCGATTGGATCGCGCAGCACCGTGCCATGTGCCATGATTCCACCGGCGTCCCACGGCATCGCCGGCTCGAGGAGGGGGTTGCGGGGATCGGGCACCCCCGGTTCGACCCGCCAACTCACGAGCTGAAACGAGTCGAAGTCGTCCGGCATGAGCAGCGGCATTCGTTCCGCCGCCGCGCCGGTGCTCGCCGTCGCAAGCACGGTGAGGAGGAGCGCCGCTCCTCCGATGGACCGCCAGCGCCCCTGCATGGAAAAACGCCGGGACTTGGGAGCGCGCGCGCGTCCGATGTGGGAACGGAGCTTCATGGTTCCCGCCTAGAAGCGTCTCTCCAGGGAAAGGGAGAAGCGGCGCGGCATCGTGCCGCTGTTGGCCGTGCCCGTGATCACGCGCTGATCGAGAACGTTCTGCACTCGCAACTGCGCCTCCCATGCGCCCGAGCCGGTGCGGCGCACCACCCGCGCGCCGACGTCCCAACGGAGGCTCGAGCCCTGCAGCACAATGTTGTCCGGATTGAGCACCACATCGTCGGTGTAGCCGAATGCATTCTGAGCGTAGAACGCCCAGGTACCATCCCGATGAACCAGATAGTTGCCGACGAAATTCAGCCGCACCGGTGTGTCGCCGCGCTGCCGGCGCTTCACGATGGACTGGTCCGACTGCACCGCATAAATCGCGGTGTGCGCAAAGGCCCCGGAAGCATAGAAGGAGAATCGGTCGGTGGGAGCACCTGAAACCTCCACCTCCACTCCCTCGGCGTTCGCACTCGGGTCCACGACGTTCTCCCGCCAGTTGAATTGCGGGCTCAACTCGTCGTTGCGGTTCGTGCGGAAATTCACAGACCGGATGTCGCTCCCTTCAAGTATCTTGTAGTACGACACATTCAGGGTGAGCCGTCCTCCGAGCAGTTCGGATTTGAGACCGATTTCGTTGAGCTCAACCGTGCGCGCCGCTGAGATCCGCTGCGCCGGATCGCGGCCTGACACTCCAAAGGTACCCTCCGGATAGCGGAGCACGTTGCGCGTAGGATCCTGCTGTTCGGCGTGGACCGCAAAGGCGGTCAGCCACGGCCACGCGCGGAACGAAGCCCCGGTCCGCCAGGTCTTGTCGGTCGGTTCCGGTCGCGACGCGGTAAACGTATTCGTTCGGCGGTCTCGGATGTCCTCCTCAATCTTGTCGTAGCGCCAGCCGCCGGTGATCTGAAGCCGGTCCTTCCAGGCTTTGGCCGTGTGTTGGAGGTAGTAGGAGGTCTCCTCCGTGTCGCGTGTCTCAAATGTCGTAACCGCCTGCGCCGGAAGGTCGCTGCGCTTCAGATTGAGAAACGCCGAATTGTCGAGAATGCGGAAGATGCCGCCGGTATTGGCTCTCTTGAACCGGTCGAAGATGTCGCGCCAGGTGAATTCATAGCCGAGCAGGGTCTGGTGCGTGGTAGCGCCAAGCGCGTAGTCGAGCAGGAAATCCCCCTGATAGGAGACGAATTCGATGTCCCGTTCGGTCGTGTCATGGCGCAGCGCCATGGTCCAGTCGATGGGCGGACCGAGCGGATCGTTGGGTGCGAAGACGTAGCTGCCAAAGCCGCGCAGACGGGTGAGCTCACGGTCGACCTCGGTTTTCACCCAAAGCAAACCCTGCCGGGTCGAGAACCAGTTCGAGAATTTGTGGTTCAGCTGGTTCAAGACTTCATAGGCTTGGGCGTCCGGCTTCACAAACGATGCGGTCTGGGGGGTGTCGAGAGGCAGCATGCGGGTCTTGTGCAGGGCTCCGTCCTGGGGAAAGGTGCGCAGGACGGTTCCGTTGGGTCCGCGGAAGAAGAACTGGAGTTCGTCCTGAATCTCGAAGAACTCCGCCGAGGGCGTCCGCCCGGACTGCAGGCTGGCTTCGACCAGCAGGTTGGTGCGATCGTTGAAACGGAACTCCACCGAGGGAAAGAACGCGATCGTGTCGTACTTCTCGTTCGGCAGATAGATCTCCCCGCCCGTGTAGCTGGCGATCGCGCGGTAGAGCACCGCGCCGTCGCGACTGAGCGGCCCCGTCTGATCGACCTCCGCCTTGTAGTAGCCGAAGTCGTCCGCGGTGAATCGCAGCACGGTCGCCGCTCGCGCCTGCGGCTTCTTGGTGATGAGATTGACCACGCCGCCCGCTTCGCCCCGGCCAGTGGTCGCGGAACCGAGTCCCTTGATGACTTCAACACGGGCGATGTTCGAGATGTCCTTCCGGAAGTGCAGCGAGGACCCTGTGGTATAGCGAAAGCTGTTGCGAAACTGGCTGAACACGTCGATCGAGCGAACCTGAAACTGGTCCTGCCCGCCGTTCCGCGCCGTCACTCCCGGCAAGAAAGCCACCGCTTCGCCCAAGGTGGGCGCCGCCAATTCCTTGATCATTCGTTCCGAGGCGATGTTCACTGTCTGGGGAACGTCGCGCAGCGGCGTGTTCAATCGAGTCAGCGAGGTGGACGACGTGACTCCGTAGCCGCTGGCGTCCTCCTTCGCCTCCACTGAAAACGGTGCCAGGACCAGAATGTCTTTTTCGGCTGGATTCGGCGCGGGGGCAGATTGCGCCCGTCCATGAGCGGCCGCGGCGAGCGCTGCGGCTACGGCAACAATACAGGAACTACGTCTGACGATGGACATGCGGATTGAGGGGTAAGGAGTCACGACTTCCGGGCGAAAGCGGGGTTGCATCGCCTCAAACAATCTCGGGCCGAAACGTCAGTGCGTCTCGCGTTGACAGGCAACCGGCACGCAATGTTATTGTAACATCCATATGAGCTCCCCCAGCTCCAAAAACCTCCGCGCCATCGCGCAGGCGGCGGGTGTATCCGCGATGACGGTTTCGCGCGTGCTCCGGGGGTTTCCCAATGTCTCGCCGGCAACGCGCCGCCGGGTGCAGGACGCGGCGGAGCGGGTCGACTATGCTCCCGATCCCCATCTCGCCCGGCTCATGTCAAGGATTCGGAGTTATCGCGGCCGCCGCGCGGCCGCCGTCATCGCGCTGGTCCGGGACGACATCCCGGGCGACGAGTTGCTCGATCACGCCTACCAATATGTCGCGCTGGACGATCTTCGCACGCGCGCGGCCCGGCACGGCTACCAGGTGGAAGAGTTCAAACTTGATCGCACCCGCATGTCCGCGGCGCGACTCGCCCAGATCCTTGAGACACGAGGGATCGAAGGGCTCATCGTCTCGCCGCAGTCGTCCCATAGCATCGGCTCCGAGATCGACTACTCGCGATTCGCCGCCGTGACGCTCGGCTACGGGCTGACCCATCCGATGCTTCATCGGGCGAGCACCCACATGAATCGGGGCATCCAGCAGGCGACGGCCGAATTGTCGGCCCGCGGCTACAACCGCATCGGCCTGGCCATCACCCAGTGGGTGGATACCCGCTCGGACCACGCCTATCAGGGCGCGATGCTGACCTACCAGCGGCAGATCCCCCCCCGCCACCGCGTCCCCCTCCTGCTCTTCCCGGAGAACGATCTTGTAAACGAATACGAGGTTTTCCGACGGTGGTTTCTCCGCCATCGCCCGGACGTCGTCATCAGCTTTGACTCCTATGTTCCTGAGTGGCTGACCAAGCGGATGGGCCGGCGCATACCCGAGGATGTGGGACTGGTGGTGCATGACTGGGCGGAGCGACACCGGAACTACGCCGGCATCCACCACCGAAGGGCGGACGTCGCCGCGGCCGCGGTGGACATGCTTGCGACCCTTCTGATGCACAATGAACGCGGCGTGCCCGATCTGCCGCGTCAGACGCTCACCCCGCCAGCCTGGATCGACGGGCCCAGCATCGGTCCCCGCTGAGTTGTCGGGCGAATCTCGTGTTACAATAACAGGCCCTGCGCTCTTGCGCGGAGGCGAGGAAAGCCAGCACCTGTCTCCTCGCCATCCCCACCTGAATGCACCCGACTTTACCGCTCGTGCTGGTCACGAATTCAGTTCCGGACGACGTGTTAGCGCCGCTCGAAGGCATTGCCCGGGTCGTCATGGGTCCGGCCGACGGCGAGCTGATGCCGCGGGCCGAAGTTCTCGAAAGGGCTCCCGAGCTGGCGGCCATCGTCAACCAGGCGGAACTGCAGGTCGACTCCGAGCTGCTGGCACGCGCGAGGAAGCTGCGGATCGTGGCCAATGTGGCGATCGGAGCGAACAACCTGAACCTCGCCCTCATGGAGAACCATGGGGTCTTCGCGACGAACGTACCGCATGCGTTCGTGGAATCCACGGCCGATTTCACGCTCGGAATGCTGCTGGCCCTGACGCGTCGCCTGCCGGAAGCCGATGCCCATGTGCGCGCCGGTGCCTGGCGCAGCTTCCAGCCTGGACGCTGGGACGGCGTCCTTTTGGGCAACAAGATCCTGGGTCTCGTTGGATACGGCTCTATCGGCCAGGCCGTGGCGCGGCGCGCACGGGGTTTCGGACTGCGCGTTCTCTTTCATCAACGCAGCGTGTCAGCGCACGAGGAGTTCGCTTCCCTCGACCGGCTCCTGTCCGAGTCCGACATCGTTTCGCTGCATGTTCCGCTGAATCGCGACTCGGAGCGCTTGATCGATGCGTCGCGTCTCGCCCGGATGAAGCAAGGCGCGCTGCTCATCAATGCCTCGCGCGGACGCGTGGTCGACGAGACTGCGCTCGTGGCGGCGCTCCAGTCGGGTCGGCTCGCCGGCGCGGCCCTCGACGTGTTTGAGAACGAACCGGCGGTGCATCCCGCGCTGTTGACCATGCGCAATGTGGTGCTGACGCCTCATATCGGCGGCGGCACCCGCGAGAGTCGTTTCCAGGCGCGCCTGCATTGCATTCAGGATGTGGCGCGCGTCCTGACCGGAAAACGCCCTGTGAGTGCGCTCAACGCTCCGCGGACAGCCTGAAACTCCGCGCCACGTGCTCCTGCGATGAAGATCGTCCGACTCGAAACCCTCCACGTTCGCCCGCGTTGGTTGATCCTGAAGGTGCACACCGACACCGGACTGCACGGCTGGGGCGAGGCGACGCTCGAGGGCGCCTCGCTCACCGTGGAAACGATGCTGCGCGAAATGGGACGGTGGTTGGTGGGCCAGGATCCGCGCCGGATCGAGCACATCTGGCAGCATCTCTATCGTGGGGGATTCTACCGTGGTGGTCCGGTGCACTGTTCCGCCCTTTCAGGCGTCGACATGGCGTTGTGGGATCTTCTGGGAAAGGCGCTCGGGACGCCGATTCACCAATTGCTCGGCGGACGCGTGCGTGATCGCATTCGGATGTATGCGTGGACCGATGCCGGTACGTCGGACGACTACGTCAACTCGGTGCGCACGGTGTGCGATGCCCGCGGGCTCACGGCCTTCAAGTACAACGCGACAGGTCGTATGGGTCCGCTTTCAGCGCCCGCGGCGCTCCAGGTGGCCGTGGATCGTCTCGGCGTGCTGAGGGCCGCCGTGGGACCGGGGGTGGACATCGCCGCCGACTTTCACGGCCGACTGTCGTTCGCCGATGCCAAACGACTTGTGCGGATGCTCGAGCCGCACCAACCGATGTTCATCGAGGAGCCCGTTCTGCCTGGTGATGCCGATGCGCTGCGCGAGATTGCCGCCTCGACTGTCATTCCGATCGCCGCGGGCGAACGGCTCTTCACCCGGTGGCAGTTTCAAGAGATGATCGCCCGGCGCGCCGTGCGCATCGTGCAGCCCGACGTAGCCCATGCGGGCGGAATCTCCGAGGTGCGCCGCATCGCGGCCATGGCCGAGTCCGCCGATATCCTTGTGGCGCCGCACTGCCCGCTTGGACCCGTGGCGCTGGCGGCCAGCCTCCAACTCGACGCGGTGTGCCCCAACTTTGTGATCCAAGAGCACGTGACGCTCGGCGAAACCCTGCTCCAGACTCCGTTCCTGGTCGAAGGCGGCTACATTCGTATCCCAGAAGGGCCGGGACTTGGAATCGAGTTGGACGAACACAAGCTTGCGGCCGAGCAGTTCGACGGTGTCTGGGAGACGCCGCGTTTCACCGCGGAAGACGGCGGTTTCGCAGAGTGGTGAGGCGCGAAATCGATGGATCGATTCATTTCCTGCGACTGGGGTACATCCCGGCTCCGGCTCCGCCTGGTTGAACGGGCCACCCAGAGGGTGCTCTCCGAGCATATCTCAAACGACGGAATTCAAACACTGGCCAGCCTCGGTCCGGCCGGCGAGTCGCGGCGCGCACGACTCGGGGCCGCGCTGGAAGGTGGCATCGCGACGCTGGGAACCGACTGCCTCCCCGGCCTGCCCATCGTCATGTCCGGCATGGCTTCGTCGACGCTGGGGTGGCAGGACCTTCCCTACGCAAGGCTACCTGCATCCGTTGACGGCGGCACACTCCATGTGTCGGATTTCATTCACCACGGCCGAAAGGTGAGGCTGGTTTCGGGGCTCCGGGGTGAGCGCGATGTCATGCGAGGAGAGGAGACGGAACTGATTGGTCTTTTCTCTGACCCGGTGCGACGGCCGCTGGCCGACGATTGCGTCGCAATCCTGCCCGGCAGTCACTCGAAGCATGTGCGCATGACGGGCGGCCAGATCGTAGATTTCACCACGTTTCTCACCGGCGAACTTTTTGGCCTCCTGGCGCAGAGCAGCACCTTGGCGGGGCCGGTGGCGACGGAGTTTGACGACGAGGCGTTTCTCGCCGGTGTGCGTACCTGCCAGTCTCTGGGATTGAGTGCAGCCCTCTTCCAGACTCGTGCGTGTGTCGTCCTGGGCCGGATCGCGGCGCGGCACAGTCGGACCTTTCTCAGTGGTACGCTCATCGGCGCCGAATTGTCAGCGCTGCAACGCTATCTTGGCGTTCCCCTTGTCCTCGCCGCCGGCGGAGAGGTGAGCCGGCAATACCTCCTCGCGTTGAAGGAGCTTCTTCCGGCGGCCGGCGTGACGGCCATTCCGCCAGATGAACTGGCGGCGGCCGTGGTTCGCGGTCACTCGCAGTTGCTCTCCCGTCCATGAATCACACCGCAAACTTGGCGGAACGGTTTCAGGCCATGCCGCTCATCGCGATCCTGCGCGGTCAACGTCATGAGGTGGTCGCGCCCGTGGTGGAGGCGCTGGCCGGAGGCGGCCTGTGTGCCCTTGAAATCACGATGAACACCCCCGGGGCCGCAGCCCAGATTGCCGCGGCCCTTGCTGTCGCTCAGGAACGACTCGTGATTGGCGCCGGTACGGTCACCCGAATGGCCGAACTCGACGACGCCTGCGCCGCTGGGGCTCAGTTCATCGTCACTCCGATCGTCGTGCCCGACGTGATCCTTGCCTGCCGGGAACGCGGACTCCCCGTGTTCCCAGGTGCCTTCACTCCAACCGAGGTGCATCTGGCTCATCAACTGGGCGCAACGATGGTGAAACTCTTTCCGGCGCATCGGCTCGGTCCCGACTATGTACGGGACCTCAAGGCTCCGCTGCCGCATGTTCGCCTGCTGGCCACCGGCGGCATCACCCCGGAGTCGGTACCCGCGTATGCAAACGCCGGGGTCGATGGCTTTGGGCTCGGCAGCCCGCTGCTTGCGCCCGAGCGGATCAGGGATGGCGACTGGGTCTGGCTGAAGGAACGGGCGGCGCAGTTTTGCGCCGCGTGGGTTGGGCGGCTGCGGGTCACGAGGTTGGGCGATCGCGAAAGCGATGCGCGATCCCCCGAACGCGCTCAGGAGGGGAGTGCGGGCGATGGCTCGGTCAACAGGCGGCCAATTTCCGCGCCGACGATCAGATCGGCCACGGCTCCAAAGTAGTGCCCTCGCAGGCGCCCCCGCCGATCGATCAGCACCAGCGTGGGCGTGCCCTGCATGTGATAGGACTGCATCGTCAGGGGCAGCGGCTGCGTTTCGGACGGCTGGTCGATCGCGATGGGAAACGTCAGCCGGTACTCCTGCACGAACGCGCGCAGCGCTGCGGTCGTCATCGCCTCGTGGTGCTCAAAGACGCTGTGCAGCCCGAGCACCGCAACCGTGCGTGGATCAAACGTGCGTTGAATCTCCACCGCCTGTGGAAGACCACCGCTCACGCAGCCGGGGCAGAGCATCTGAAACGCGTGCAGGACGACCACGCGTCCGCGAAGCTGGGTCAAGGTGACGGGCGCTGGCGTATTGAGCCAATGCGACGCCATGATGGGCGGCGCCTCGGGAGCGGAAGAGGCCGGCTCCTGCGCGGGCCAAAGAGTTGTCATGGTGTGACGCGGGAGCCGGCGATCGGCCTACTTCAACGCGCTGAGCGGCGCGCCGAAATTGAGGTGCAGCGTCTGGTTCCCAATCACCAGGGCCGGGACCGATTTTACGCCGGCCTTTTCGGCCTCGAGCAGGCGCTGCTTGGCGGTGCCCAGGTGCACCACTTCGAGTGCAACCTTGGTTTGATCGAGATAGCGGTTGACCGCCGATTCGGCGTCGAGACAGACAGGGCAGCCGGCGCGATAGAAGGTGGCAGTGGTCTTGCTCATGTGTTTCCTTAGGTGTTTGAATTTAACGATTTGAGGCTCGTGGTGAGCCGATGGACCTAAGCATAGCCCAAACTCCCTGATTGAGGCAGAGGGCACAATTCGGCGCCTCCCCACCATTTTGTGCCTACTCGACGACCGCATCCGCCCCCTCATAATCCCCGCCATGTTCGCAAAACACCTGACCTTGAATGAGCGAAACACCTATCGCCGGATTGAGGATGTGGTTGGCTGCAAGTGGTCGGCCGCCGTCGTCGGAGCGCTGCAACGGGGCGTGACGCGCCCCGGCCAGATCGAGCGCTACATCCCCGGAATCTCGACGAAGATTCTCAACGAGCGGCTGCGCAAGCTTGTGGCCTACGGCCTTGCGACCCGCGTGGATCGTTCGGCGGCCGTCTTGCACGTCGAGTATCAGCTCACCCCCAACGGCACGAAGCTAGCAGGCGTGATCGAGCAGCTGCATGCGCTGCAAGTGGAGCTCACGGCGACCCAGGCCGGCCGATCGGCGGACTTGCCGCCGCCCGACCGCGTCTAGCCTGTGTCGGGCGCCGACCGCTCCGCCGCTCACGCGCGGGGAGGACAGGTGGCGCCGTCGTGCCAGGTGCCTTCGACGTAGGTGGTGGTGGGGATTTTGGGCACGCCGAACTTGTTGTGTTGCAGCTGGCCCGCGAGGATTTCGACGGCGAGGGCGCCCACGGTGGTGTGGTTCTGCCAGACGCCGGCGGTGGCACCTTGGGTGTCGCCGAGGAAGACATCGACAAAGGCGACGTCCCTCGGCACGCGGAGCCCCATTTTCTTGAACAGGGGCAGGACAAACGAGGCTTTGCTGATCACCACCTCGGGGCGGTAAGTGTTGAACCACGCGGCAAAGGCGGCGGGGTCGGGCAGGAGTTTGGATTTGCTCTCGTTGAGCCAGCGCTCGACCGGCTCCGGTTCGGGGAAAAGGTGGGCCGGGATCCGTTCCTGCGGGGCGAGCACCTGCTGCTCGCACAGATAGCCGGCGGTCCAGAGATGATCCACGGCGTGATCCCAGCCGCGGTGCATGACAAAGCCGATGCGGCGGTAGCCGGCGGTGATGACTTTTTGCATGGCCAGCCGGGCGATGTCGCACTGGTTGTTGGTGACGTTGTGGAGGGCTGGCTGGTGCGGGAAGTAGTCGATCTTGACCGAGCTGAAGTTCTCCCACTCGAACGCAAGCGCGTCGCCCATTTCGCGTCCGTGGGAGGCGATGATGAGCCCGTTGATGCCGCGCGAGTAGAGTATCTGGCTCAACCGCTTCTGACTCATGCCCTCATCGCGCATCCAGAAGTGGTCGAGCTTGTAGCCGAGCTCGGTGGCTTTTTCGAGGGCGCCCGCGTAGAAGTCCGGATGGGCGGTGACCTTCTTCCAGCCCCAGCGGGTGGCCCAGTTGGTGATGTAGGCCAGGGTCGGGGTATTGCGCCGTTGAATGACCCCGCCCCGGTAGGCGACCAAGGCGCGCAGGAGCGGGTCGGGAGTGTAGCCCATCTGCTGGGCGAGCGCCTGGATGCGGCGGCGCGTCGTTTCAGGGAGGCGCGGGTGGTTCCGCAGGGCGAGCGACACCGTGGTGACATGCACCTCCGCCTTCAGGGCGATATCGGCCAGGGTTACGCGCTTTTCGCTCATGGAGGGCGAAGCGACTCCACGGGGCCCGCACGGCCCGTTCAAGTCTAATGTTAGCCTGGAACGGGCGCGGGCAGGGGTGGCGGGGGCTGGGGCGGGAGCGGAGGTCCCGTCGCGGCCTCGGCGAGGCCGCCTACAGCGGAAAGGTGGGGCGGCTTCCGGCGGAACGCGGCGGGCTAGCGGTAGCGGTAGAGTTTTACCCGTTGGAGGCAGAAGCGGCCGGGTTCGAGTCGGACGTGGCGGCCTTGGTGGGTCTGGTCGCCGTTGAGCCAGCGTTCATGCACCCAGGTTCCGTCGACGAAGCGGCCTTCGGCCACGTTCAGAATCCCGGCCTGCTGGCCGGGCAGGGTGGAGGCAAACGTCACGGTCAATCCGATACCCGCAAAGAGGAACTCATCCTCGCCCAGGGCGATGACCAGCCCGCCGGCCGGGGCGGCGCCGGCGCGGCCGCCGCCGGCGAGGGCGGAGTTCTCGGTGCCGACGACCACGGCCAGCCCGTCCGCGAGCGACGGCGGGGCGGCGCGCTCGAAGGACGTATGAAAAATCCAACGACCCAGGCGCACCTGCAGGGGCTGTCGGTTGTCGGGGCTTTCCTGGAGCAGGCCGGCGGTGAGTCCCTTGCCCTGGTTCTCCACGAGCAGGGGAGTGAGCTGCCGCACAAGATCATAGGAGGCGGCGAGGTAGCCGGCGGCGGGTTCGGTGTTCGACTCGATGGCGAAGGGACAGAACCCGATCGCGTCGTGGGCGCCGAACGCGTAGAGCACGTTCACCGCTGCTTCGGGACTGCGCAGGGCTTCCGGGACAAAGAGCGGGTTGCCGCTGCGGGTGTAGAGCCGCGACCAATGCATGAAGTTCGGGAAGTAGATATCGGGGGCGAGAAAGTCCAAGGCCGGCGCGGCGGCGCGCCAGACATCGATCAGATGGGGCAGGGGCCCGGCGCTCGGATACTGGCCGGGTTGGTAGCTGGGACGGATCAGCGCGGCGTTGGCGAACATCGGCAGCGCGAGTTCAGCCTTGCCGGCGGCGGCCACGGCCTGGGTGAAGGCGGCGAAATGCCAGGCCATGAAGATTTCTTCGCCGGCGGGCGTGGCTCCGAACACCTCCGCCCACGTGCCGGAGGTCCGGCCACCGGCCGCTGTCCACGTGGCCTGAAGCTCGGGCGCGAGGGTGGACCGGTGACGGCCGAGGTAGTCCAGCAGGTCCGCCGGCACTTGGCCGGCAAAGAGACGGTTGGCCTCGGCGCTGCGGTCCCTGGGCTCCGGGATCATGCCGATTTCGTTCTCCACCTGCACCATGATGACCGTGTGCTGGGGATCCTGCGTCTTGAGGTGCCGCATCATCGCGGCGAAGGCCTTGCTGTCGGCCTCCCGGTTGGCGGCGGAAAACGGCGAAAGGATCTCCAGGCCGCGTCCGGCGGAGTCCTCGGACCGCGGGAAACGGGCCTGATCGAGTTTCACCCACGCGGGGGCGTAGCAGGACATGCTGTTCTTCCAGGCGCCAAACCAGAGCAGCACGAGCCGCTGGTCGTGGCTGCGTGCGTCCTTGAGCAAACCATCGAGCGTGGCGAAGTCGAACCGACCTTCGGTCGGCTCGACGAGGTCCCAGTAGATGGGCACGAGCACGGTGTTGAGATTCCCGGCCTTCAGCTTGCTCCAGAAGCGCCGCAGGTAGTCGGGTTCGCCGCTCGAATTGCCGAGCTCGCCGCCGCGGATCAGGAAGGGCCGACCGTCCACCAGAAGTTGGGTGGCGGTGCCCTGTTGGCGCAGGCGCGGCAACTCGGCGGCGGACAGGCTGCCGGTGAGGAGCAGGGTGAACAGGAGGAGGTGTCGTTTCATCGCAGAGTGACCTTGAGTTCCGCTGGCTCTGACGCGGGAGCGAGCGTAAGGGTTGTCTCGACCCGGCGACCGCCGGCTTCGACCACGACCGAATACTCACCGTGGAAGCCGCGCTGGCGGAAGCGTCCGGCGCCGTCGGTCGTACCGTCGACATTCGTGCGCCACTGCCGGAGCACCAGGTCTTTGTAGACCTTGGCGTTGGGTTTCTCCGACCAATCGGAGCGGTACATCGCCGCCGGTGGGCGCCAGTGGCAGGTTTCCCAGAAGCCCCAGTGCTGCACGCCGACCACGCTGGGGTGACTGAAACTGAGGATGAGGAAGTCACGCGTGAAATCCGCCTGCAGTTCCTCGTCGCGCGTCCAGACATCGAATTCCGTCATGCGCACCGGCAGATTGAACTGCCGCTGGTAACGATCGAGCACCGCGAGGATGTTCACCGGGGCGTTGGGGCGGCCGTTGAAGTGCGCCTGCAAGCCGAGTCCGTCGACCGGAGCCCCGTCCTTGAGCAGGGTCCGTGTCGTTTGCTCGAAGTGAGCGACGTGATCGGCATCGGTGGTGGCGTCGTGATTGGAGAAATCGTTGAAGTAGAGCGCCACGCCGGGAAGCTCCTCGCGCGCGATCTTGAACCAAGGGGCCATGATGCCGTCCCCGAACAGCTTCATCAGATCGAAGTTGGTGAAGGGTTCATTGAGCACGTCCCATTCGTCCAGCAGCCCCTTGGTCGCGCGGGAGATGTCGCGGATGTGGGCGTGCACGATCTCCGGAATTTCCCCCTGCCGCGGAGTCCCGATGCGTTCCTGCACGGGTTTCGGCAGGTTCTTGTGTCCCGGCCAGACGAGCACATGTCCGCGCGTATGAAACCCGCGTTCCCGCAGCCAGCGCAGTCCGGCCAGGGTCTGTTGGTGCGAAAAATTCCCCTTCCATTCCCCCAGCCAGACCGGCCACTTGAGATCGTTCTCGGTGCTGGCGGCGTTGAAGAGTTCCTCGGTGATCTGACGGTAACGCAGGTTGTCGGGTGTATCCACCACGAGCCGTTCCATCTGCAGGGCGATGCCCCAGTGGAACGCCGCCCGCCGGTGACTCACCGTGACCTTCGCCCCGGTGACCGGCCGTCCGGAGGCGTCCTGCACCGAGATGGAGAAGTCCCGTTTCCGAATCTGCTCAATCCGGGCGAGGGCTTCGCGGCGCCAGGCGGCGTCGGCTTCGCGGCCGACATAACTGAACCGCGTGCGCGGGAGCGAGGCGAAGGCGTGCGAGCGACCGTAGTAGACCGCGTCGATGCCGCCGATTTCCACCGTCTGGCGCTTGAAGCCGAAGCGCAGCATGAAGGCGGCGCCGTCGGCGGCGAAGTCCTGCGACCAGACAAACGGCACCAGAATCTCCTGCCATTGCCGGGTGAGAGGGAAGTCGCCCTCGAAGCTGCTGTTCCAATCCACACCATTGCGGCGGATGACGAGCTGGACCCGGCCGCCGGATTCATCGGCGCTCTCGGTCGCGCGCGCAAAGAACCGCAGGAGCGCGACATCGCCGGTGGATACGGGGAGGGCGTTGAGGGCGCGCAGCTCGATCGCGGCCATCGGGCTGGTGTCCTGGAGGGTCGCGATCCGCCAGGCGCGGGTGAAGCCCGGGCCGGTGGCTTCGACCACGCCGATCGCCGCACGGTCGCGGGCGGCAGGGTCGACCTTGGCGCTGAACACGACGAGCGGGTCTCCCGCGAGCAGCGACCGACCGGCCGGCAGCGTGGTCTGGGCGGAGAGCGTGCCGGCCAGGGTCAGAGTCAGGGCGAGAAAAAGCAGACGGGAAGGCGACGGGAGTTTCACGGGTCAATCGAGGGTAATCTGCACTTTGACGCTCGTGGGCTTCATCCGGGTGGCGTAGTCAAACGCTGCGATGGAATCGGCGAACGAGTAGGTATCGGTGATCAACGGACGAACATCGATCTTCCGGCTCCCGAGCAAAGCGAGGGCGCGAGGGAAGACGTGGGCGTAGCGGAAAATGGTTTCAATGCGGGCCTCCTTCACCTGGGCGGCGACGACGTCGAAGGGCACCGGCGCGCCGGGCATGCCGATCAGCACCACGGTGCCGCCGGGCGCGAGCACCTCGATCGCCTGGGCGGTGGACTGCGGCAGGCCCACGGCGTCGAACACCACATCGGCACCCCAGCCATCCGAGAGCCGCCGCACGACCTCGCCCAGGTTCTGTTCGCGCACATTGACCGGGGTGATCGGACCCAAGCGGGCGGCCAGTTCGAGTTTTGCGGGCAGGACATCGGTGATGACGACCTGGGCGCAGCCCCCGGCCAAGGCGGCGAGGGCGGTCACCATGCCGATCGGACCGGCGCCCAGCACGACCGCGAGATCGCCCGGCCGCAGCCGGGCCTTGTTCGCGGCATGCAGGCCCACCGCCAGGGGCTCAACCATGGCTCCTTCGGCGAAGGACACCGGGTCGGGCAGGCGGAACGTGAAGGCCGCCGGGTGCACCACGCTCGGACGCAGGCAGCCGTGCACCGGCGGCGTCGCCCAGAAACGCACCGCGGGGTCCAGATTGTACAGGCCCAGACGCGTGGCGCGACTCGTGGGATCGGGAATGCCCGGCTCCATGCAGACCCGGTCGCCCACCCGCAAGTGCGAGACCGCGGAGCCGGCCTCCGTCACCACCCCGGCCGCCTCGTGCCCGAGGATCATTGGTTCTCGCACGACGAAGGGACCAATCCGTCCGTGCTGATAGTAGTGCACATCGCTGCCGCAGATCCCCACCGTGTGGATACGGATGCGCACATCGTGGGGGCCGAGATCTTCCTCCAGGGCAAAGGTGCGCAAGGCCAGGGACTTTGTCGATTCGAGGACGAGGGCTGGCATGGCGATCAGGGTCGGACGAAGGACAAGGAGCCGGCGGGTGCGGAGAAAAGACCCAGGTCCATGACGCGCGCCATTTCGGCGTAGCCGGCCATGGAGGGATGCAGATGATCGCCGCTGTCGAAGGCGGCGGCAAGACGCGAAGGATGCAGGGGATCGCGCAGCGCGAGATCGAAGTCGATCACGGCGTCGCAGCGGCCGCTTTCCCGGATCCAGCGATTGACCGCCAGACGATCGGCCTCGCCATCCTCGCTCCAGTAGAAGCCGGCGCCCTCGTAGGGGGTGATCGTGGCACCGTAGACCCGGATCCCGGCGGACCGGGCGCGGGTGATCACCTGATCGAGGGCACCGATGATGTCGGCGGCGCTGGCGTACGGCTCGCCTTTTTTCCGGGCTTCCAGCCGCGTGCCGATGTCATTGATACCGGCGAGCACCACCAGCCACCGCACTCCGGTTTGGGCGAGCACATCACGCTCCAGCCGGGCGAGCACATTGGGCCCGTTGCCGTCGCGCAACAGACGATTGCCCCCGATGCCCACGTTGAGCACGCCGATGTCGGCGGTGGCCGGATCGCCGCGCAGCCGCTGTGACAGCCCGTCCGACCACCGCTGGTGCGTGGCGGGTTTGACCCCGTAGCCATCGGTGATCGAGTCGCCCAGCAAGGCCACCGACCGGGGGGGCGACGCGGTTTCCACGTCGATGCCCGTGATGAAGTACCACCGATCCACGCGGTGGGCCTGACCCCAGCCGTCGGAAGGCACGCGCTCCGTCGGGAGCCACCACGAGGTGGCGCGGGCGCCCGGGTGCCCGGTGACGACATCGGGTGCGGCCTCGATGCGCAAGGTGATGGCCACATCGGCGAGTGCGGGCAAAGGCAGGTCGATCGGATCGGAGATCAGGACAGCGCCCGCCGGAACCGTCGCTCCCGGCTGCCCATTGAACCGCAACGCGAGGGAGGTCACCTCGCTTCGCGCCGATCCGTCCGTGGGCAGACCAAGCTCGGCCGAGGCGAGGATCAGGGCGGTGCGACCGAAGGCGTTGGAGAGCTTCAGCCGCGCCCGCGATCCGCCGGTTGAAACCCGCACGACCTGACGCAGGGTCGCGCGATTGAAATCCGGCGTGGTGGCGTCCCGATTCTCGATGATGGGGGCCGTGGCCCAGGTTCCCACCCAGGAATGTGCGGAGGGAGCGGCGTTGGCCCCGAATCCCAGCAGTCCGACCAGAACGACGATCAGAGAGAGTCCGAAGCTGACCTGCCTTCGAGTCCGGAGAGAAAAGGCCAAGCCTGCGGGCGACGCCGGGGATTGCATGCGCATGAGAGAAGGGCGGGAGGGTGGGTGCGGCGGGTCAACCAGCAAAAAGGCGGCCTGCATTGAGTGCCAGGCCGCCTTTGGTTTGACCCCGGAAGGGGCACGGCCCCGCGAGCGGGGTCCGTGCGTGCGAGCGCGCTTAGAAGGAGAAGGAGTTCGTCACGAACCACTCCTGGGTCGGCTTGATGCGGACCGAGGCCCACGTCTGGCCGTCCGGCTGGACGGAGATCGGAATGACATCCTCCTTGGCGAAAGCGTTGCGAACATTCAGCTGGATCTTCCAGGCGATCTTGTCCGTCAGCTTGCGCTCATAGCTCGCCCACAGGTCGAGTCCCTCTTCCGAAGGACCATAGTAGGGCTTGGACAGATCGAAGCTGGCCTGGCCATTGGCGCCGGGGAGGACCGGGTAGCCGATGACGACCTTGTCCTGCCAGCGATAGGAGGAGCCGATACCCGTGCCCTTGAGCCGGCCATGGGTGAACGAGTAGTTGGTCACGACATTGTAGCGCCACTTGCGCAGCTCGGAGGCGGCGGCACCTTCCTGCAGCTTGAGCAGCGTGTACTGCCCGCGCCAGTTGGCCCAGTTCTGACGAACTTCGTTGTTGGGAACATAGTTGCCGTTGAACTGACGCATGTCGCCCGCAACGCCCGCCATCTGTTGATCCATGTAGGCGACCAGTTCGTCGAGCACCGGACCGCCCACATTGGTGCGCACCGCGGTGGTTTCGGCGGCGTTGAAGGCGACGCGCCAGTTGGGCGTCGGATTGGCGGTGAGTTCGAACTCGTACCCCTCGGCCTGGGTGTCCGCGGTCACGGACAGACCCTGCGGTGTGATCGCGCCGTAGTTGGAGAGGGAGGCGATGTCCGGCATGTACTGGGAGGACGGCACCGTGTTGACCAACGTGGCCTCGTAGGTCGCCCGGTCGGTGAGGGCCGAGGCGGTCGTCGGCACGTAGCCCCACGCCTTGAAGAAGCCCTTGGCGTCGAGGTATTTTTGGATGTCGTTCCACGCGCGGATCGAGGAGTCGCGGTGGG
The DNA here is from genome assembly GCA_016794625.1 of Opitutaceae bacterium. Taxonomy (GTDB): domain Bacteria; phylum Verrucomicrobiota; class Verrucomicrobiia; order Opitutales; family Opitutaceae; genus UBA6669. The sequence continues at coordinate 106,598 of JAEUGY010000046.1, forward strand.
CGTTGGCCTGCGCTTCCGTTTCCAGGACCGCGCCGGAGGGCGGGGTCGGATTGCCGTTCAAGTCGGCCACCGGGCGGCCGCTCGCGTTGATGTAGGCGGGCGTCCAGTAGTAGCGCTGACCTGGCGTGAGGTTCGTCTGCTCGCGCGTATCCCAGGTGTAGCCGGCCATGCGATACAGAAAGACATTGCGGAACTTCATGCCCTGGGTGATCGCGCCGGCGAGACCGGCGAGGTTCACCTGGGTGGTGGCGTTGGCGACGCTGCTCTCGTACTTGACCGCGCGGAAGGAGTATTTCTGGTCCTTGGTCGAGATCACGACACCGTAGTCCTTCGTGCTGCCGGTCGGATTGCCGATCGGGGTGCCGTAAAAGTCGCGCCGCGTGTCGGTCACCTGGAAGTTGTTCGACTTGTTGTAGGACAGGCTGACGTTGAGCGGCAGACGGTCACGGCTGCCCATCAGCTTGTTGAGATGGACGACGACGCCGCCCGCGGTCGAGTGGTCCTTGAACGTCTGGTTGGCCGGGAAGGCGTCGGGCAGACGATAGACATCCGGCTGGATGTTGAGGATCTGGCGATTCGAGGTCACCGGAGTGGCTCCCACGCTCTTGCCTTTGACCTCGTCGTAGCGCCACCCGAGGGTGGGAACGACGGCGCCATCCCAGAGGAATCCCTGCCAGGTGCCCGCGTAGGACCGGGTCACGCGCAGGGACTTCTGGGCGTTCGTGAGCAGGCTCAGGTTCGCCCCATCGTCGTAGCGCAGCAGGTTGTCCTGGAAGTTCGTGTTCCAACCCACGTAGTTGGCGGGGTTCGACACCTGGGTGGTCGCCGTGGCGGCGTCCAGCATCGTCGTCAGGTTGGTCGGAACCGCGTAGGGATCGCTGAAGGCGACGCCCACGGGGTTGGTCCAGGTGGAAGCGAAGTGATAGACGCTGCCGTTGGTCAGCCCCATCGCGCTCGAGATGTTCGGGATGGAGGCACCCGACGCGGACGTCGCGTTGGCCAGGGATGATCCGAGGTAGATGACGCCGACCGGCGGGCGGTCACGGAAATCGGAGGTGCTGCCGTCGTTGCGGTTCCAGTATCCGGCCCATTCCCGGCTGTGGGCGTACATGCGCCAGGAACGGTTCTCGGTCTGGTAGTCCTCATCGCTGACCACACCATTGAAGCGGTGCTTGCCGAGCAGCTTGGTCAGGAAACCGTCCTTTTTGAGGAAGTCGGCCGACCGCAGCTCGCCAAAGAGGGAGGCGCGACTGTATTCGCGGTCGCTTTGGTACGTGCTGCCATCGCCGGGACCGCCGACGACATAAGGCCGTCCGAAGTTGGGATTGGCGTTGCCGTCCTGGAAGTTCCGGAGCACGTCGATCGTGAGCGTCGGGTTGCCCAGCAGGGCCTGGCCGCCGCGCTTGTACTTTTGGCGGTCATAGTTGAGCTGCACGCCCACGCGATCGCCCCAACCCGTCTGCGAGAGCTCGATGCTGTAGGTGTCCCACTTTTCGAACTCCGACTTGTTGGGTCCGTCGATCAGCTGCTCGTAGAAGTTGAAGACCGAGGAGTCGAGCAGGGAGGCCTGGCGGAACTGACCGTATTGGGCGTTGGGCAGACGTGCGTTGGTGGCGTAGGAGGCGAGGTTGGTGAGACCGAAGAACTGGTCCGAGTATCGCTGACCGATCAGGCTGTCACCGATGCCGCGCAGGGTGCCATTGAGATTGCGTGCGCCGGTGTTCACATAGCCGCCGTAGATGCGGTAGGTCTGGTTGGTCGTGCCGTCCATGAACCAGATCGGCTGCTGCTGGTTCGCGATGCTCGCGCTCAGCCACGGATTGATCGCCGCGGCATTGGAGCCGACGTCGTAGCCGCTGTTGATGGCGTATTTGCCGACGCCACCGTTGAGGCTGGTGGTATCGACGGCTCGGAACCACGGTGTGATGCTGTCGGCCGGCGGCACGATGCGCGGACGGTTCGCCTTGATGTCACCATTCTCGTACTTCGCGCGAATGCTGGTGCGGAAGTCGCTCCGGTTGAAGAGCTGCGGGTCGAAGCGGAGCGCGCCGTAGATGCGCTTGTCGTCCTGGAAGGCCGGCTCCTGCATGAACTTCTCCTTGCTCCAAAGTCCGTCGACGCGCACGGCGAGGACCTTCGGAATGATCACCTGGTTGAAGTCCACTGTGCCGCGCGTGCTCCCGTAGGAACCGAAGCGCGCCTCGGCGCGGCCGATCGAGCGGAATTCCGCGTTGCGCGTGGAGGCGTTGACGATGCCGGCGGGACTGCCCAGGCCGAAGAGGATCGAATTCGGGCCGCGCTGGATGTCGATGCGATCGACATTGTAGTTGTCCCAGGGAATGTCGGTGACGAAGAAGTCGCGGGTGTTGTCCGCCGCGGCCAGACCGCGCACGCGGTTGGCGCCGGCGGGAGCGCGCAAGCTGCCGGATTCGTCGACGGAGGTGCCGTTGCCCAGACCCGCGTAGGTGCCGCGGGTGCCGGCGACCTCGGCGTTGGTGGTGTATTGGAGCAGGGTGGCGGTGTCCGTCGCGCCGATGTCCTGCATGAATTCCTTGGTGATGACGGAAATGGCGGAGCCCACATCTTTCAGGTCCGTGCGGATACGTGTTCCGGCCAGCGTTTCGGTCGCCTGATATCCCCTGTCCTGCGTGGACGTGACTTCAAAGGGTGTGAGTTGGATGGTTTCTTCGTCGTCCGTCCGGGTCACCACCGGCACGGGTTGGGTCGTGTTGGGAGTGGCGGGTGCCGTTGGAGGCGGCACCGATTGCGCGACCAAGGGCCACGCGCTCGCCAGGAGGGCCAGCGCGGTCAGGGATTTTCTTGGGTTATTCATAGTCAGGTTTAGGGTAGACGAGTCGTGAATCAGGACGGTCTGCGAGGGCAGACACGAACCATGGACAGCATGGGCAGGGGGAACCTTTGGGGGTGGAGGGGGATCCGAGTGGAGGCAACTGACGCTGGGAAACGAGCGGAGCGGAGCAGGGAAATCAACGGATCGAATAGTCTAACATTAGCGCAGAATTGACGTTGGCTTCCGCGGAGGGAAAAACCAGCCTCGTCCGGCTTTGGGGTGGTGACGTGTTCGCCGCCCTGTTTCACTCCCTCCCACCTCTACCCTGTATGACGTTTTCGCGCACGCTTCTGCTCGTTTCTCTCGCTGGCCTCGTGGGGCTGGCCGCCGGTTGTGGCCCTCGCTCCGACGCTTCCCGGACCGACGGAGCGGCGGGTCGGATCAAGCTTGGATTTCTGGTCAAGCAGGCGGAGGAACCTTGGTTCCAGTATGAGTGGAAAGGAGCCGACCGGGCGGCGGCGCAGTACGGTTTTGAACTCCTCAAGATGGGAGTGCCGGACGGCGAAAAGACCCTCGCGGCGATCGACAGTCTGGCGGCGAACGGTGCGGCCGGTTTCGTGATTTGCACACCGGATGTCCGACTGGGCCCGGCAATCGTGGCCAAGGCGAAGGCGGCCGGGATGAAAGTGATCGCCGTCGACGACCGCCTGGTGGGAGCGGACGGCCGGTTTTTAGAGGAGGTGCCCTACCTGGGCATGTCGGCGACCAAGATCGGGCAGCTTTCCGGCGCAACCTTGGCGACGGAGATGAAGCGCCGGGGCTGGGCGGCGGCGGACACCGCCGCCTGTATTGTGACCTTCGAGGAGCTCGATACGGCGCGCGAGCGCACCGACGGCATCATAGCGGCGCTCAAGGCGGCCGGATTCCCGGCGGATCGCATCTACAAAGCCCCGCAGAAGACTACGGACATTCCCGGAAGTTTCGATGCGGCGAATGCGTTGCTCGCCCAGAAAACGGGCGTGAAGCACTGGCTGGTCGCCGGCATGAATGACACCGCCACGCTCGGTGCCGTGCGTGCGACCGAAGGCAACGGATTCAAGGCTCCGGATGTCATCGGGGTCGGCATCAATGGCACCGATTGTCTCGACGAACTGCGCAAACCGGCACCCACCGGCTTTTTTGGCTCCATCTACGCCTCGGCGCCGACTGAGGGGTTCCGCACCGCCGAGATGCTCTACCTGTGGGTGAAGGAAGGCAAGATGCCGCCCCTCGACACCCGGGTCGACGGCCAGCTGATCACCCGCGAGACCTTTGAACAGGTGCTGAAGGCGGAGGGGATTCTCTAGAGCCGGAGCATGACCTGCGCCCTGGGATTTGACGCGCTCACGATGGAGTTTCCGGGCGTGCGCGCCCTGGATGCCGTGTCCTTTGGCGTACGGTCCGGCAGCGTGCATGCACTCATGGGGGAGAACGGGGCGGGCAAGTCCACCCTGCTCAAGATCCTCAGCGGCGCCTACCGGCCCACCGCCGGCACCCTCCGGCTCGGTGCGGCGTCCCGGCTGTTTGCCTCGACGGCCGAGGCGCTCGCGGCCGGCGTGGCCGTGATTTATCAGGAGCTCCACCTCGTGCCCGACATGACGGTGGCGGAGAACCTCCTGCTCGGGCGTTATCCGCGACGCCTGGGCTTCCTCGACCGCGCCGCGCTGCGCCGCGAAGCCCAGCGGCTGCTTCAGCTGGTCGGCGAGACCATTTCCCCGGATACGCGGCTTGGACGGCTGTCGCTTGCGCAACGGCAGATGGTGGAAATCGCCAAGGCTTTGGGACGCGGGGCCCGGATGGTGGCGTTTGATGAACCCACCAGCAGCCTGTCGGCCAAGGAGACGCGCCGGTTGTTTGAGATCATCCGCGATTTGCGGGACCGCGGGACGGCCATTCTGTATGTGACCCACCGCATGGACGAGGTGTACGAACTCTGTGACGCGGCCACCGTGCTGCGCGACGGGCGTCACGTCGTCACCCATGAAACCCTCGCTCAGGTGACCCGGGACGCGCTGGTCAGCAGCATGGTCGGTCGCGAGCTGACGAACATTTACCACTACCGCCCCCGCCCCCAGGCACCGGGAGGCCTGGAGGTGCGGGACATCGTCGGGCCCGGGTTGCGGGCCCCGGTTTCGTTTCAGGTCGCGCGGGGCGAGGTGGTGGGTTTTTTCGGTTTGGTGGGCGCCGGCCGGACCGAACTCATGCGACTGATTTGTGGAGCCACAGCGCCGACCGCGGGCGACGTGAGGGTGAGAGGCGCGACGATCCGGGGCGGTTCACCCCGGGCGGCGATTCAGGAGGGGCTGGTGTTCTGTCCCGAGGATCGAAAAAAAGAGGGCATCATTGGGATTCGATCCGTGGCGGAGAACATCAACCTCAGCGCCCGCCGCACCCACCTTCGTGCCTCGCTATTCCTCAATCTGTCCTGGGAACGGGCCAATGCGGCGAACCAGATCGCCCGGCTGGGCGTGCGGACCGCTTCGGCCGAAACCCTGATCGGGCTGCTTTCCGGCGGCAATCAGCAGAAGGCCATCCTCGCCCGCTGGCTCTCGGAGGACGTCCGGGTGCTGGTGCTGGATGAACCGACCCGAGGCATCGACATTGGCGCGAAGAGTGAGATCTACGCCCTCATTCATGACCTCGCCGCGGCCGGAGCCAGCGTCGTCATTGTATCCAGCGAGCTGCCGGAGGTCCTTGGCATTGCGGATCGCATCCTGGTCATGCGGGAGGGTGGCGTGGCGGCCGAGTTCTCCCGCGCCGAAGCCACGCCCGAGACCGTGATGCGGGCCGCGCTGCCCGCGGGAACGTCCCCCTGAACTTTCCATGCCCTCCACACCGTCCGCCCTCCCTCCTGCCTGGGTTCGTGCCTGGGAGTCCGCCGGCATGCTCCTGGTGTTGGCGGCGTTGTTTCTCGGCTGCTCCCTCCTGGTCGACAACTTCCTGTCCGTGGCGAATCTGCGCGGCCTGGCCCTCGCGGTGGCGACGATCGGCATGGTGGCCTGCAGCATGATGTTCTGCCTCGCCGCGGGCGACTTCGACCTCTCCGTCGGATCGACGGTCGCGTTTGCGGGGGTACTGGGTGCCACCGTAATGAATGCGACTGGCAGTGTCTCCGCCGGCGTGAGTGCGGCGCTGGCCAGCGGTGCGGTGATTGGCCTCGTCAACGGCGTCTTTGTGGCCCGCCTGGGGATCAACGCCCTGATCACCACCCTGGCCTCGATGCAGATCGTCCGCGGACTCGGATTCATTGTGTCGGACGGTCGAGCGGTGGGTATCCGCACCGATGGATTTTTTGCCCTCGGCAACACCGCGTGGCTGGGAGTGCCGGTGCCCGTCTGGCTGACCGCCGCGTGCTTTTGCGTGTTTGGCGTGCTCCTCAACCTGACGCTCTTTGGCCGCAACGCGCTCGCGATTGGCGGCAACAAGGAGGCGGCGCACCTGGCCGGCGTGCCGGTGGTCCGGATCAAGGTGGTGATTTTCACCCTCCAGGGAGTGATCGCCGCGCTGGCCGGATTGGTGCTCGCGGCGCGCATGACCAGTGGACAGCCGAACACCTCGCAGGGACTCGAGTTGGAGGTGATTTCCGCCTGTGTCTTGGGCGGCGTTTCGCTGAGCGGAGGGGTGGCCCGTATCGGAGCGGTGATCGCCGGCGTGCTCATCATGGGCCTGGTGCAAAACGCCATGAATCTCCTGAACATCCCGCCCTTTTATCAGTACGTCGCCCGCGGTTGCATCCTGCTCGGAGCGGTGATGCTCGACCGACTCAAGCGGCGGGTCTGAGGAAAGGGAACGCGGAACGCGGGGGAACGTGGAAAGCGAGGGAACGCGGAACGCTGAACGCTGAATTTTTAATGCTGAAGTGCAGGCGTGGCCGCGAGGGCCAGCCCTACAATCGGAGGGCATGCGATTCAATGTAGGGCTGGCCCTCGCGGCCACGCCTTGATCGCCCTTGCAGCCCTCAGGGCGTGACGGGGCGGAGCGCGGCCTGCTTGTCGGTCAGGGAGCCGGCGGCGGGCAGGGGCAGGGTGACGGCGCCTGTGGCGGCCCATTCGGTGCCGCGTTGCAGGGTGACCTGGAAACCCAGTCCGTTGACGGCGTCGATGGCGTGTCCGAGGGTGGTATGGAAAACCCGTCCCTTGCCGTACGGAATGACCATGAGCATGGGTTCGTGTTCGTTGGTCTTGTCCGAAAACGCGGAGGCGAGCACGAGCACGTTTTCCGCCGGACCGCGCAGCCCGTGGTAGAGCTCGTCCTTGGCGTTCATCCACCGCGTGGGCAGACCCTTGACGATCGGGTGATCGGGCGCGCGGGTCTCGACGACAAACTCGTGCTGCGGACCGTGGCCCCCGCCCGGACCGGCGGTCATGTCGCGGATCCAGCCATTCGCGCGCAGCCGCAGGTACGGACCGGACTTCTCGGTGCGCCCACCCCAGCCGCCAAGTCCGATCATGGCGTTGTATTCAGGCCAGTCAGGAAACGCATTGTTGGCAGCGTGGTAGGACACGAAGCCTCCACCATTCCGCACGTAGGTGACCAGCCCCTGGCGAACGTCCTCCGGCCAGTCCTCCCCGTTGTAGTTGGAGAGGACCACGTCGTACTGATCGAATTTCGGCCGCCAGGCCGCCCATAGCGCAGGGGACGTCGCCGCGTGTTGTTCCAGCTCTTTCTTTAGGGTGACCAGGGCCGCGGCATGGGCTTCCTGCTGCGCCGGGGTGGCGTCCTTGGGCAGGCGCGGAGCCGCCGGTTTTTTGGGCGGAGAGGTCGACACATCGACCGTGAAACGGCCGGTGTCGGTCAGGATGCGTTTGAGCAGCGGGGTGGTGACCGTCCAGGCGTGGTTGTTTTGGCCATCGACGATCAGCACCCGAAGTTTTTCCCCCTTGGCCGCGGCGGACGCGGAGGAGAGGAGACCGAAGAACAGCGAGCAAAGGAAGGCCGTGCGCACGAAGGAGCGCCGGACGAGGGGTCGTCGGAGAATCATGCCGCGAGCAAGGCGAGCCCGTGCGGCGGAGGCGACTGGAAACGGAGGTCTGAGTCGACTCAGGCGGCCAGACCGGCGGCGAGGGCGAGAGCGGCCCGGGCGCGGTTGAGGATATAAAGATGGTAACCGGGTGCCCCCCGCGCGATCAGATCGCGGATCTGGTCGAGCGCCCAATCCAAACCGATCATTTCGACCACGTCAGGTTGGTCGTCGGTCGCTTCCAAACGACGCAGCAGGCGCGTGGGCAGGGCCGTGCCGCACAAGGCGGTGAAACGCTGGATTTGTTTCAGCGAAAGGACCGGCATGATGCCGGGAATGACGGGAACGTGGATACCCCGCGCGTGACACTGCTCGACGAAGCGAAAATAGACGTCGTTGTCGAAAAAGAGCTGGGTGGTGATGAAGGCGGCGCCTGCATCCACCTTGGCTTTGAGCGCGTCGAGATCCGCGGCAAGGGAGAGGGCCTCCGGGTGCTTTTCCGGGTAGCCGCCGACACCCAGGCAGAAATCGGGGTGGCGTGCCTTGAGCAGGGCCACCATTTCGCTCGCGTAGCGCAGACCGCCCTGGGTGGGTTGGAACACCGTAACTCCCTTGGGTGGATCGCCGCGCAGTGCCATGATGTTGCGAAACCCGTCGCCGTGGATGCGATCTGCCAGCGACTCCAATTCGGCGCGATCATGGCCGACGCAGGTCAGGTGCGGCATGACCGTGAAGCCGAGCTCGTTTTTCAAGATCGAGCTGACTTGGGCGGTCCGCTCGCGCGTGCTGCCGCCGGCCCCATAAGTCACCGAGACAAAATCCGGCGCGATCCGCTTCAAGGCCGTGGCGGTCTGGCGCAGCACCGTGACGCCGGCATCGTCCTTCGGCGGAAAGAACTCCAATGAACGCAGCGGCCGGTTTTCCGCGAACAACGCCGAGATGGGGCGATCGATGATCATTTCATATCAACGCATACAGATGTGATGATATGATGCAATTCCAAAAAAACGACGCTTCGCGCCGACGGGAACGCGGACAGGCGCAATGAAGCGCAACCCAAAGCGGCCTCAGCGAGGCCACCTACAGCGGATCTACCCGCAGGGTTCTCTCGTGGAGGGCGCCGCTCCGTCGGCGCCGGTTGCGCGTCGCGTGAACTGCAATGGTCAGGCGCAGGGAAGCATGGGCCGTCCCCCGGCGTCGACGGAGCGACGCCCTCCACCGGAGCCCAGTCACCGGATTCATGAGTTGCTTCTGCTTCGCTGGGGTGAGGCGGGACCGGTGGGTCCCGTCGCGGCCTCAGCGAGGCCGCCTACAGCGGAAGGGGCTATTTGCCCGCGGGGGCGGGCGTGGGCGTGGCTGCCGGGGCAGGCGTCGGGGCGGGGACGGGCTCGAAGAGTTCGGCGCGGTTTTGGGGCAAGCCGGTGAAGACGCTTTCGTAGACTTGGAACGCGCGCTTTTCCATCAACCCGTTGATGACGGCACTGGCGTCCGAGTGACGGATGAAGGCGTAGACCGGGCCCGCGGGAATGGTCTCGGTGACGGGTTCGATCACCTGGGCCGGACCCGTTGGATCCGCGGCCTTGGCGTCCTTGTCGGTGACGGCGGGTGCGGCCGCTTTGGCCAGATCGGCCACACTGCCGAGAGCGGACGGACCCGTCGAGCCGTCCTTCTTGGCCTCCGGAGCCTTGATGATCTTCTGCTCCGGCTTGCGGCCGATCTGCAAGGTCACCGTCTTGCCGTCGAAGGTGGTGAGGGAGACGGTCCGCGCCTGCGCCTTGGCGGCGACTGCGTTGGCATCGGTGGGATCGGACGTGTCGGAAAACCGGAGCGCGGTCACCGTCGTCAGGAGCGAATCGATCCGCGCGGTGCGCAGCCGCTCCCCCGCCGGGGCGTCGGCCGCGGCGAAGGGGTCCTCTTTCTTGGCGCGACTGGCGACGACCGGGGCGGAACCGTCGCCGAAGGACACTTCCACCCGGGCGATTTCCTCGGACTTGAGGGAGACGAGCGTGCTGTCGGCCCAGTTCTTCGGTTCCGTGTCGAGGAAGGCATTCAGCCGGCTCAGGTAGGCCTTTTCTTCCGTGCCGTAGCGGATCAGACGTCCGCCGCCTTCGGCATTTTTACCCAGATCGATGCTGGTCAGCTCCTTGCCGGCGGCGTCGCTGAAGACCAGCTTGGCCCCGCCAAAGTTGAAGCTCTTGATGCGTTCCGGATTCTGCGTGACCAGCCGCTCCAGCTTGGCTGCGGTGAGATCGCCCGCGAGGCGCGCCAGTTTTTCGAAGTCGGCGGGAAACCCATAGTATTCAGAAACCGACCACGTGCCACCCGTCCCCTTGGCCAGCGAGACGGTCTTGCCGTTCTCGGTGATCTTGAGCGAGGAGGCCTGCTCGAGCAGGTTGCCCGCGACCAGCGGCTGGTTCAGCCTCGCATCGACCGAGGCTGGTTTGGCCGGCCGGCCGGTGTAGTAGGCGATCGAGGATGCGAGGGCGAGCAGGGCAACGACGACCAGAAGCGTTTTCAGTTTCATGCCGGGAGCAAAGGGTTGGACGAAGGACGGGTGGAGGTCGGAACGATCAGCGGCGGCGACTGCGGTGGAACAGGAACCCGAAGAGGCCGACCAGCAGGACGGGGGCGATGACGTTGGCGACGAGCAGGCTGTTTTCCAGACGTTCAATGTCCTCGCGCAGGGCCTTGCGGATCTGCCGGCGTTCGCCGCGCATGACCGCCTGCTGCGACTGGAAATCCTCGATCGCCTTCTGCATTTCGGGCGTGGCGACCAGACGGTTGCCTTCCGTGCGTTTGCCCTGCAGCTCGGTCAGCTTCTTCTGCACGTCGCTGATGCGTGCCTCGAGCGCGGTCAGCTGTTCCTGGTAGCGCCGCTGGGCATCGACCTCCAGCTGACGCACCACGGTGAAGGGACGGAGCGAACTCCCTTTGCCGCGGATCGAGATTAGGTCCTGGGAGCCGCTGAGGAATTCCAGGCTGTTGCTGGCGAAGGCCAGATTGTCGTTCAGGGGCTCCGCCGCCTGCACGCCGAGGAAGTTGTAGCGACGCACGCTGTAGTCGTCGAAGAGCCAGTCCGTATCGGCGATGATGAAGAGCGTGGAGGAGCCTGTGGATTCCTTCAGCGCGGGGGTCGTGGACGGAGCCGGCGTGGGAGTCGGCGGCCGCGGCGGCTCGCCGGGGGCGGGCGGGGCCGGGGGCTCCTCCTTGGGGGCGCCGCCGGGGAATGCGCTGGTGAATTTGCCCGTCACCAGAGCGGCGAGCGTCTTCTTGCCGGACGAGACGATTTGCCGGGCGATTTCGTCGGGCTGGGCGAATTGAAGCGACATGGCGGGTACGTCGCCGCCGGACGCGGACGTCTCCACCAACGGCGTCACCGTGCGACCCTGGGCATCGATGCCGAGACTGCCGGCCTCGATGAACAACGTGGAGTTGAGCTGGGCAACGGGTGCGGCCTGACGGTTGAGCGACTCCCGGCCCATGGAGAGCCAGACCGGGTAGCGGACCACGCCGGCGTTGGTCTGAACCTGGGTGGCGTTGACCACGTCCCCAACCACGTTCTGTGCATTGTACGTGATACCGTACCCCTTGAGCAGCGTGGGAAGATCGCTGGATACATTCGGCTGGGGACCGCCGAACATCGCGGCCTGCCCACCCTGGCGCTTGAAATGCTGCGAGGCCGGATCGACGGCGAGGAAGACGGGTTTTCCACCGAGGAGGAACTGGTCGATGGCGAACTGCAGGCTGGTGGTCAGATTCTGCGGGTGGATGACGGCGAGTGCGTCGAGATCGCCCGGCAGCGAGGTCGCGGAGGCCTCGACCGGCACGAGTTCGAAGGTCTTGCTCCACTCGTCCGCGACCAGCTGCCCGGTCGGACGCTGGCGCTGCTGCATCATCATCATCATGTCCATGGCCGGCGCCTGCAGCGGCAGACTGGTGATCAGGCCGAGCTTCTTCTTGGCGACGGTCTGGACGCTCGAGACCAGCTGGGAGAGGTCGTATTCAAGAAACGACTCCCGCTGCGGATTGAACGAGGCGATCACCTTCTGCTGGTCCGCCTGGGTGGCGACGAGCCCGAACTGCACGGTTTCGCCGGTGGGCAGCTGCTGCGGCTGCAGGCCGGCGGCCGTGGCGCGCTCCTCCTCGGGGGTGTCCGGGCGCGGGTCGATGACATTGAGCGACAATTTGCCGCCGGAGGCGCGCACATACTGGCGCAGCATCTCCTCCACGCGGGCCGCGTAGTTCTTGTAGGTGATGGGCAGGCCGTTGGCGGAGCGGGAGAAATAGTAGTCGAGCACGACCGGCTCCTCCACCTTGGACAGGAGCGAGCGGGTGCCGGGCGAGAGCGTGTAAATCCGCTCGGCGGTGGCGTCCCCGCGGAAGGGCAGGCGCGAGGCCAGGTAGTTGACCAGGATGAGCGCGACGAGAAGCAGGGAGATGGTGAGAGCTTTGGTGCCGGATTTCATGGTGGCGGGAGAAGCAAGTCCGTGAAAGGAAGGCTCAGCGTTCGAGAACGACGACGTTCAGGAAGAGGGAGAAGCCGGCGAGGGAGAGAAAATAGACGACGTCCTTCGGATCGATGATCCCCTTGGTGAAGGCGGCGAAGTGCGTGCTGAAGCTGAAATTGGCGAGCAGGTCGACCGCCCAGGTCGGCAAAACCGCGGAGAGCGCGTTGTTGAAAATGCTCAGGCCCAGAAACAGCAGGATGAGGCACGCGAGCAGGCTGATGACGAAGCTGATCACCTGGTTCTTGGTCAGGGCCGACATGAACGAGCAGACGCCCAGGTAGGCGCCGGCCATCAGGATGCTGCCCACGTATCCGGAAATCAGTACGCCCCAGTCGGGATCGCCCAGGTAGGCGACGGTGATCGCCATGGGGAAAGAGAGCAGGATGGCGAGCGCGAGGAAGGCCCAGGCGGCGAGGTATTTGCCGAGCACCGCCTGGAGGGTGGTGACGGGCAGGGTGAAGAGCAGTTCGATCGTGCCCGTGCGCTTCTCCTCGGACCAGAGACGCATGCCCGCGGCCGGGATGAGGAAGAGGAACAGCCAGGGGTAGAAGTTGAACAGCGTCTCAAGACTGGCGGTGTTGCTGCGGAAGAAACCGCCGACGAAGAAGGCGAGGATGACGCTCGCCGTGAGGAAGACGGCGAGGAACACGTAGCCCACGGGAGAGCGGAAGTACCCGAGAAACTCGCGTTTGAACAGAGGTGTGATCTGGGACATCGGAAACGAAGGAAAGGTTGCGGGAGGAGCGTGGCGTGGCGGACCTCAGACGTCGCTTTGCGTCAGCGAACGGAAAATCGCGTCGAGCCGGGCGCCCGGCTGGCGGGCCTGGAACTTGGCCGGGGTCTCATCCACCACGACCCGCCCTTGCGAGATGATGATGACACGGGTGCAGATCGCCTCGACCTCCTCGAGGATGTGGGTGGAGAGAATCACCGCCTTTTCGGTCGCCATGTTCTTGATGAGCGAGCGGACCTCATTTTTTTGATTCGGGTCGAGTCCGTCCGTCGGTTCATCGAGCACCAGCACGGGCGGATCGTGCAGCAGCGCCTGGGCAAACCCCACCCGCTGTTTGTATCCCTTCGAGAGCGTCTCAATGGTCTGCTTCCGCACCGGATCGAGGTGGGTCAGCCCGATGGCGCGATTGACCTGGCTCGTGCGTGCTTCGGCGCTGCGGAAGCCGCGGGTTTCGGCGATGAAGCCGAGGAATTCATCAACGGTCATTTCGCCGTAGGCCGGGGCGCTTTCCGGCAGGTAGCCGATCCGACGTTTGACCGCGACCGGGTCCTGGGTCACGTCGTGGCCGTCGACAATGGCCGTGCCGGCGGTGGGCTGAAGGAAGCCGGTGATCATCTTCATCGTGGTCGACTTGCCCGCTCCGTTGGGTCCGAGGAACCCAAGGATTTCACCGCGTTTCACGGTGAAGGTGACGCCGTCGACAGCGCGTTTCGAACCGTACAATTTGACCAGGCCTTTGACTTCAATCATGGGTGGGCGGGAGGAGAAGAACGGGACTCGGGGACTGGATCGCTGGGACCCGAGTCCGCGTCAGGAAAGGATGGGCTAAAATTTGAACGCTGAGGGACTCAAGCGAAAATTTCGACCGGAGGGAGGAAACGAGAGGGTGGCCGATTTGGACCGGGGGAGGGACAAGCGGGGGGAGGGAGGGAATGGATGCGAGTGGGCGCGAATTTCAAGTGGTTTCGCGCTCCGCGGGCCCCTGCAGGCCTCCGCTTTTGGACACCCAGGTTGGCTGGGTTAGGCTCCGCGCTGGAGAGAAAAGGGCGGAGATAGTTCAAAGGGGGGGCGATCGCTTCGGCGAACGACGAGAGGTTTCAGGCCAAGAGTGCCTGCCGGTCTTTTTCCGTTTTGAGGCGTAACTGACCACACGCGGCGTCGATGTCATGGCCCTTTTCCCGGCGCAGGGTCACCGGGATGCGGGCGGCCCGCAGCACGTCGGCGAACTTTTCCTGCCGGGTGACGCTCGGGCGTTTCCAAGGCAGACCCTGGACGGTGTTGTAAGGGATGAGATTGACGTGGGCGTGCAGGTCGCGGGCGATGTCCCGCAGCTCACCCGCCTGGTCGATCATGTCGTTCACGTCCTCGATCAGGATGTACTCCAGCGTCACCATCCGCCCGTGTCGCTCCGAGAAGGTGCGTACGGCCGGCAGCAGTTTGGCGAGCGGAAACGCCTTGTTGACCGGCATGATGCGCTCGCGCACCTCGTCGGTGGCGCCGTGCAGGGAGATGGCGAGGCGGAAACCCAGCGGTTCCTCGGCCAGTTTGAGGATCTTGGGCACCAGGCCGCTGGTGGACACCGTGATGCGACGGGCGCCGAAGCCCAGACCCCAGTCGGCATTGAGAATGGTCAGCGCCCGGATCAGATTGTCGTAGTTGGCGAGCGGTTCGCCCATGCCCATGACCACGATGTTGTCGAAGGAGGCCAGCTCGCGGTGGGCCCGGACGGTTTGTGGGTCCTCGCGGTAACAGACATGCAGCAGCTGGGCCACAATTTCGCCGGCGGAAAGGTCGCGCTTCAGGCCCTCCAGCCCACTGGCGCAAAAGGCGCAGGCCATGGCGCAGCCGACTTGGGTGGAGATGCAGATCGTTTTGCGCGAGTGTTCCAGGCCGACGCCTTCCTGGGGCGCGCGGATGATGACGGTTTCGATCAATGAACGATCCCGCATTTCCAGCAGCAACTTGTCGGTCACGTCATTCGATTGTTTGCCCAGAACCAGCGATGCGGGCAACAGATCGAAGGTCTCGCCAAGCCAGGCGCGCAGGGCTTTCGACAGGTTGGTCATGTCGTCCCAGGAACGCGCGCGCTTCTTGTAGACCCAGTCGAGGATCTGTTGAGCCCGGAAAGCAGGTTCGCCCCGCTCCTTCAGCCGGAGGGTGAGGGACTCCAAGGTCTCTCCGGTCAAAGGTGGTTTTTCGGGCGTGAAGCGCATGGGAGCCCCTACTTTCAGAACAATTTCGACCAGAGTCTAGAGCCAAGCGCGGTTCGGAAACGAAGGAGGTGGGAGGATCGGAGGTTCAGACCTCTGCTTGGGAGTCCGGGGTTGACCTCCGACGGGCTTTGCCGCGGTTTGGGTGCCGTCTGTCCGCCTGCATGTCGTTGCTCCATCGCCATCTCTTTTACAGTGTCGCGGGCTCGTGCGCGGCGGCGGTGGGGCTGTTTGGCTTTGTGTTGATTCTGGGCAATGCGCTCAAAGACCTCCTGCAGTTGGTGTTGAGCGGGCAGCTGCCGATTGAAACGTTTCTCACGTTGCTGGCGTTACTTGGACCTTTCGTGGCGGCCTATGCCCTGCCGATGGGAGTATTGACCGGCGTGTTGCTGGTGCTCGGTCGCATGTCCGCGCAGCACGAAGTGACCGCCATGCGTGCGGCGGGTCTCAGCCTCGGGTATATCGCCCGTCCGATTTTGGCGCTGGGGGCGTTTGCCGCCATTGCCGCCGCCTTGGTGAACTACGAGTACATGCCGCGCGCACGCGCGGCGTACAAGGAGACCCTGGCGCGGGCCGTGCAGCGCAACCCCTTGAGCTTCATTGTGCCCAAGACGTTTATCCGCGACTTTCCCGGGGTGGTGCTCTACGTCGGCGAGAAGGACGGTACGGTCCTCCATGACGTGTGGATGTGGGAGCTGGACAAGGAAAGCCGGGTGAAACGATCCGGCCGGGCGGAAACCGGCACCGTGACCTTCAATGACGAGGAAGGCCGGCTGGTCCTCACCCTGCGCCGCGTCACCACCGAAGTACGGAAGTCGGAACGCGTGGAGGACTTTTCCGCCGCCATCACTCCCGGTACGGCGGAGGAGTTCACAATCGAGCTCCAGCTTGATCAGTTGTTTGGTCAGCGAGGGATGAGGAAGAAACTCGCCTGGATGACCTTGGCCGAATTGCGGGCGGAAGGGGAACGTTTGGGCAAACTGGTACCGGGCGCGGAGGGCGCCACGACTGCCAAGTCTTTGGCAGTGGACCGGATGCGGGTCTCCTATGCCTTGAACGAGAAAGGGGCGACCGCGCTGGCCGTCTTTGCGTTTGCCGTCCTGGGAGTGCCGCTCGGCATCAAGGTTTCGCGGAAAGAGACCTCGGCCAACCTCGGCCTCGCGCTGGCCTTGGTCATGGCGTATTACTTTCTGACCGTGTGTGTTGGCTGGCTCGACGCGTATCCCCAGTTCCGGCCGGATCTCCTGCTGTGGACGCCCCCGCTCGGCTTTCTTTTCCTGGCGGTCTGGCTCTTCCGACGTTTGGGGCGCGTCTAAACGCGCCCAAGGCCGCTCCCTCCGGGCAAGGGAGGAAGCGGCCGAGCGGCGAGCCGCGCGAACGCTGGTTCAGTCAAGCGAGCGGTTCATGGCGCTGACGACGGCCTTGATCGACGCCAGCTCGATATTCGTATCGATGCCTGCGCCGAAGAACGTCCGTCCGCCCGTCGTCTTGATCTGGATGTAGCTCACCGCCCGCGCTTCCGCTCCGCTGCCAAGGGAGTGCTCCGAGTAGCTCAGCAGGGTGAATTCAGGCAGCCCCGCCTCGCGCATCGCGTGAACGAAGGCGTCGATCGGGCCATTGCCGTTGCCGGTGACCAGTCGACGCTGACCCTTGATCAACAACTCGGCCTGACAGGTGACCACGCTGCCACGCTCGATGGTGCGGAATTCCCCGAGAGACACCGGCGTTGAGCGTTCGATGTAGTCGCGCACAAAGGCATCGTGGATCTCCTGCGGGGTGAGCTCCCGCCCGGTGGCATCCGCGAGCTCGTTGATCGTGCGACCCATCTCCTTGTGCATGAGTTTGGGCAGCTGGTATCCAAACTCGTGTTCCAGCACGTAAGCGACCCCGCCCTTGCCGGACTGGGAGTTGATCCGGATGATGGCCTTGTAGTTGCGCCCGATGTCGGCCGGATCCACGGGGATGTAGAGCACGTCCCACACCGAGTTCGGTTCCTGCCGGTCCCACGATTTCTTGATGGCGTCTTGGTGAGAGCCGCTGAAGGCAGTGAACACCAGGTCGCCCGCATAGGGATGACGCGGATGCACCTCCATGCGAGTCGTGCGCTCGTACACCTCGCGGATCCGAGGCAAGTCGCCCAGATCGAGGCCCGGGTGGATCCCGTGCGTGTACAAGTTCAAAGCGAGGGTCACCAAATCGAGATTTCCGGTGCGCTCGCCGTTGCCGAACAACGTGCCTTCAACCCGGTCGGCGCCGGCCAGCAGGGCTAATTCCGTGGCGGCAACCCCGGTGCCCCGGTCATTGTGGGTGTGGAGAGAAATCAACGTACAGTCGCGACGCGTCAGGTGCGTACACATCCATTCAATCTGGTCGGCGTGGACATTCGGCGTGGTGTACTCGACCGTGGCGGGCAGATTGAGGATGATTTTGGAGGTCGGCGTGGGCTGCCACACGTCGGTGACGGCCTCGCAAATCTCCAGGGCGAAGTCCAGTTCCGTGCTGGTGAAGCTCTCGGGAGAGTACTCCAATCGCACCTCTGTACCCTTGGCAATCAAGGGCTTGGCGTGCTGCTTGAGCCACTCCACCCCCCGGGTGGCGATGCGCACGATGTCCTCACGCGAGGCCCCGAACACGTACTTTCGCTGGGCGGGCGAGGTGGAGTTGTAGAGATGGAATACTACCTTCCGCGCGCCCTGCAGCGCTTCGAGCGAGCGCACGATCAGATCCTCGCGACACTGGCAGAGAATCTGAATGGTGACGTCGGAGGGGATATGGTTGTCCTCAATTAACCGACGGCAGAAATCGAATTCGATTTGCGATGCCGACGGGAAGCCCACTTCGATTTCTTTGAAACCAATTTTCACCAAGAGGTCGAAGTACTCGAGTTTCTCTTCCACGCTCATGGGTTGAGCGAGGGCTTGGTTGCCGTCGCGGAGGTCGACACTGCACCAGAGCGGTGCGTGGGACAGCGTGCGGTTGGGCCACTGACGTTGCGGCAAGTGGACCGTGGGCAGAGGTTGGTACTTGGTGACGGGTGCGGACTGCATGATGCGGAAATAGCTAAGGATTAACAGTTTTTGGTCAGACGGAAACGACAAACCACCGGCCGGATGGACCGGCAGGGATGCTCAGGGGGGGCTTCGCGGACGCACAGTCGGCCACACACGCGGCTCTCACGGACCGTGCGTCTAGGTAAGTCGAAGCGCCTGGGCGATCTTTCGCATCAGAGAGCCTAGTTATCGACTCAGACGCGGCCAAGTCAAGCCGCGGCCCGAGCGCACGCCAGCAGGGAACCGCGTTGACGTCGGGCCCGCCTCCCTAACAGCGTGGGACGTCCGCTTTTGTCCCATGCCGAATCCCCCTGTAACTCTGGCCGACGTCGGCACGTCTTAGGATACGTGCATGACGATCCTTCCATGGCCGTATGTCTGACGCCACCGACGAACCCTTCGATTTGGTCGGTTGCCTGGCACGTGTGCGCGAAAACGACCAGGCGGCCGCCCGGGCCTTGGTCGACCACCTGTATCCGCTCGTCATCCGCATTGTCCGGGCGCACCTGCCCCGGCGCATGGCGGAGGAGGACATCGCCCAAGATGTCTTTTTGAAGATGTTCACCCGCCTGGCACAGTTTCAAGGAGCGGTTCCGTTCACGCATTGGGTGTCGCGCATCGCGTTGACCACGTGCATCGACCACCTCCGGCAGCAGCAGCGCCGGCCCGAGTTTCGCTGGGCGGATTTGTCCGAGAACGAGGCTCAGGTTTTGGATACGGTATTGACCAATGAGGGTGAGCGGACGCCGGACGATGCGCTGGCGGCGCGGGAGCTGGTCTACAAGCTGCTTGATCAGCTCAAGCCCGAGGACCGGCTGGTCATTCAGCTGCTCGACCTCGAGCAGAAGACGATCGCGGAGATTGGCAAAATCACCGGCTGGAACACCTCACTCATCAAAGTGCGTGCGTTTCGCGCTCGCCGAAAATTGCGAAAATGTTTCGAAGAACTGCAGAAAAAGGAGCGCTCATGAAATCCTCACACCCAGATCCCTGGCAGAACCTCGTCAACCTGGCTCGTCAGGCCCCGCCCCTGAGTGAACGGTCTTCGACTGCGCCCCTGGGGTTTTCCACGCGGGTGGTGGCCCGGGTCGGACAGCCGGTCGAACGGAGCTTGTTCGGCCTTTTTGAATCGCAGGCGTTTCGCGCCCTCAGCGTCGCTTCGGTGCTGGCCATCGCGACGGTGGCCCTGAACCTGAGTCCGGTCCTGCAAGCGTTTCACGATGAGGCCGAGATGGTGGACGGCGAGTCGGTCACCTCCGGATTGCTGGGTCTATGAAGCCTGCCAACGCCACCTGGAAAGTCGGACTGGTCTTCGCCGGCATTTTTCTGGCCGGCGCGGTGGCCGGAGGCTTTGCGGCGGTGCGTTTGCAGAAGGCGTTTTTCCAGCGTTCGGGCGGTCCGGATGCGTTGATGATGCATAGCAACCGGCTGAACGAACGCTTGAAGCTGGAAGAGCCGCAACGGGGACGTATTGGCGCGATCATTGCGGCGACGTCCGACGAATTGCGGCCCCTGCGTCGCGAGATCGACAAGGCAATCCAGGCGATGAATACCAAGATTGTCGCCGAGCTGACGCCCGAGCAGCGGAAGGAATTTGAGGAGATGCAGCGCCGCTGGAAAGAGCGCGTCCGCGGGGGACGGCCGCCGGGTGGGCGCGACGACAAGAAGGGCGCCGCGCCCGAAGCCACGGCCCCCGGCCAGCCGGTGCCGCCTCCGCGTCCGTAGCGAAGCGGGAAACCCATGGAATCGCTGTTGACGGGTAAACGCGTGGTGCTCGGGGTCACGGGTTCCATCGCGGCCTACAAGGCCGCGGATCTCACCAGCCAGCTCCGGAAAAAGGGGGCGGAGGTGCATCCGGTGCTGACCGAAGGCGGTGCGCGCTTCATCACACCGCTCACGTTGCAGACGCTGGCCCGCCAGCCGGTGGCAGCGGATCTGTGGAGCGAAGGCCAGGGCTGGCAACCGGGACATATCGAACTGGCTGACAAGGCGGACATCCTGGTGGTGGCCCCTTGCACCGCGAATGTCCTCGCCCAGTTCGCGCACGGTCTGGCTCCGGACTACCTGTCGTCGCTTTACCTGGTGGCCCGGTGTCCGGTGCTGCTGGCTCCCGCCATGAATGGAAAGATGTGGTCGCATCCCGCCACGGTGGCCAATGTTGCCACCCTGGTTTCCCGGGGGGTGCACTTCATCGGTCCGGAAGAGGGTATGCTGGCCTGTGGATATGAAGGACTTGGGCGACTCTGGCCGGTGGATGGCATTGTGGCCCGACTGGAACAGCTACTGGCGTCCGGCCGGTAGGAAAAAACCAGTTGCGCTGCCCGGACCGGTGGTCAACGTGACCCTTGGCCAGGTGCCATGCATGGGCAGACGCGTGAACTCCGCCAGGACCGGAAGGTAGCAACGGTAGCGACGATCTCCTAGTGCCGTGGAGTGCCTGGCCACCTTTTTTTGCCCGAGGAGGATCGGCCTCCCGGACGCCGGACACAAAAAAGGCCGCGGAACACGCGGCCTTGAGCAGACGGAGGGCGAAACCGACGAGATCAGGTCAGGGTGACACCCTTGGCCTTGGCCGCCCGCAGCAGAGCGTCCGCCATGTCCGAGGGTGTGACGGCCACTTCAATTCCGCATTCCTTGAAGACTGCGATCTTGGCGGCGGCTGTGTCTTCGGCGCCGCCGACAATCGCGCCGGCGTGTCCCATGCGGCGCCCGGCGGGGGCGGTGGCACCGGCGATGAAGCCGGCGACCGGCTTCTTCACGTGGGCCTTGATCCAGCGCGCCGCCTCGACCTCGGCATTGCCGCCGATTTCGCCGATGAGGATGATGCCGTGGGTCTCCGGATCATCGTTGAACATCTTGATCACATCGAGGTGCGACGTGCCGTTCACCGGATCGCCGCCGATGCCCACGCAGGTCGACTGGCCGATGTTCTTCGACGTGAGCTGAAAGACCGCCTCGTACGTCAGGGTGCCCGAGCGGGAGACCACGCCGACATGACCCTTCTTGTGGATGTAGCCCGGAGCGATGCCGATGCGGCAGCCGCCATGGCTGTTCGGACCGGTGCCCGGCGTGACCAGGCCGGGACAGTTGGGTCCGACGAGACGCGTTTTGCGGCCGGCGATGGCGCGCTTCACGCGCACCATGTCGCGAACCGGGATGCCCTCGGTGATCGTGACGACCAGATCGAGACCGGCATCGACGCCCTCAAGGATGGCGTCGGCGGCAAACGGAGGTGGTACGAAAACGACGGATACCGTGGCGCCGGTGGCGGCGACGGCGTCGTGGACGGAATTGAAGATCGGGACGCGGTGTTCCTTGTGTTCGAAGAACTGACCGCCTTTACCGGGTGTGACACCCCCGACGACCTGGGTGCCGTAGTCGAGGGACAGTTTGGCGTGACGACCGCCGAAGTCGCCGGTGATGCCTTGAACGAGGATCTTGGTCTCGGGCTTGATGAGAATGGCCATGGAAGGTGCGTGATGAAGGGATTGCTTTCGAGTGCCGGAGAGCGTGGTCAGGCCACGAGTTTCACAATCTTCTGTGCAGCATCGGCCATGGTGTCGCCACTGACGATGGTCAGCCCGCTTGCGGCGAGCGTCGCCTTGCCGGCGTTGACGTTGTTGCCTTCGAGGCGGACGACCAGAGGAAGCTTGAGGCCCACCTCCTTGACCGCATCGACGATGCCGGTGGCGATCACGTTGCAGTCCATGATCCCGCCGAAAATGTTGACGAAGATGCCCTGCACATTCGGGTCACCGAGAATGATCTTGAAGGCGGCCACCACCTGTTCCTTGGAAGCGCCGCCGCCGACATCGAGGAAGTTGGCCGGGTTGCCGCCGAAGTGCTTGATGATGTCCATCGTGCTCATGGCCAGCCCGGCGCCATTGACGAGGCACGCGATGTTGCCGTCGAGCGCGATGTAGGAGAGGTTGAACTTGGAGGCTTCGATCTCCTTTGAGTCTTCCTCGTTGAGGTCGCGCAAGGCCACGATTTCCGGGTGACGGAAAAGGGCGTTCGAATCGAACGAGACCTTGGCGTCGAGGGCGAGCACCTCGCCGGTGGGCGTCGTGATCAGGGGATTGATCTCCACCATCGCCGCGTCGGTTTCCCAGAACATGGTGTAGAGATTCTTGATCAACCGGGCGGCACCTTTCGCTTCAGCGGAAGAGAGCCCGAGACCGGTCGTGAGCTGGCGCAGCTGAAAGTCGGCGAGTCCGTAAGCGGGATCGATATAGACCTTGAAGATCTTCTCCGGGGTCTCGTGGGCGACCTTCTCGATTTCCACGCCGCCTTCAGTCGAGGCGACAATGACCGGACGGGAGGTCGCGCGATCGAGCAGCACCGCGAGGTAGTACTCCTTCTTGATGTCACTCGCGACCGTGAAATAGACCGTCTGTACCTTGCGACCGGCCGGGCCGGTCTGCAACGTCACGAGCGTATTGTTCAGCATGTTGCCGGCCATCGCCTTGGCGTCGGCCTTGGTCTTGCAGAACTTGACGCCCCCTTTGAAGCCGTTGGTGAACGTCCCTTTGCCACGGCCGCCGGCATGGATCTGGGATTTGACCATGGTGGGGCCCTCCGGCAGCAGGGCGAGGGCGGCGTCGAACTCGGCAGCCGACTTGGCGGCGGCACCCTTGGGGACGGGCACGCCGAATTTCTCGAAGAGCGCTTTGGCCTGATACTCGTGAATGTTCATGGAGCCCGGAGTTTTGTCAGAAATGCCGGCGGGAAGACACGACAAAATGAGCTCAGTCTCTTTTCGCACGCGAGATTGCCAACGACGCGGCGCTTGACTTGATGGTCGCATGCAATCGCACGAGGTGCTCCGCGAAGTTCTCAAGAAAACGAGTGCAAAGCAGATAGCTGCCGACATGGGCTTGTCGCTTTCCTTGATTTACAAGTGGGCGGAGCCGCCGAGCGATTCGACGGGAAGCGGGGCGCACAATCCTCTCGATCGGGTCGATCAGTTGCTGAAGATCACCCAGGACACGCGGATAGCGCAGTGGGTTTGCGAGAGGGCGGGCGGGTTTTTCATTGCCAATCCCGAGGCACCGAAAGCGCACCCCTATTCGTTGATCCCGACGACCAATGCGATCGTGCAGGAGTTTGCCGATATGCTCGCGGTCATTGCGACGGCGGCCGCGGACAACAACGTCACGCGGGAGGAAGCCAAACAGATCCGCCGACGCTGGGAGGAGCTGAAGAGCGTGACCGAAGGATTCCTGCGCGCGGCCGAGGAAGGTAACTTTGGCGCGCTCAAAGAAGCGTTTCCGGTCGAGCGCAAGGCCTGAAGCGAGGCCGGGTCGCGGCGACGGCCCGCCGAAAGGCGGGGTCAGCCCGTCTTGAGCAGTTCCTTCATCAAGAAGGTCGTCTGGAGTGCTGCGATTTCCTTCAGGCCGCCCTTGGCGAGCGCCAGGAGGGATTGCAGTTGTTCGTGGGTGAACGTCGATTCTTCACCGGAACCCTGCACTTCGACGTAGCGGCCTTGTCCCGTCATCACGACGTTGAAATCCACTTCGGCGTCCCGGTCCTCGACGTAGGGCAGATCGAGCAGCTCGCGTCCCTCGTAAAGTCCCACGCTGACGGCGGCGACGGAGTCGCTGAGCGGATTCTCGCTGATCCGCCGGGCATCGATCAACTTCTGGACGGCGAGCCGGGCGGCGAGGTACGCGCCGGTGATGGAGGCGGTGCGAGTGCCGCCGTCCGCCTGCAGCACATCACAATCGATCCAGAGTGTGTTCTGGCCCAGCTTCTGGAGATCGATCACGGCGCGCAGCGCCCGGCCGATCAGGCGCTGGATCTCCACCGTGCGGCCGTCGAGCTTTCCCTTGGAGATGTCGCGGGCTTTGCGATCGAGCGTCGAGTAAGGAAGCATTGAATACTCGGCAGTCAGCCAGCCGCCCTTGATGCCCTGCTGCTTCATCCACGTCGGCACATTGGGTTCGATCGTGGCGGCGCAGATCACGCGGGTGGCGCCGAAGGAAACGAGGACCGAGCCGGTGGCGTGGGGGGCGATGTTCGCTTCGAAGCGGATGGGACGCAGTTGGTCGGGGCGGCGACCGTCGGAACGCAGGGATGAACTCATGAGACGGAAAGGCGAGGCGGGACGGGCGCGATCAAGGCCGCGGAGAGGAGGAGGAGTCCATCGAAAGCGGACGGATCGAGACCGGGGCGGCCGGGCCGGCCTGCTGGGTCATGTAGGCAATCAGGCGGTCGTTGAAGTCTTTCGCGGGGTCGTGTCCCATTTTCTTCAGAGCCTGGGTGAGCGCGGCCACTTCGACCAATCGAGCCATGTCGCGTCCCGGCCGCACATACAGCTCGATATGCGGAGTCCGGAGTCCAAGAATTTCGTAGTAGTTCTCCTCGAGCCCCGTTCGCTCCTCGACTGCGTCCGGATGCCACTCATGCAGGGAGACCACCATGTCGATGCGTTTTTCGAGCCGGATGGACTTCACGCCGAACATTTCGGCGACGTTGATGATGCCGATGCCCCGGCATTCCATGTAGCCTCGGTTGAGAGGACGGCTGGACGCCATCAACTCCCGCTCATCCAGCAGTTTGATCACGGTCAGGTCGTCGGCGACGAGGGAGTGTCCGCGTTCGATCAAGGCGAGCGCGCACTCGCTCTTCCCCACGCCCGAGCTGCCCCGCAGCATCACGCCGATGCCGCGGATGTCCAGGGTCGTGGCGTGTTCGGTCGTGGCCGGCGCAAACTCGTTGTCGATGCACAACGTGCCGAGATTGACCCAGTTCATGGTGATCATCGGCGTCTTGAACACCGGCAGGTTCTTCTCGTGCGCGATCGCCAGCATCGGCCGCGTGGGATTGAAGTTCCGCGTGAGCACCAAGCAGGGCACCTGGCGCTCGACCATTTCGGTGAAGATCTCCACCTGGCGCTCGTGGGTGAGGGTCTTCAGATAGGTGAGCTCGGCGGCTCCCAGCACCTGAATCCGTTTGTTCGCAAAATAGCGGAAGAAACCCGTCAGCGCGAGCGAGGGACGGTTGATGGAGCCTTCTCGGATCAGGCGGTGCATTCCCCGTTCGCCCGTGACGAGCTCCATTTTGAGCTTTTCCCGATAGCTTTGGAAGAAGTGGGCGACGGTGATCCCGTGGATGACTTTGGGCATGGGCGGGAAGTATGGGAAAGAGCACAACCATCGCGGCCCGCATGACGAGCGCGATCTGTGGGAGGGTGCGACTAGAGGTTGAAGTCCTTGCCCAGATAGAACTCCCGGGCCTGCTCGTCATGAATCAGAAGGTCGCCGGTGCCCTCCTTGAGCACGCGACCCTGATGTATGAGGTAGGCGCGATCGACCACGCGGAGGGTTTCGCGGACATTGTGATCGGTGATGAGAACGCCGATGCCCCGGGCCTTCAGGTCGCGGATGATTTTCTGAACCTCGGCGACCGAGATGGGGTCGATGGCCGCGAAAGGTTCGTCCATGAGCAAGAACTTCGGGTCGGTGACGAGTGCACGGGCGATCTCGAGCCTCCGACGCTCCCCGCCGGAGAGGGTGTAGGCCTTCTGGCGGGCCACGTGGTCAAGGTGCAGCTCGCTGAGATGCCTTTCGACCCGGGCGGCGCGATCGCGACGGGGGATGCCAATGGCCTCGGCGATGGCGAGAATGTTGTCTGCCACGGTGAGTTTGCGGAAAACCGAGGCTTCCTGCGGCAGATAACCAAGCCCGAGGCGGGCACGCTGGTGCATGCCCAGACGCGTGATGTTGCGATCCGCCAGCGTGACCGTACCCGACGTCACGGGGATCAAACCCACGATCATGTAGAACGTCGTGGTCTTGCCGGCTCCGTTGGGCCCCAGAAGTCCGACGACTTCGCCGGCGCGGACGGTGACGTTGACGCCGTCGACCACCGTGCGGGTGCCAAACGTCTTGACCAATCCATGGGTCTGGATGGCGGCAGCGTCAGGTGAAAGAGGAGAAGTCACGAAGGTAGGTACGAGGAAGGCAGAACCCGGAACGAACGAAGCTCGGCGCCTAGGGGGCGGGAGTCTGAGGCGTGCCCTTGGCGTCTGGAACTGTCGCCGGAGCCTTCATGGGTTCCTTCTTGTCGAATCCGAGGTCGATGATGGGAGGTCCCGTCATTTTGATGTTCTCGCCGAAGAGCCGCCGCTCGCCCCGATGCAGTTCAATGCGCGTCCCCGTGGCCACATAGGGGCCCGAATGGTCGATGACGACCGGGCTCTCCGTCAGAATGATTTTCTCTTCCCGCGGAAAAACCTCGGCGCGGCCACACGTGACCTCGCGATCGCCCTGCACAATGTGAACCCGGCCGGTGGCGATGAGGGATTTGAATTGATCCAGTTTGGGCACGGTTTCGCTTGGATTGCCCAGGCGGGTGGCCAGGACCTCCAGGTGATCGCAGGTGATTTTGAGATTGTTTCCGGTCACCACGACATTCTTGTCGAAAATGGCGGTGGTTTCCTTGTCGGAGCTGCGCATTTCCAGCGTCACGCTCTCGATCACGGTCGGAGGAACGGGTACGGGTGGAGCCGCGGGCGTCTTGGTCTCGGCGCCCATGACGCTGGCGAGCCCAAACCCGGCGGCGATCAGGGACAGGTAAAGGGGGCGGTTCCGTCTCATTTGAGGATGTCCTTTAGTTCTGCCTTGAAGACCACTCGCGCGCCTTGGCGGATGTTGATCTTCCGGAGGTCATGTTCGTAGCGCCAGTCTTTGCCGAGCAGTTCAAAATCATCGTTGATCACACGTACGGACTCGTCCCCGTGGATCACGCGTTCGTCGCTTCGGACCACCGCGGCGGTGCTCAGGAAAACCGTTTCGACCCGCGCCGTTTCGTCGCCGGAGAAAATGGTCAAGGTCATGTCGCTCAACGTGGCCTCCGTCTTGCCGAGCAGCGTGGCTTCGCGACCGCGGACCAACATCGTCCGGAAGCCCTTTTCGTTGAATGACGGGAGCGAAAAGTTGCGGATCGGGGTGTTGGTTCGAATTTGAGGTCCCCCGGCCGGCGGTGCTGCCGTACGGCCGGCGGGCGCGACGGAAACCCACAGAGCCACGAGGATCCACCGAGGCAGCAGCGCCCGGAGCCATGGCCCGTGGGTCAGATTCGACGGTACTCGTGCGCACGACGTCATGGGGTAGTGGGACGTGTGGCTCGGGCGGCGAGAATGAAGTCGCAGACTTCCCGAACCGCACCTTTGCCGGGGGGGCGTTGAGCGACGTAGATGGCGGCCTGCAAGGCGGATGGCATTGCGTTCAGGACCGTGACCCCGACCCCGGCCCAGGCAATGGCCGGTGCGTCAATGTCATCGTCGCCCATGTAGCAGCATTGCCTTGCCGTGAAACCCAAGTCACCGGCCAATTCCTGCAAGGCAGCGAGTTTGTCGGAGCGTCCTTGAATCAGGTGGGGAATCTTGAGCTCTTGGGCGCGCACGGTGGTGGCGCCGGAAGCACGACCGCTGATCCAGGCCACCACCACGCCCGCTTGCCGCAAGCGGGCGAGACCCATTCCATCCAGAACCGAAAACTGTTTGGTTTCCGTCCCGTCCGAAGAGATGAACAGGCTGCCGTCGGTGAGCACCCCATCCACATCCAAGGCAAGGAGTTTGACCTCCGCCCAGGCGGCCAGGGGAACTTGGGAAGAGGGGTGGGCGAGGGAGCGTTTCACAAGGCGTTGGGCAGGGAAGCAAAGCGTCGTGGGTCACAGCC
Organism: Opitutaceae bacterium; assembly: GCA_016794625.1. GTDB lineage: Bacteria > Verrucomicrobiota > Verrucomicrobiia > Opitutales > Opitutaceae > UBA6669. The sequence continues at coordinate 134,572 of JAEUGY010000046.1, forward strand.
CGGACCGGTCAACCCATCCAGTCGGCGATCCGGGCGATCACCGAATCGAGCGTGGGACGATAAGCGTTTTCCAGTTCGGGCGCAAAGGGGACGGGCAGATCGAGGGAGCAAATCCGGAGCGGAGGTGCTTCAAGATCGAAAAAGTTCGTTTCGGTAATCCGGGACACCAGCTCCGCTCCGAAACCGTGAGTACGACGCCCTTCGTGGAGCACGATCAGACGATGCGTCTGCCGCACGGAGGAGAGAATTTCGTCCAGCTGCAGGGGGGCGAGGGCGCGAAGATCCCACACTTCGATCGTCCGGTCATACTCCGATCGGAAGTAGCTGGCGACCTCCTGGGCGAGCAGCGTCATTTCGCCATACGTGACCAGCGTGGCGAAGGTCCCGGTGGTGAGGCGTTTCGGCTTCCAAACCTGACGGTAGTCAGGATTCCACGTCACAAGTTGTTTCTTCTTCCGATAGAGACCTTTGTGCTCAAACAGCAGCACCGGATTGTCGTCTTCATACGCCGCCAGCAGGGCATCGAAGGCGTCCTGGGGCGTGCTTGGATAAAGGGCCTTGAGACCCGGCACGCTCAAGAAGAGTGATTCCAGCTCCTGCGAATGGAACGAGCCAAACGTCAATCCGCCACCGCAGGGCAAACGAAGCACCAAAGGCACCTTGGCACCCGAACGGAAGTGATACGTGGCGGCGTTGAGGGCGATCTGCGTGGTGGCTTCGGTGGCGAAATCCGCGAATTGGAACTCTTCGATGGGCCGCATCCCCCCCAAAGCAAGTCCCGTGGCGTATCCGGTGCAGGCACTTTCCGCGAGCGGAGTATTGAGGACGCGCGGGCGCCCGAATTCCTTCAGCAAACCTTCCGTGATCTTGAAAGCACCGCCATAGGTGCCGATGTCCTGACCCAGGATCATCGACTCGGGCCGTTCCCGGAGAATCTTCCGAAGACCGGCATTCAATGCCTGGGCCTGAGTCAGCGCCGTGGCGGAGGGCACCTCGGTCTGCCAGGCGATGGGCTTTGTGACTTGGGCGAATGCGTCTGCGGGCAAGGTTTCAGGACGGGGCCGGGGCGTGGCCAAAGCCTCCTGAATGCAGATTTCGATGAATCCATCCAACTCTCGCTCCAGTGTTTCCAGCGGTTCACGCAGACCCTGGCTCAACAGTTGATCGCGGAACTTCGGCAGGGGATCGGCGCTCTGGATCGCTTGATTTTCGCTGGCCGACAAATAGTCGCAGGTATCGTACGCGGCATGGCCGCGCAATCGAACCACGGACGCTTCGATGAGGATGGGGCGCGACGTGCGTCGCACCGTATCGATAAGACCGGCCAGAGTGGCGGCGATCGCGGCTACATCCCCGGATGTGGTATCCAAGGCAAACCCCTCCATGCCATACCCCGCGGCACGCTTCCAGAGTTCGGAGCCCGGCGAGAATTGTTCGTGGGTGGGAGTGGAATAGGCGTAACGATTGTTTTCGACCACGAACACGATGGGCAGGGACAGCAAGGAGGCCAGGTTCAGACATTCGTGAATATCTCCCGTGGAGGAACCGCCATCGCCGAAAAGAGCAAAACCGACCGCTGCCGTTCCCTGCCGACGCTGGGCATCGGTCAGCCCCAGCACATTCGAGATCATCGCCCCCAAGTGGCTGATCATCGGAAGCGACCGGTTGGCGGGATCGCCGTGATGGACGTTCCCCTCGCGGGCCTGGGTCGGACTGTGCGCGTTGGCGCAGTATTGGTTGAGATGGTCGACAAGGTGCCCGCTCCAGATCAAATGCCCTCCCAGCCCCCGATGGGTGAAGGAAATGACGTCGGTGTCTTTGTTCGCCAGAAGGGCGAGGGGGACGATGAGGGCTTCGTGACCCTGTCCACCGGTGACGGTCCCTTTGATCAGACCCTGCCGAAACAGCTCGAGAATGCGATTATCGAGCGTACGCGCGAGGTACATCCAGGCGTAGAGCCGGACCGAAGCGGCCCGCGGATCTGAGCCAAGATCGTTCGGCGAAAGGTCACGCTGGGTCAGGATTGCCGGGAGTGCGGGATGGGCCATGACGTAGGAACAACGTGTGGGACGGTGGGAATCGGTGCAAGCGCCGGGGTGTGCGATTGGGTACGAATGGATCTGCTGAAGCTAGGGGAGGCAGCGCGAAAACGAAAAAAAAGCCCCCGGCGTGATGCCGGGGGCGGTCAAAGTCAACTGAGCTGAAGGAAGGCTCAGGGAGTCTTCGCGACGACCGGAGGAGGGGGGATCTGAGCGGCTCCACTTTCGGAAGCGCGCTTTGCGACCATGGCGTGCAGCCGCTGGATCTCGAGTTCCGCGTTGCGCTTGGCGATACGGGCAAGCTCCACCGCCTTCTGCAATTCGAACGCCTCGCGACCTGCGACTTCCTTCTTCTTGCGAAGTTCGCTCAGCTGGATTTCCAGCTCCGCGACCTGTTTCGCAGCGCGTTCCGCCTCGCTGTTGTACTTGGCGGTGGAGTCGGCGATTTCCTTGCCTTGGTTATCCCACTTGGCGCGACGCTCTGCGTCTTTCTTGGCGGTTTCTTCTTCCCGCTTTTTCACACGCTCGTCGGCGTCCGCGCGGGCCTTGGCCTCGGCGTCGTCTTTCTTCTTCTTTTCTTCAGCGGCGACCTGTTCCTTTTTCGCCTTTTCCGCGGCAATCTTCACATCCTGTTGTTGGATGAAGCCGTAGTAGAAAAAGCCAAAGACTGCGCAAAGGATCAGGGGGGAAATGACGTAGAACTTATTCATGTCAGCAAGTGATGCGAAGGGTTAGCTCTTGGCTTTGGCAGCAGCAGCAGCGGCAGCCTCCGCGGCGGCACGTGCCTTGTCGGCGGCATCGATTTTCTCGATGACGTTGGCCAGTTCCTTCACGTTGGTTTCGGCGCTCTTAACGAATTGTTTGAGGAAAGCTTCCTCTTCGCGACTCAGCTTCTTGGTTTCTTCGATCTTCGCGACGGCTTCCTTTTCGACGGCGATCTCCTTGTTCAGGCGGTCGACCTGCTTTTCCAGCTTCTCCTTGTCGCGATAGGATTTGTCGCGGGCGTCGATGGCGGCTTGGCGGGCTTCCTTTTCCAAGCGATCCTTTTCGTCCTTATCGAGTTTCTCCTTCTTGCGCTGCTCCTGGAGCCTGATGGCGGCCTCGACCGCGGCCTTGCGGCCTTCGGCCTCCTCTTTGAGTTTATCTTCCTTTATTTTCTTCTGGGCGGCTACTTTGACCGCTTCTCGTTCAGCATAGCCTTTCGAGAAGTTCCAGTAAAACCCTCCGAAGATCAGAAGAGCGAGGAAGGGGGCGATGACGTAAGCTTTATTCATGAGTCAGTTCTTAAGCTGCGGGTGAATTGGCCAGGACTTCACGTTCCTTGATGGCATCCTCGATGGCTTTCTTCAGACGCTCGGCGTCCTTGCCGCCCTCGGGATATTTGATCGACTGGTTGATGGCGGCCAGCGCTTCATCAAGCTTCTTCAGTTCGTAACAAATGTACGCCAGGAACGTCTGGGCCTGCCAAGGCTTGTCCAGCTTCTTTTGGGTGGCCTGCTTGGCGTAGGTGTAGGAATCGGGAAGCTTGTCCAGGGAGTAATAGATCTGTGCGATCTGCAGGTAGAGAGAGCCTGAATCCGGGAAAAACTTGCTCGCTTCCTTCAGAACCTCGATGGCCCGGATCTCTTTCTTTACCTGCTGCAGGGAGGCCGCCAACAGTTCCCAGTTGCGCTGTTCGTTCTCGATTGAACCGTCCTTCAGGCCCTTTTCCAGCAGGGCGATCGCTTGATCGTACTGCTGCATGTTGAAGAGGATGCCGACGAGATTGAAGTTATCCTTGGGGGTGTTCATCGCGTCGTGCGCTTGTGCCCGCTCGATGGTGAGCACCGCCCGCATGTCCTGCTGCAGATTGAGGTACGTCGATGCCAGTTGCGCCCAATACGTCTTGTTCTTGGGGTTCATCTTGACCAGCAGCTCCAGCACTTCACCCGATTGGGCGATCTGATTTTGCTGCTGCAAGGTGGCGAGCAGAAGGATGTAGAACGTATCCTTCGGCTTGAGGCTCATCTGCAGTCCCTTTTGCACTTCTTCCTGAGCCCGCTTGATCAGGTTGTTGTCGACATTAGTCGGATCGAGCTGCGCCTGGTTATAAAGCAGGGACGCGTAAAAGAGCTGTGCATCCGGGTTGGGCTTGGTGTTCGCCTTCGTCCAACGTTCAATGTAACTGGAGGCCTTGGCGTAGAATTTCTTCTGGCTGTCCGCAACCTTGGTCGTGGACGCTTCCTGGTAGTACAGTTGCGCCAGGTAATAGGTCAGGTCCTGGTTGACGCGCGGTTCAAAGTACCCGTGACGATCAGAAACCAAGAGGGCCGTCTCCAAGGGCTCAATCGACTTGGCGTAATCACCCTTGGTCAGGAGGATTTGTGCCTTCACCTGACTCAGGACCGCGATGTCGTAGCTTTCCGGGGCGGCTCCCTTCAGCAATCCATCAATGATGGCGATGGCGGCGTCGTAGTTCTTGGCGTCCGTCTGGGTGCGGATCTTGCCCAGCTCCTCGGAGACCTTTTCGCTCAATTCCTTCTTGCCGGCGGTGGTTTGCTGACTCCACGAAGGAGTAATAGCCACGAAGCCGAGCAGAAGCGCGGTCAGGCCGGCTCGCAGGGAGCGCGTGGAGGGACGGTGATTGAAAATCGGCATGGTGGCGGAGGCTCTTATTCCTCGGTGATGCTGAACACGATCGGGACCTGCATGCGTGTATTCACCGCACGCCCACCCTTCTTGCCGGGGCGGAACTTCCACTTCGAAACGGCCTGAATGGCGGCGGCCTCGAATTCACGCTGGGTCGATTTGATGGCGTAGGCTTCTCGGACGTCACCATTGGAGTCGACGATGAAACCCACCAGAACATCGCCCGTGATGCCGGCGCGGCGCATTTCAAACGGATAGACGGGCTTGGCCTGGAAACGGGGCGAGGGGATCTGGTCGAGGTTGGCCAGGTCGAAGAGGTCCTTCATGCCCTTACCCATGCCACCTGTGTTGGGCCGCCCCGTCGGGATCGAGATGACGCCGGTGGGACGATTGAGACCCGGGGGGGGAGGGGGCTGCAGTTTCTGCACGAACGATTCCACCGTGACGGTGGCCGGAACGTCTGCGGCCATCGGCGGAGCGAGGTCAGCGACTTCCTCGGTCGGCGGCTCGTCGGTTTCCGTCGGTTCCACTTCCTCCGGCTCAGGAGGCGGCATCTGCATCAACTCGATGGTGGCATCTTCAGCATCCGCCTTTTTCGCCGATGCCTTGGACTTGGGAAACAGCTGTTCTCCAAAGAGGAATCCTCCGTGGACAAGAAGCGATAGAACTAAACCGATGAGAAGATCGCGAGACATGGAGAAAGGGGGATTACTTGCCGGTGGCGCGCCAGACCGTTTCGATTGAAACCTGTTTGATTCCTACCTTGCGCACTTCGTCCAGGACCAAAATGGTCGCACCGTACTTGGCGCGGTCATCCGATGCAATGAGGACGCGGGGGGTCTGGGTCTGTGAAACGTAATTCTGAAGTCGCGGGGCGACCTCGTTCATCCCAATCAACTCTTTGTTCCAGTAAAGGGTTCCACCGTCGGAGACTTGCAGCGTTACGTTTTCGTCCTCTGCAGGAGGATTGGCGGAAGGCGGCGAGGCCACCGGCAGATTGATCGGAATCGATTGGATCTTGTTCAGTGAGAGCGTGAACAAAACGAAGGTCGCGAGGAGGAAGAAGATAACGTCGATGAGAGGGATGATCTCAATACGAGCTTTCTTCGCTCCGCTGCCGCCAGACGATGAAGGTGCACCAGACATAGTTAGGGTGGTTTATGAGAACCTACGCTGCAGTCGCCGATTTCTTAGGCCTGCTTATTGCGCGGGTTTCGTCCGGGTTTCGATCAGTACCTTTTGGATGCCGGCTTTGCGCACCTCGTCGAACACGTAGCGCGCCTGACTGAAAAAGGCATTCTCATCCCCGTTGATGAGAATACGGGCGTCCGGTCCCATCTGCTGCTTCAGATTCTGCAGACGGATGAGGAACTCGTCGAGCGTGATGGGATCCTTGTCCCACGCCAGCGTACCTTCCTGAGTCACCGTGATGGTGGCACCCGTGGGGTCGCGAGGATCGCTGGTGACGACTTGGGGCAGTGTGACCGCCAAGCCGCCTGATTTGTTCAGCGAGAGCGTGAAAAGCACGAAGGTCGCGAGGAGGAAGAAAATGACGTCAATGAGAGGAATGATCTCAATGCGCGCCTTTTTTGAACCGCCTGGGCCCGTGCCGCCGGAAGAGGATCCTGCCATGGGATTGCGAGAGTTTGGAGAAGACGACCGGACGGCACCGTGCCGTGCGCGGGGGAATGCTTAGACGCCGGCTTCGGACTTCTTGATGATCAGCTCGAGCGCGTTGGAAGCGTCGGAAACATCATGCTTGGCCTCTTCGGTTTTGGCATTGATGTAGTTGTAGGGCAGCAGGCCCGTGATGGCGATGGCGAGACCACCGGCGGTGGCGATCAGCGCTTCAGCCACACCACCCGTGATTTGGCCGGCGGCGGATCCGATGTCTCCGGTGCCGAGGGCGCCGAAGGTGTTCATCATGCCCGTCACGGTACCCAGAAGACCGAGGAGAGGGGCGGCGGTGATGCAAGTGTCCAACGTGGACATGCCCTGTTGGTAGCGCGTCAGCTCCTGATTCGAAGCGCGGATGAACGCGTTGTGCAGCGAGTGCTCCTTGTGGGTCAGGGCGTAAACGAGAATGCGAGCGATGAAGTCCTTGCTCTTGCGGCCAAGGGCCACGGCGCCGTCGACATCGCGGGCTTCCACCTTTTCCAGCATCTTCTCGACGACCTCGGGTTCGCGGGTGGCGGATTCACGGATCGCAAAGATGATGCGCTCAACGACCACCGTCAGCGTCAGGAACGAAAGGATGATGATGGGCCACATGATGTACCCTCCGTGCTTGAAAAGCTCCATCGGAGTCTGGCCCATGAGGAATGCGAGAGGCAGGCTGGTCGTGATCATGATTTTTTAGATGAGGATGATTTGGAGAGGAACAAAAGAGGGGACGGACAACGAGAGAAGCAGGGGGTGTGGTTTTGACGGAGGGAACGCAGAATCGCTCAAAAAAAGTTTTCTACGAACATCGGTACCTCAGCAGCGTGCGCGCCAAAGGGAATTAAAAAAATCGATGGATTCGAACTTATTAGGGGCAATGGGGGCGGCGGAGGGGGGCGTGGTCCAGACGATGGCGAAAGCGTGCGTACGGGGCAGGGTTCGGTCAGGACCGGCGACGGGCCGCGTCTGGCGCTGCTGCAGATGGGTCGAGGTTGGAAAGCGACGGATCAACAAACCGCCACTAACGCGGTGGGATGAATTCCGTGTCAAACGTTCTTTGGTTTCTAGCCGATGTGCTTCTGTGGGGTATAAGCTGCATTGGCTGCCCGACTAGGACTCGAACCTAGACAAAGCGAGTCAGAGTCGCTTGTGCTACCATTACACCATCGGGCAGTAAAAAAACGGGAGGGAAAGTCGTAGTGGAGAGTCGCACACGCAAGTGGCAAGAACACTTGCCAGAATGGAGCCGGCGACGGGAGTTGAACCTGCAACCACCTGTTTACAAAACAGGTGCTCTGCCATTGAGCTACGCCGGCGAAATTGGGTTCACCGCGGCACTCGCCTAGAACTACGAAAAGGAAGGAAGATCGTTGGAAAGAACTACGCCTCCGTAGGCCTGAAACTGCGGAGTTTGGTGGCTCCCCGGGGACTCGAACCCCGAACCAATTGATTAAGAGTCAACTGCTCTACCATTGAGCTAGGAAGCCATCAAAACGGAGGGGCGAAAGGTCATGAAACAGGCGTGGGTGTCAACTGCTTTCCACGGAAGAGACGGGCAAAAGGACCCGCTGCGAGTGGGCGGCGTGGTGCGATTCATCTCCGGGCTCGTGTTTGCCAGATCGGTAACCATCGTCTCCGCATGGATCTGGCAGACCCCACCTTCGATGACGTCCTGGCCGCGCAAGTCCGTCTGCGAGGCCGAGTTCATTGCACCCCGGTTTTCCATTCGGAGACATTTGACCGCCTTTGCGGCGCCGAGGTCCACTTCAAGTGCGAGAATCTGCAACGCGTCGGGGCGTTCAAGGCCCGCGGGGCCATGAACGCCGTGCAGTCACTCCCGGAGGCGGACGCCGCCTTGGGGGTGGTGACGCACTCGTCGGGCAATCACGGTGCGGCGCTGGCGTTGGCCGCCCGAGAGCGGGGAATTCCGGCCGACGTGGTGGTCCCCAAGGGGACCGCCCGGGTCAAGGTCGACGCCATCTGGCGCTACGGAGCCCGGCTGCACGAGTGCGAGCCGACGCTGGCGGCGCGTGAACTCCTGGCGCACGAAATCGTGACCCGCACGGGTGGCACCCTTGTGCATCCCTTCGATGATCCGCGCGTGATCGCCGGGCAAGCGACGGCGACGCTGGAGCTGATGGCCGCGGTTCCGGAGCTTGGCGTCCTGATCGCTCCGGTCAGTGGCGGCGGCCTGCTGTCAGGCTCGGCTCTTGCTGGTCATGGGGTTAATCGCGATCTCCGCGTAGTGGGGGCAGAACCCTTGCAAGCGGACGACGCGGCGCGGTCGCTGGCAGCCGGTCGCCTCATCCACGATGGCAATGGCTCAACCATCGCAGATGGTTTGCGAGCGACGCTGAGTCCCCGAACCTTTCGTCTGCTGGTCGCACATCAGGTCGAGGTCGTCACGGTATCGGAGGCTGAAATCGTCGAGGCCATGCGTCTGATTTGGGACATTCTCAAGGTGGTGGTGGAGCCCTCGGGAGCCGTTGCGGTTGCTGTCCTCTTGCAGAAAAAGGATGTGCGCTGGCTCGGAAAGCGGGTGGGAGTGGTGCTCTCCGGCGGCAATGTGGACCTGTCCGCGTTGCCGTGGTGAGGCCGGTTAACGGGGGCGGCGGAACAGGATCGGAGGAAAGGGTGCGATTTTGCCCTTGCCAACCGAAGCGCCGATCTCTGCTTTCTCCCGTTCTCCATGCAAAAGACCAAAAAGTCCGTTGCCAAACGCTTCAAGCTGAGTGCGCGGGGTAAGCTTATCCGGCGCACCCCTGGCTTTCGGCACCTGCTGGCGTCCAAGAGCACGAAGTCAAAACGTCGTGCGACCAAGGACAAGCTCGTGGCTGAGGGGCATGCTGCTCCGCTCAAGCGTTGTCTCCCGTTCGGTCTGTAACCCAGTACCGAACATCGTTCCAACCTACGCCAGGCGGGTGATCTTCCCAGCCGACCCGCCGGCGACTAAAACAAAGGAAACACCAACATGGCTCGTGCAACCAATGCAGCGGCTTCCCGCCGCCGCCGTAAGAAAGTCCTGAAGTACGCCAAAGGCTACTTCGGGAGCAAATCCAAGCTGTTCCGCTACGCCAAAGAAGCGGTCCAGCACGCGTGGCAGTATGCCTATCGCGATCGTAAGAAGAAGAAGGGCGAAATCCGCGGTTTGTGGATCGTCCGTCTCAACGCGGCTTGCCGCGCCGCGGGCATCACGTACAGCCGCTTCATCGAAGGCCTCAAGGCCGCCCAGATCGACTTGGATCGCAAGGTCCTCTCCGATATCGCGGTGCGCGACGAAGTTGCCTTTAGCGCTCTGGTCAAAAAGGCCCAGGACGCGTTGAAGACCAAGGCTGCCGCCGCCAAAGCGAAGGCCTAACTCCCAGGCAACGCGAGCCAGGCCGGCTCGCCCCAGGTTGAGCGACCTTTTCGGAGGTCGCTCAAATCCCCGAGGACGGGTCTCAATGTGAGGCACCGTCCTTTTTTTGTTGGCTGATAGGGCCGTCCGGTCCGATGAACCGGCCGCACTCCTTGTCTGGTCCGATCTTCTGATCAAAATTTCTCACCTCCATGGAACAGCAACTCTCCGCCCTGCAACAAAAGGCTCAGGCCGAACTTGCGGTGATCCGTACGCGTCCCGAACTCGAGGCGGCCAAGGCTCGATTCGTCGGCCCGAATGGCGAATTGACCGCCTTGATGAAGCAGATGGGAACGGTGCCCAAAGAGCTGCGTCCGGCGATGGGGAAACAGATCAATGAGACCAAGGTGCGCGTGCAGGCGGAGATCGACGCCGCGCTGGCGCGCGTGGCCGAAGCCGAAGTGGCGGCTCAAGTTGGGCCAGCCATCGATGTGACCTTGCCGGCGCCGGATCCTGGTCCGGGCACGTTTCACCCCCTGACTCAAGTGCGGGAGGAAATGTGCCGGATTCTGCGGAAGGTCGGATTTGCGGTGGCGGACGGTCCCGAAGTGGAAACGGAGTACTACTGTTTCGACGCCTTGAATACCCCGGCGGATCACCCCGCCCGTGACGCCCAGGACACCTTCTATCTGCCTCCGGAGGCAGATCTGGCGAACGTCAGCAAACGCTCCGCCGGCGAGCGTTATCTGCTGCGGACTCACACCTCTTCCGTGCAGATCCGCACGATGCTCAAGGGGCCGCCTCCGATTCGGATCGTGTCACCGGGGCGGGTCTATCGGCGGGACACCACGGACGCGACCCACTCAGCGAATTTCCACCAGCTCGAGTGTCTGTATGTGGATCGCAACGTGACGGTGCGCGACTTGAAGGCGCTTCTGGACTACATCTTCACCTCGCTCTTGGGCAAGGATACGAAGACACGCTTTCGTCCCCACTACTTTGGCTACACTGAGCCCAGCTTTGAAGTCGACTTGAGCGCGCGTCATCTCCCGAAGGTCAACAAAGAGTGGATCGAGATCGGGGGCTGCGGCATGGTTGACCCCGTGGTGTTCGACGGGGTGGGGTACGACTCGAAGATCTGGACGGGCTACGCATTCGGCATGGGCCTCGAGCGTCTCGCCATGCTGTTGTACGGCATCGATGACATTCGGTATTTCTACCAAAACGACCTCCGTTTCCTGCGGCAGTTCGCCTGAACGGCCGATCACTGACCTCCGCACGTCTCCCGTCGGAAATTCCAAGACCCTTTGCCTGTGAAAATCTCCCGCAACTGGCTGCAATCGTACGTGAACCTCGAGGGGCGCTCCAACGACGAGATCTCCCGTGCCATCACTTTTCTTGGATTCGAGGTCGAATCCATCCACCTGACCGGAGCTCCGAAGTTGGATGCCGTCTTTGTGGGCGAGGTGCTGACGCGGAATCGCCACCCCAACGCAGACAAATTGTCGGTGTGCACGGTGGATGTGGGGCCCGTGCATGGGGTCAAAACCATCGTCTGCGGTGCCCAGAACTACCGGGTCGGTGATCGGGTTCCGGTGGCGTTGGCGGGCGCCGTTTTGCCCGGCAACTTCACCATCAAACAATCAAAGATCCGGGGTGAGATGTCCGATGGCATGATGTGCTCCGGCAAAGAGCTTGGCATCGGCGAGGACCATTCAGGCCTGCTCATTCTTGATCACCGACCCGCTCTCGGCTTGCCGATCAATGAAGTTTTGCCGCCCGGGGATGCTGTTTTCGACATCGAGATCACGCCGAATCGGCCCGATTGCCTTTCGCATCTCGGAATTGCGCGGGAGCTCGCGGCCTGGTTTCGGGTTCCCCTCAATTATCCTGAGGTGATGATTGAGCGCACGGCTCCGTCCCGGGACGCCGATCGTCACGATCTGCTGCGCCATGTCCGGGTTGAGGCGCCGGATGACTGTCCTCTCTATCTGGCGCGGGTCATCGCGGGCGTGAAGATCGGTCCAAGTCCGGCCTGGTTGCAGGAGCGGCTCTCCTCCGTGGGTTTGCGGCCGATCAACAATGTGGTCGATGTGGGCAATTTCGTCATGCTGGAGTACGGCCAGCCGTTGCATGCCTTCGACGCGCGAAAGCTGTCCGGTCCCGAGATCGTGGTACGCCGCGCGGTCGAGGGGGAATCGATCGTCACCCTTGACGGCAAGACGCGCGCACTCTCCTCCCAGACGCTGGTCATCGCGGACGCGGTCAAACCCGTCGTGGTGGCGGGTGTGATGGGCGGGGAGAATTCGGGTGTCGATGCTTCGACCACGGATCTGGTGCTCGAGGCGGCCTATTTCCGACGGCAGTCGATTCGGGCCACGTCCAAGCGAATGGCGTTGTCGAGCGATTCATCGTACCGCTATGAGCGCGGAGTGGATCCGCACGCCTTGCCGGAGGCGGCGCGGCGGGCGGTCAACCTGATCCTCCAGACGGCGGGTGGACAGCTGGTGGGGCCGCAGTTCTCGGTGGGCGGTGATGTGCCGTGGCAGCGCGAGATCCTGCTCAGTCCGGACTTTGTCAATGAGCGCCTGGGGTTTGCGGTGCCGGCGGCCGACATGAAGGCCGCCCTGGAGTCGCTGGAGCTCACCGTTGCGCGCGAAGAGGAAGGTGCTTCGGGCGTCGTCTGGACCGTTGAAATTCCAAGCTGGCGCGACGACCTCGACCGCCCGATTGACCTGGTGGAGGAGATCCTGCGCCTCCATGGCACGGAGCGCATCCCCGCCTCGCCGGTGATCGCTCCCGGATTGCCGGAGAACGACGATCCGGTCGTCGACTACAACCGGCGGGCCCTTGCGTATCTGGTGGGGCATGACTTCCACGAGTGCGTCAACTACACGTTGAGATCCGCGCGGGAAGCTGCGGTCACGGTCGATTCCTCCACGGTGGAGAAGCTGGCGCTTTCGAATCCGTTTGTCGAAGACCAGTCCCATCTGAGGGCGAGCCTGATCGGCGGGCTGCTGGAGTCGCTGCGGCTCAATCAGTCGCGCGGACTTTCGGTGACGCGACTGGCGGAATCGGGCCGGGTGTTCCTGGAACGGGAAGGCCGGCTTCTGGAGTGCGTGGCGGTGGCGTTTCTCATGGCGGAAAGCGTGTCGGAGCGCAGTTGGCTGAACCGGGAGCCGGCGGATTTCTTCGGAGCCAAGCATCATGCGCACTCGCTGGCGGCCCTGGCTGGATTGGATCTTGCGCGATTCACCCGGCCCGTCGTCGGCGGTGAGTGCAGACAGTGGCAGGAAGGGCACGCAGGCGTTGCGGGTGACCTGGGGCAGGGCTGGCGGGCAAGCTTCGGCTTGTTGAGCGTCGCCGCCGTCAAATCCCTGGGGGTGTCGGGGCGTGTCTATGCCGGGGAGGTGATCCTGTTGCCCGAGAAAGTCGGAGCCGAGCGGACACATCGACGCTACAAGCCATTTGGTTTGTTTCCGGCGGCGCTGCGCGACCTGGCGGTGGTGGTGGATGAGTCGCTGCCGTCCGAAGAGGCTCGCCGGGCCCTGGTCAAGGCGGCTCGTGCCGTGATTGGCCCGGCCTTTGCGATTGAGCGCGTCGCGGTGTTTGACGTTTATCGGGGGGAAGGTCTGCCTCCCGGCAAGAAGAGCCTGGCGTTCTCGCTGGTCTTTCGGGCGGAGGACCGCACCTTGACCGACGAAGAAGTCAACCGCGTGTTTCAGGCCTTGCAGGAGTCATTGATCGCCGCCACCGGATACGGAATCCGGAAATAAGCCATGTCGCATTCCATCGATCTGAACATAGACCACGTGGCAAACCTCGCCCGTCTGGCCCTCACGCCAGAGGAGAAGGCGCAGTATGCCACGCAACTGACGGAGATTCTTTCGCACATCGCCAAACTCAAGGAGGTGAATGTGGACGGGGTCGAACCCACGGCCCACGCATTTCCGCTCTACAATGTCTGGGCGGAAGACGTGCCGGTCGCCGGGTTGCCGGTGGATCTGGCGTTGCGCAATGCTCCGGCCCAGCGCGACCAGATGTTTGCGGTGCCCAAGGTGGTGGAATGAGACTACGCAGTCTGCGGACCTGGTCGCACACGGCCCGCGGTCCCGGATGAAACCGATCCCAACTGATTGACGCCCGTCCGTATGTCTTCCGAACCCTTTTTTCGCAGTATCGGCGAGTTGTCCGCGGCGCTGGCTCGTGGTGAACTCTCCTCCGTTGACCTGATGAGGTCAGTGATTGCACGAACGGAGGCGGTTGAACCCAAAGTCAGGGCCTTCAATTCGTTTGATCGCGAGGATGCCCTGGCCCAGGCGCGGAGTTCCGACTTGCGGAGGGCCGCGGGAGCGAGCCTGGGGCCGCTGGACGGGATTCCGATCGGAATGAAGGACGTGATTGCGGTGGCGGGTCAGCCACTGACGGCGTCCAGTCGCATGCTGGCGAATTTTGTCTCCCCGTACGACGCCACGGTCGTGAAGCGCCTGCGCGCGGCGGGAGCGATCTGCTGGGGACGGCTGAATCTGGATGAGTTTGCCATGGGGTCCTCGACGGAGAACTCGGCCTTTCAGGCGACGGCGAATCCCTACGCGCTCGATTGCGTGCCGGGTGGCTCTTCGGGCGGCAGCGCCGCCGCCGTTGCCGCGGGCGAAGCGATTGCCTCGCTGGGCTCCGACACCGGGGGTTCGATCCGGCAGCCGGCGGCGTTCTGCAATGTCGTCGGACTCAAACCCACGTATGGACTGGTCTCGCGTTACGGTCTGATCGCGTTCGCCTCGTCCCTCGACCAGATCGGGCCCTTTGCGCGCAGCGTGGAGGATGTGGCGATTCTCTTAGGGGCGATTGCCGGTCACGACCCGCTCGACTCCACGTCCTTTCACACCGGAATTCCGGACTACAGGGCGGAGCTGGATCGGCGCAAGGGACCGTGGCGGCTGGGGATTCCCAAGGAATACTTTGGGGAAGGCCTCGACCCGGAGGTGGCTGAAGCGGTGCAGCGTGCGGTGGCGCACTACCAGAAGCTCGGCTGCGAAGTGAAGCCGGTGTCGCTTCCCCACACCGAGTACGGCGTCGGTGTCTACTACATCATCGCAACCGCGGAGTGCTCCTCCAATCTCGCCCGGTATGACGGAGTCCGTTACGGACACCGGTCGAAGGAGGCGAAGGATGCCGTGGATCTCTATTTTCGATCACGGGCGGAAGGTTTTGGATCCGAAGTCAAACGCCGCATCATTCTGGGCACGTATGTGCTTTCCAGCGGCTACTATGATGCGTTTTATTTGCGGGCTCAGAAGGTGCGAACGTTGATCCGAAACGACTTCCTCGCCGCCTATCGGGAGGTGGATGCGATCCTTACGCCGACTGCACCCACGCCGGCCTTTCGTCGGGGCGCCAAGGCCGATCCGCTGGCGATGTATCTTTGCGACGTCTACACGATCGGTGTGAATCTCGCAGGATTGCCGGCGGTCAGCGTGCCCTGTGGTTTCAGTCAGGATGGACGTCCGATAGGCATGCAATTGATCGGTCAGCCGTATGGTGAGGCCGAGCTGCTTGGCATCGCCCGCGCTTACGAGCGCGACCATCCGTGGGCGCAGAAACGACCGGTCCTCTAGTCCGGCGCGCGCCTTCCCACCCTGTGAGTTCAGCCTTCGAACGTACCTGAATTGTCGTCATGAATTACGAAGCGGTCATCGGTCTAGAGGTCCATGTCCAGATCAAGACCAGGTCGAAGATGTTCACCCGTGCGCCGGCCGGGTACGGGCATGATGTGAACACCCTGACAGATCCCGTGGTCCTGGCGCTGCCGGGTGTCCTTCCGGTCATGAACAAAGCGGCGCTCGATGCCGTGGTGAAGGCCGGACTGCTCCTGGGCTGCGAGATCGCTCCGGTCTGCAAGTGGGACCGGAAGAACTACTTTTACCCGGATTCGCCGAAGAATTATCAAATTTCGCAATACGACCGGCCCATTTGTCTGGGCGGGGCGGTGGAAATCGAACTGCCGGGACCGGCGAGGAACATCCAAGGCGAACACAAACGCATTCCTCTGACCCGCATCCATCTCGAGGAAGATGTGGGCAAGTTGAACCATGGGGCGCTCGACTCCCTCATCGACTACAATCGGGCGGGAACTCCGCTCATGGAGATCGTCTCGGAACCGGCGATGCATTCCGCGGAGGAGGCGTTTGCGTTCCTGACGTCGCTCCGGCTGGCGATGATTTATGCCGGGATTTCTGACTGTGACATGGAAAAGGGTCAGCTGCGGTGTGACGCCAACATCTCGGTCCGGCCCGCGGGGCAGACCAAACTGGGCACCAAAGTTGAGTTGAAGAATCTCAACTCCATCTCGTTCGTCCGCGACGGCATCGCACACGAGATACGGCGACAGATCGGGGTTGTGAATGCCGGGGGTGTGATCGTCCAGGAAACCCGTGACTACGATGGCCTCACGGGAACCTCGCAATCGCTCCGCTCGAAGGAGATGGCTCACGATTACCGGTATTTCCCGGATCCGGACTTGATGCCCGTCAAGGTTGACGAGGCCTGGAAGCAACGTTTGCAGGCAACCTGTCCGGAGCTGCCCTTTGACAAGCAAAGGCGCTTTCTCTCCCACTATCAGATTCCTTACACGATCACCTCGGTGCTCATTCCTGACCAGGCGCTGAGCAATTTTTTCGAGGAGGCTGTCGCCTTGGCTGGAATACAGCAGGCCCAAGTGGTGGGCAATTGGATTGCGAACGACTTGCTGCGGGAGTTGGGCGCGGCGAAACGAGCGCTGGCCGATTCGCTGCTCCGGCCGGTCCATGTCGCTGAATTGGTCAAGTTGATCGAAGCCGGAGTGCTGCTGATGCCGGCGGCGAGGGAAGTGTTCGCGGAGATGTTTGCATCGGGTGAGCTCCCGGGCGCGATTGTGGACCGCCGTGGACTCCGGGCCGTCACCAATGAAGGGGATCTTGAGCAGTGGTGCAGGGAAGCGCTCGCGGGTAATCCGAAGTCAGTGGCGGATTTCAAGGCGGGCAAGGAGAGCGCCCTCAACGCTTTCAAGGGGCCCGTGATGAAGGCGGCCAAAGGCAAAGCCAACCCCAAGTTGGTGGATGAGACCTTGCGACGGCTGCTGGCGCAGAGCAACTGAGGGTGCGAGCCAAGCCTCAGGGCTCGGGCCCTGCTCGCAAAATCCGATCCATCCGGGAGCGCCCTGCGAGCACCACCGGATGGAGGGTTACACCGTCACTAGACCGAACACAGCTTGATCGCTTCCTCCAAGGACGTGAGGGGGTCCCGTTTCGGGATGAACTCCTGACCGATGAAGCCGGTGTAGCCGGTGGCCTTGATCGCACGCATGATAGCCGGGTAGAACAGCTCCTGGGTTTCGTCGATCTCGTTGCGACCGGGATTTCCGCCCGTGTGATAATGTCCGAAATAGGAGTGGTTTGTCTGAATGGTGCGAATGACATCCCCCTCCATGATTTGCATATGATAGATGTCGTAGAGCAGTTTGAAGCGCTCTGAACCGACCCGCTTGCAGAGTTCCACGCCCCAGGCGCTGCGATCGCACTGGTAGTCTTTGTGATTCACGCGGCTGTTGAGCAGTTCCATGCAGACCGTGACGCCGAGTCTCTCCGCTTCACCGACAATCTTCTTGATCCCTTCCGTGCAGATCTCGAGCCCCTCCTCGTCACTTTGGCCACGACGATTGCCCGAGAAGCAGATGACGCTGGGAACACCGGCGTCGGCGCATTCCTTGATGCGCTCGTGGAAGGCCGGGATCAGTTTGGCGTGATTTTCCCGGCGATTGAATCCGTCCGGAATGGTGCTGGGGCCATTGGCGATGGCGCAGGTCAGACCGAACTCTTTCAGCACCGGCCATTCTTTTGGTCCCAGCAGCTCGATCGACTGCAGGCCAAATTTGCTGCCGGCGCGCGCCAAGTCGGCCAGAGGGATCTTGGGATAGCACCATTTACACACCGAATGGCGGATCGGGGACATGGAAGGAGCAGGGGTTGAGGGGTTCGCGCGGGACGATGAAGCAGCCGTGGCGAGCACGGCGCCGGTGAGGGTGACAAGAGCCTGGCGGCGAGTGACCGGATTTGACATCGTGGAGAACCGTGCCGGAGCAGCTCTCCGACCGCAAGCCCGGTCCGGGCCGGAAATGTGACCTTGGGATAACATTCAGCAGCCGCGTGGGCGAAGGGCGTTGCCAGCGTGAGGCCGGGCGTTTGCCTTCGTTGAGCCCGTGAGCAAGAGCGTCATCAAGCCCCTGATTGGATTTCTGCTGGCAGCGATCGGCCTGACCGTCGTGCTTTACCTCTTTGGGCTTGGATTCCGTCCCGATGTGACCCTCGCGCCCGCCGCGCCGGATCCGGAACAACTGGCCGAAGTCGAGCGGTCAAGGAACCTCACCCTCAACCGCGACCATCCCCCGAGAATCCAGCGGGATGTCGACTATGCCGTCGGTCGTAGCGCCCCGTGGTGGCCCAAGGGTGAGGCCCCGGTTCTCGCGCAGCTGGTGCAGGAAGGGAAGCTGCCACCGGTCGAGGTGCGGGTGGGAGCTGAACCGGTCGTACTTGAGGGCGTGGAAGGAACGGGCCGATTCGGAGGCACCTGGCAGCGGCTTGCGGTTTCGAATGCCGACGTCAACACCATCTCCTGGCGCCTCTCCGGCGGGAATCTCGTCCGGTGGTCGCCGGAAGGGTATCCAATCGTCCCGCACGTAGCCAAGTCGTGGCAGGCCTCGCCCGACTTTCGATCGTTCACGTTTTTCCTGCGGCGCGGGCTCCGTTGGTCCGACGGGGTTCCGTTCACGGCGGACGATCTTGTCTACTGGTACCGGGACGAAGTCCTGTTCTTCGAGGCCGCTCCGCGGCTGCTGCGCAACGCAGCCGGGCAGGGAGCGGTGGAGAAGGTCGATGACTTCACCGTGCGATTCGTCTTTGATCAGCCCAATCCCCTCTTCATCGAGCGACTCGCCTCATACGCCCAGAATCCAGTCGAATATTCCGAGTACTGCACGCCGGCCCACTACCTGCGCCAGTTCCATCCCCGGTTGGGTGACCAGGCGCTCATCCAGCGCCACATGCAGGCGTTCCAGCTCTCCAGCACCCGGGCGGTGTATCAGCGAATCCGTCAGTGGAACAATCCCGATCATCCGCGACTGTGGCCCTGGGTGTATCGCAACTACACCGCCAACGCCCCGTTTGTGTTTGTCCGCAACCCCTATTACGGGGCGGTTGACGGGGTGGGGAATCAACTCCCCTACCTCGACCGGCTTGTCATGGACATCCGGCCGAACAACCTGTTTGGCCTGACGGCGTCGACCGGGCAGCTTTCGATGCAGGACCGCTTCATGCGGTATGAGGACCACGTTCTCCTGATGAGCGCCGCCCGCCCGAATGGTTACTCGGTCTATCACTGGTATCAGGGCACGCGGTCGCCCTTCACGATCTATCCTGTCATCAACCGTCGGGCGGACCCCGAACGCCCGGAGACGGAATGGAAAGTGAAACTGCTGAATGACCGTCGTTTTCGACAGGCCCTGTCGCTGGCGATCAACCGCAAGGACATCATTGACGCCCTTTTCAACGGTCAGGGCGAACCCGCCCAGATCGATCCCGGTCCCCAGTCTGACTACTACAACGAAGCCTTGTTCAAGAGTTTCACGGAGTACGATCCGGCCCGTGCGGGAGCGATTCTGGATTCACTGGGTCTGACGGAGCGCGACAGCGACGGATTCCGGAAATTTCCGGATGGCACGCGGATGGTGTGGTACCTGAACATGACTGAGTTCACGGGAAATGATCCCGCGCAGTTTGTGGTGGATGACTGGGCCCGGGTTGGAATCCGCTGTATCCAGCGAGTGCGGGCCAGGCCGCTGTTTTACGCGGAGAAGGCGGCTTTTGAGCATGACTTCACGGTTTGGACCGGGGAGAGCGAAGCCATGCCGCTGGTCGAGTCGCGCAACTTTGTGCCCACGTATGTCGAGTCGTTCTTTGCCCCGGGTTACGGGCAGTGGTACCAGTTTGGCGGCGTCTTTGGCGACCCAAGGGCGAACAAGCCGGGATCGATGGAACCGCCGCCGGGGCACCCCCTGAGGAGAAACATGGAGCGATTGGAGAAGATTTTCCAGGAGGCCGATCCGGTTCGCCGCATCGCTCTCTTTCAGGAGATCCAGAAGAGCAACGCGGAGGAGGTCTGGCACATCAGCCTGACTACGTCGCCCCCCCAGCTGGTGGTCGTCAAGGATGGCTTTCGCAATGTACCCCGTAATGTGATCACCGGGGCGATCTGGATGTCGCCCGCCAATGGTGGAATGGAAACCTACTTTTGGGATCAACCCCATGATCCCCCTTCGACGGTCGCCGCCACCCGGGGCGCCATGTTGAGCGTCGAGAGCGATCCGGCCATTCTGCTTGCCCGTGAAGGAAAGCGAGCGGCGGACGGAGCGGTGCCGGCACCCGGATCCTGGCTGGCGGGCCTGCTTCGGTTTTTGCTGATGGGCTCGTTGGTCCTCGTTGTCATCCTGGCGGCGGCCCGCCATCCCTTCATCGGCCGGCGCCTTGTGCTCATGGTGCCCACGCTGGGCGTTGTTTCCGTCATCATCTTTGTCATTGTCCAGCTGCCGCCCGGCGACTTCGCCCACTCCCGCATCCTCGAACTGCAAATGCAGGGAACCTCGACCTCGGACCAGATGGTGACGGATTTACGGAACGATTTTCACCTCAACGAATCGATGGCGAAGCGTTACCTGCGCTGGGTGGGCGTCTATTGGTTCCTCGGGTTCAAGGCTGAGGACGCGGGGCTGCTCCAGGGCAATCTTGGGCTTTCCATGGAGCACAACCGCTCGGTGAATTCCGTGGTCGGCGACCGGATCGTGCTGACGGTGATCGTGTCGCTGGCGACCCTGCTGTTCACCTGGATCCTCGCCCTTCCGACCGGAATCTACTCAGCGGTGCGTCAGTATTCGGTCGGTGACTACGTCCTGACCTTCCTCGGATTTCTCGGCATGTCGGTGCCCGGATTTCTGCTCGCCATTGTGCTGATGTATGTGGCCAACCAGTGGCTGGGTCTGTCCGTTTCCGGGCTCTTTTCCCCCGAGTACGCCACGACCTCCGACTGGAGCTGGGGCAAGGTGGCGGACCTGGCGCGTCACGTCTGGGTGCCGGTGGTGGTGCTGGGGTTTGGGGGCACCGCGGGCATGATTCGCGTCATGCGCGCCAACTTGCTGGATGAATTGAGAAAACCCTACGTGACGACGGCGCGGGCGAAGGGAGTCCGGCCGCTGCGGCTGCTGTTCAAGTATCCCGTGCGCATGGCCTTGAATCCGTTTGTTTCGGGCCTCGGCGCGCTCTTTCCACAGCTGGTGTCGGGCGGAGCCATTGTGGCCTTGGTGTTGAGTTTGCCGATGGTCGGTCCGGTGATGCTGGATGCCCTGCTCGCCGAGGACATCTACCTGGCCGGTTCGATGCTCATGGTCATGAGTGTGCTCGGGGTTTTTGGCACCTTGGTCAGTGATCTCCTGCTGCTCTGGCTCGACCCGAGGATTCGCATCGGTGGATCGAAGTAGGCAGGCTCCGTGTCCTGCGCTTGCGCGGAAGGATTTTCGAAGTCACGGTGTGGCATGATTCCCACATCGGAGCATAACCCTGGTAGTCTCAGCCGTCGGGACGCACTTCGCATGATCGGGGGGGCAGGCGTTGCGGTGTTGGCGGCGGCGGGCACCTCCCGGGTTGGGGCGGAGCCCGTGGCAAAACAAAGCACCGTGCAGCCGTTTGTCTTGCCGCCCCTTGGATTTGCGTTCGGGGCCCTTGAGCCTCACCTCGATGCCCGGACCATGGAGATTCACCATGGCCGTCACCACAAAGCCTATGTCGATAATGCAAACCGCGCTCTGCAGGATCATCCCGGTCTGAAGACGCGCACCGGTGAATCGTTGATGGAGGATCTGGCCGGGCTTCCCGAGACCGTCCGGACTGCGGTGCGCAACAACGTCGGGGGCCACCTCAATCACAGCCTCTTCTGGGCCTTGCTGACCCCGGGCGGTGCCCAGAGTCCCGGCCCCGAACTGACCGCGGCGATCCGCGCGTCGTTCGGTTCACTCGAAGGGTTGCGCGATCAGTTCAACGACGCCGCGCTCAAGCGATTCGGCAGCGGTTGGGCGTGGTTGGTTTATCAAGGCGGACAGCTCCGGATATTGACGACGCCGAACCAAGACTCGCCGCTTTCCGAGCGGGCCTTCCCCGTGATCGGACTCGATGTTTGGGAGCACGCCTATTACCTCGCCTATCAGAACCGCCGCGGGGATTACGCAAAGGCGTTCTGGAATGTGCTCAACTGGACGGCCGTGGACCAGCGTTACGCTCTGGCCCGTTCTTAGCCGCGGATCCCGGGTCCGCGCTGGCGTTCAAAAAAAACCCGCCTGCGAAGAGGCGGGTTTCCAAGTATTAATTGTCAAAGCTCTGACCTACGAGTTTGCGTCGTTGGTCAGGCGGCCAGCGCCCTCAACTTTGGCGCCGGGACTCACGGCAAAAAATTCGACCATGTGGCCAATGTCGCTGTACCCGCGGGATTTCAGCACATCTTCCACGCGCTTGATGGCGGAGTTCAATTCGGCGGTGGTTTGCGGATCCAATTGCTCCATCGAATTCGTGACTTTGCAAACCACATGATAGGTGGTCTCGCCCGCGAGGTTGATCTGCCACAAACTGGTGCCATTGTGAAAGAAGCAACGACGAACGAGATCGAGCTCCTCAAAGGCGGCCAAACAACGATAGACCGTGACGAGATCACAGAACGTGTTGCCCTTTAGGTCATTGTGGATTTGCTCAATGCTGGCGGGTTGTTCCCGCCGGATGAGTGCGTTCAGAATCGCAATGCGCGGTTGTGTGATGCGCAAACCCGCGGCTCGCAAACGAGCAACGGCAACTTCAATCGGCGTACCCGCAGCGGAAGCTTCCGAGGCGAGTGCGGTGTTTGTTTCTGGAGTATCGATCATGGTTAATGGTTTGAAAGAAAGCGGCGCCACCGTCCCGACGCAAATTGGAAATCTACGTATTAGGGGTAATTAATTGCTGTGACTTGCGTTACAAGAAAAGTCGTCGATTGGAATCTAGGTCAACTTTGCGATTGGATGCAAGCGGATGATTGCGGAAGCGCGCATGCTATGCAGACTCCCCCGACAGCCCATGCAGGATTTGGATTTTGAAGAGATCATCGAATTGATATGCAAGGAAGATGCGCGCTTTGACCGTAAGGCGTACGCCTTTACTCGTCACGGACTTGATCACGCCGTGAAGGAGCTCAAGAAGCGCGACACCGACCGGGCGCTACGGTCGTTGCATGTGACTGGCCCGGAATTGCTCGATGGCTTGCGGGCGTATGCGTTGGATCAATTTGGCCCGCTGGCGATCACGGTTCTCCACGGCTGGGGCATCCGATCCTGTTCCGATTTTGGAGATATCGTTTTCAGCCTGATTGAATACAGCGTTTTTTCGAAAACCGAGAACGACCGTCGCGAAGATTTTGCGGATATCTACACGTTTGAAGATGCCTTCGTGAAGCCGTTTCTCCCGAAACACCCGAGACCGGCGGCGTGGCCGAAAGTCGTTTTCGGAGAAGCCGTCTAGGCAAAATGTCCGGAGCGTCGGATCGGAGGCAGGCTCTGCGTTCCGATCTGCGGAGCACACTTTCCATGTCAAAGTCACCGTTGTCGAAGAGGTCCGATTCCAACTTGCTTGATGCGTTCTGGAAGGAGCATGTGGATCGTTGGGTCCTTCCGAACGGATTGACCCTGATCGTCAAGAGCGACCGGTCCGCGGCGCTGGCCTCCGTCCAGATCTGGGTCAAGACGGGGTCGATTCACGAAGGGGATCTGCTTGGCGCCGGGCTCTCGCATTACTTGGAGCACATGCTTTTCAAGGGAACGGAAAAACGCGCCGGTCGGGAAATCAGCGCCACCGTCCAGGCGCACGGCGGTTACATCAACGCCTACACCACCTTTGACCGGACCGTGTATTACATCGACCTTCCCAGCGAGCACGTGGAGGTGGCGGTGGATGTGCTCGCTGACGCCGTTTTCCGCTCCACGCTGCCCGCCGAGGAGGTCGAGAGGGAAAAGAATGTCATTTTGCGTGAGATCGACATGGGGCGCGATGACCCTGACCAACGCCTGGGCGAGACCCTGTTCGAGACCGCCTTCAAGGTTCACCCCTACCGTCTGCCGATCATCGGCCATCGGGAGATCTTCTCCGGCGTCGGGAGGGATGAGCTGGTGTCGTATTATAAGAATAGATACGTTCCGAACAATGCCGTGGTCGTGGTGGTGGGCGATGTGGATCCTCTGGCGGTGCGGACCATGGTGGAGAATCACCTCGGCACGCTCCCGCGCGGACGGCTGGCCCCGGTGCAGGTTCCCGATGAGTCCCGGGCGCTGGCTCCGCGCGAGGATCATCGCTACGAGGGGGTTGAGCTGACGCGGGCCGGACTGGCCTGGCAGATCCCGGGGTTGACCCACGAAGACGCACCGGGTCTCGAACTTCTGGCGATGGTCCTGGGGGCGGGCGACAGCTCGTTGTTCTGGCGTGAGATTCGCGAGAAGGCGCGATTGGTCCATTCGATCGACGCCACCAGCTGGAATCCGGGCACGGCCGGGCTGTTCTACGTGTCCTTCACCTGCGAGTCGGGAAAGCGAGACGAAGCGACCCGGGCCGTCGAACGCACGCTTGCCGGGGCGGTGCGGTCCGGTTTCGCCCCGTCGCAGATCAAAAAGGCGATCCGGCAGCTTACGGTGGGTGAGATCAACACGAGAAAGACCATGTCGGGTCAGGCCTCGCGACTCGGTGCCGCCGAGGTGGTGGTGGGTGATCTGTATTTCACCCGAACGTACTTTGAACGGATCCGCCGCGTGACGTCGGCCGACTTGGTTCGACTGATCCGCACCTACCTGGTGGCGCAGACCCGCACCGCGGTGTCGATCAGCCCGCTCGCGGAGGCGCCCGCCAGAACAGGGACGGCGCCGATGCGACCGGTGACAAAAGGGTTTGAGGAAATCACGCTGCCGAACGGGGCGCGTTTGTTGCTGCAGCCGGATTCCCGGATTCCCAATCTGCACCTGCGCATGGCGTTTCTGGGCGGACCCGCCCTGGAGACGGCCGGCAGGCGAGGAGCGTCCGCGTTGTTCGCGACCCTCCTCACAAAGGATACGCGTCGCCGCAGTGCGGCGGCGGTGGCCCAGCGAATCGAGGAAGTGGGGGGAGCTTTCGGTTCATTCAGCGGCAACAATGCACTCGGACTCTCGCTCGAGGTTTTGCCGACGGACGCCATCCGGGCGATTGAGTTGCTCGGTGATGCGGTGCTGACGCCGGTCTTCAATCCGCAGACTTTTGAAACCGAGCGGGCGGCCCAGTTGGCCGATCTGCAGCAGGATGCCGATGATGTCGTGACCTATGGGCGGAAACTCCTCCGTCGACGCTTTTTTGGCGACCATCCATTGGCGATGGACTCACACGGAGATCCCGCCGGGCTGAGTGCGCTGAAGCCGGCCGACCTGAAGGAACTGCATCGGCGCGTCGTCGTGGCGAGAAACACCGTCCTGGCGGTGGCCGGAGATTTTTCTCCGAAGGACCTCGTGCCACGGTTGAAGAGGCTACTGAACAAGCTTCCAAGAACCGCGCCTCCACCGGCGCCCCCGCTGTTTTCCGGACCGCCCGAGGCCTTGGAGGCCGTGGAGCTGCAGCCACGAGAACAAGCCGTGGTCTTCCAAGGTTTTCCCGGTCCTGGTGCGATTGATACCGACTTGTATGTGGCCGATGTGGCCGACGAGTTGTTCAGCGGCATGGCCTCCCGATTGTTTGAACGAGTCCGCGAACAAAAGGGGCTCGCCTACTTCGTGCGGTCCAGCCGGGTGATTGGACTGCGCGGTGGGCTGTTCTATTTTTATGCCGGGACGGCGCCGGCCCATGTCGATGAAGTGTTGTCGGAAATTCATGCAGAGATCGGCCGGGTAGCGGCTGGAAATGTGGAACCCGCCGAGTTGAAGCGCTGCCAGGTGCGACTCAAAGCCGGCAAACGGCAGTCCATGCAGACGAACGCGAGCCGCGCCATGCAGGCGGCGCTCAACGCTCTCTACGGACTTCCGGTCAACGACTGGAAGGACTTCGATCAGAGGATCGATGCCGTGACGATCGACGATCTTGCCCGCTTTGCCCGTTCCTACCTCCGGCCGGAGAAACGCGTGCAATTGGTCGTTCGTCCGGCGTGATGCTCCAACTCCGGAACGACGGATACCGCTGGCGAACGGGAGCGCCGGCGCACCGGACAGCGATCCAGAAAGCAGACCTAGCCCTAAAAGGGGCTTAAATGCACTCTATTTGCGATTGAAAGAGGCAGAAGAACCTGCCGAGCTGATGGTGCATGAAAACTGTAATTCATTCCCACTCACGCGGCAGCCTGGTTCTGCTGGCTTTCTTCACACTCGGGGTAGGCGCCTTTGCTCAGGATGTTTCGGAAAAGGACAAGGCAAAGTCACTGCCTCCGGCCATTCTCAGGAAGTACGACGTCGACCGGGATGGTCTCTTGAGCGACAGCGAAAAGGCGGCATGGAAAGCGGACGTCCAGCGCGGACGCGCTGAAGCTCAAGCCAAGCGACTTGAGAAGTTCGACACTAACCACGACGGCAAACTCGACAAGGGCGAGAAGGCTCAAGCCGCAAAGCCTCAATCCGCTAAAGCTGCATCGGAGAAGCCGAGCTCGAACTAACCGCCGGCGAGCCCGCCCGACCTAGGAGGCCACCCGCCGATCGGTGGGTGGTCTACCCTGCAGGTGTCAGCTGTCGTGTGCCGTGCGCGGTGCTCGCTCCTCGTTGCCGCCACTCCACTTGAGTTTGGTGCGTACGACGGCAAAGTGCGAGTAGTCGAGCCGCTGGGCCAACCGGAGGGAACGGGACGACACCGAGATCTCGACCGGTGAGGTTTCGCAGCTCACGAGGTTGCGTTGACCGTCCATGGCCACCAACAGGCGCGCATTGTTGCTCCGGTTGAACACGCGGATCTTTACGTCGTGTCGAAAAATGATGGATCGATTGCTCAGCGTATGCGGGCAAATCGGCGTCATGGCGATGACCTGCGCAGAGGGGTGAATCAACGGACCACCGGCAGACAAATTGTAGGCCGTGGAGCCGGTCGGCGTTGAAAAGATAAGGCCATCGCAGTAGTACTCGGTGACCAGATGCCCATCGGCGAAGACCTCCAGCTGAGCGAGCCGGGAGTTGGCTTCCGCTTTGATCAGGACGTCATTGAGGGCAAGGTCGTGCTGACCGGGTCCGGTCGAACAATCGAGGAGCGATCGCTCCGCCACGTCGAACTCGCCCTTGAGCAGGCTCCCGAAATGGTTGCGGGCTTCATCAGCCGAGAACGTCGTGAGAAACCCCAAACTGCCGCGGTTGACCCCGATGACCGGGACACGAAAACGCGCCGCGGAACGAACCACTCCCAGGAGGGTGCCGTCTCCCCCGATCACGCAGCAGGCATCGCAGCCTTCCAGGTAGGATTCCGCGATAGGAAATTGTTCGGTCGTGCGCACTTGCACGCCTTCAGTCACGGCGAGATCGCGAAGCTGTTGGGCGAGTTCTGGCGCTCCTTGTTTTTCCCGATTCACGACGAAGGCCAGTGTCCGCAGGGGAGGCATGATGAAAGAAAAGGAGTTGTCAGAGCCTTGGCATACCAAGATCGAGCGCTCGCGAGTGGAGGACGAGGGAATTCAAGTGGTAGCGAGTTTATGCAGTCCCAGGAGGAATTCCTGATTACCGTCCGCACCGGCCAAGGGCGACTCCATAACACCCAGAAGGGTGGAGTGGGCGAGCTGGTCCAAAGCGAAAGACCTGACGGATTCGAGGGTTGCCTGCCGAACGACTTCATCACGAATCACCCCACGCCCTTTGTCGACCTCAAGCTTTCCGGCTTCAAACTGCGGTTTCACCAGCGCGATCAGGGTCCCGCCCTCGCGCACCCGCGGCCACACTGCCGGGAGCACGGTGCGCAGGGAGATAAACGAAAGGTCCATGACGACGACGTCATAGGTCGTCCGAGGCAGTGCAACGGAATCCAGGTGGCGGGCGTTGACTTGCTCCAAATTGGTGACGCGCGGATCGCGTCGGAGCTTGGCATGCAACTGCGCCCGGCCGACGTCTACGCAGACCACATCCGCCGCACCACGCTGGAGCACGCAATCCGTGAAGCCGCCCGTGGACGCACCGACATCGAGCACATGGGCACCTTGGAGTGCGACGCCAAACCGTTCCAGAAATGCGGCGAGCTTTTCTCCCCCGCGGGAGACAAAACGAGGGGGCTGATCCACGCGCAGCGACTCAATGTCGACCGGCAATTCTTTGCCCGGCTTGTCCAGGCGCTCCGTTCCAAGGTGCACGGCTCCGGCCATGATCAGCGCCTTGGCCTGAGCGCGCGACTCCGCCATGCCGCGCTCCACGAGAAGTTCATCCAGGCGCTTTTTTGCGGGTTTGTTCATGGCCCGGAGGTCAACCGCTGCTGCCGTCCCGGCGACCAGCAGGTGGTGCGCCCACCCACGGTTTCCCGAATGAGGACCTGGCCGGTTCGTGGACAACGTCCGCCCTCCTGCCAGCGGTGTGGAAAAAGCCAGGACTTGGGCGGATCCCTGAAGTCTTGGCCGATAGTTTCCATGGCTCTGCGGCAGACCCACTGACATTCGCGGTGGAGTCGCAGGGCCTGCCCTGCGGTGAGCGCCCCGGCGGGCAACCGCGGATGAAGCCCGGCCCGCCACAAAATCTCGTCCGCCATCCAGTTTCCAATGCCGGGAAAGCGTTCCTGCATCAGCAGCACGGCCTTGAGAGGCGACTTTCTCCGCCGGTTCAAGAACTGCACCAGATCTTTCACAGTGAAGCCCTCTGATGCGACGGGGGCGGGAATGCGGGCCCACCAAGCCGGCGTATCCTGCCCTGCCGTGAAGTCGACCCGGCCGAACATGCGCGGGTCGGAAAAGACGAGCACACCCGACGGAGTCGAGAGCGCGAGGTGGTCCGCCTTCGACGCACGGTATCCACTGGGATGGTGCGCGAGTGAGCCCGTCATACCGAGGTGGATTCCGAGCCAGGCTCCGGTGCTTGATCGGAAGGCCATTTGTTTCCCGGCCGCCATCGAGACGGTCAAGGGCAGGCCGGTCAGGCCGCGCTCCAGGGCGCGGGTATCACAGTCTCGAAAAACCCGTGCCTCGCGATGAAGCTGCACGGAATGAATGACCTGGTTCAGACCCGGGTCCCACTGCTTTCGAAAGTACTCAACTTCGGCGAGCTCGGGCATGGCGGAGATGACCGAAAACCTGGGCGAACCGGGCACCGCCGGAGTTAGGGACGGTGTGAAACATAGGCCAGCAGTTCTGAGGGTGCCACGGTTGCCGTACCCAGTTTGCCGACCACGACGCCCGCCGCGGCATTGGCAAAGTGGGCGGCGGTTTCCAGACCCTCACCGGCCGCCAGTGCGAGCACGATCGCAGCCAGCGAGGTGTCGCCCGCCCCCGACGTATCAGCCACTTCCCGCGCCGCAGTCGGGATCTGCCGCAGGACTTTTCCTTCGCTACTCAGGAGAAGTCCGTCTTCGCTCAAGGTGACCACGAGGTACTTGACCTGATGCCGCTCGTGGATGCGCCGGCAGACCTCTTCAGAGGGAAACGGCCGGCCACTACGCCACTCGATACCCGCCAGCTGTGCGGCTTCACCCCGATTTGGCGTCAACAAGTCCAGCCCCGAGAAACGCATGGGGCGCTTTGGTTTTGGGTCGAGAGCGACAATGCAGCCGTTGGCGCGGGCCACGGCGGTGACCTCGGCAATGAGTTCGTCTGAGACCAAGCCCTTGGCGTAGTCGGAAAAAATGACGGCATCGCTTTTCTCAATCGCTCGTGACAGCCGGCGGGCCGCGGTTTTGGCATCCACGCGATAGGACTCGGGCGGATCCTCGCGATCCAGCCGGCAAAGTTGCTGGTGCTGGAGGATGACGCGCGATTTGACGATGGTAGCGCCTCCGCCGGTCAGGGCCTGTGTTTCCACCTGCCTTTCGTTCAGCACCTGGCGAAGCCGGAGTCCGGCCTCGTCTTTGCCGATGAAGCCCGCAAGGACCGCCCGTGCTCCCATGGAGGTGCAATTCACGGCCACGTTGGCCGCCCCGCCGGGGACGTAGCTGTCCCGGGCCACTTCGACCACGGGTACTGGCGCCTCGGGCGAAATCCGGGTGGCATTCCCCCAGATATAGTGGTCGAGCATGACATCCCCGATCACCAGGATCCGTTTGTCGCGAATCTTCTCCAACAAGCCACGCGTGCGGGCGGTCGAGATCGACATGGGGAAATCAGCGCAGCTCCCAATTGTAATGATAGTCGGAGAGCAAACGCGGACGGGTCGCCGTGACCTGGACCACGTCCTCGATTCTGCAGCCCCCGAGTCCCGGATAGTACAAGCCTGGCTCAACCGTAGTAACAGCTCCGCTCTTGAGCGGATAGTCGATGGCTCCGCTCAGTCGCGGAAGCTCGTGGACGGCAAGGCCGAGGCCGTGACCCGTGCCATGAAAGAAGCCGATGGAGCCGGAGGGTGTGGCCTTGGTCTCGTAACCCTTTTCGGTGAAGACGGTGACGCAGGCCCGATGGGCATCGCGACCGTTCGCACCGTCTTTGATCTGTTTCAGAGCTGCTTTTTGAGCGGAGCGCACTGCGTCGACCAGGGCGCGCTGGGCATCGCTGGCGCGACCCCTCAGAAACGTTCGCGTCATGTCTCCATGGTATCCGGTCTTCTGTGATCGTGGAAACACATCGACGATGATGAGTTCGTTGGGCCGAAGCGGCCCTGATCCCCGATTATGGGGATCGCAAGCCTGGTCGCCCCCGGCGGCAATGGTGTCGAGGGAAACGCCACCGGCCTCGAGGCAGGCGGTTTCGATCGCAAACTTGAGCCGTTCGCTCGTCAGCACTTCCCCTCGAAACATCAGCCGGTCTTTGCGGATGGTGCTCTTGGCCAGAACCTGTTCGGCGGCTCCGATGCCGACAGCAGCGATCCGGTTGCCCTCACGAATGGCCCGGACTTCGAATGCGGACTTGAACTCCCGTTCCGGAAGGATGGGACCCGCGACGACCTCCAGAGCCAGCCCCCGGCGGCGCAGTTTTTCGAAAAGCCCGGCCGGAAAATCCTCGGGGATGAAAAAGCGATCCACGTGGTACTTCTCCGCGGCGAGCAAAATGATGTCCGCCGCTCCCAGTGCGACATCCGGCCAGCGTTCACGCGCCTGATCCCGCAATGGTTCCAACGGGAGCACCTCGTCGAGGCTGGATTCCTTGAGGGCGCGTCCAAATTCGAGGGCATTGAAAATGCCGACCTTCTTGCCTCCGATCCGCAGCGCGATAAACGGGTCGGGAACGTGGAGACCGCTGAAGTAACGCATGTCGGCATTGTGAGCCGAATCGGAGTAGAGGAGCAGGGCTTGATCGGAGGGAGCGGGCACGGCGAAAGGAGGTTTGTGTCGGGCCAGGGACCCTATTTGCTGCGGAGACCGTGACGAACGCAAACTCACTTTCGATCTCCCTCCGGTCTCTGCTGCTCGCCTGGTTGAGTCTCGCCCTTTTCCCCGTGATGGGCGCTGGGGCGAAAGAACCTGCAAAGCCTGCGAGCGAGTATTTTGCGATTCAGCTTGGCGACAAAGTGGTCCGGATGCAGTTGGCAGTTCTCCCACACGAGATGGAGCGCGGTCTGATGTTCAGAAAGACACTGAAGCCCGATGAAGGCATGCTCTTCGTCTATCCAAAGCCCCAAGGCCTTGGGTTCTGGATGCGCAACACGCCGTTGCCCTTGGATATTGGATTTTTTGATGCGGAAGGACGTCTCCGTGAGATCTACCCGCTGTACCCGCACGATGAGACGACCGTGAAGTCGAAAGGTGAAAACCTCCAGTATGCGCTGGAGGTCAACCAAGGCTGGTTTCGCAATGAAAAGGTATCTCCCGGGGCGCGACTGGACCTGAAGGCGCTGAGCCGGGCTCTTTTGGAGCGCGGCTTCGATCCGACCAAGTTTGGTCTGCAGCCCTGAAACGCGGCGTCGGAACGATTACTCGAGACGATGTCCGCGCGCGCTTTTCGTTGAATCCGAGTCTTTTGGAACTTCGTTGTCGGTCCGAAGGACGAGAACGGGGGTTTTGGTCTTCACCCAAACATCAGCCTCTTTGAAGTGCTTGGCGGGCACGCTTTCCATCGCCTCGCCGACCGTCTTCACCGGTAGGAGGCGCCCTTTCTTGGTCGCGTTGAAATCGTAGACGCCCTTGAAAATGCGTTCCTGAGTGGTGGCCACGCTTTCGTTTTCGGGGATCTGCAGCACCCAACCGGCAAAATCGTGCTTCGGGAAACGGTCCTCCGGATCGCTGACGAGGATGACAAACTGTTTCTTCACGGCCGGCGGTTTGTCTTCGTCCGCACGGGCGGCCGCCTCGGCCAGGGTATTCATTTCCTCCACCAACTGGCGAAGAAGCGAAGGGTCGACCTTGTTGCGCTTAAGGATTTCGGCGACTTGATTGACATCGATTTTCGGCATGGCGTGTCGGAGGGTGAACCCCATCAAAGGACATCCATGCCCGGCAAAGACAAGCTTACGTCAGCGCAAAACCTCGACGAACTGTTTGACGTGGTGAATGCGCAAGACGAAGTCGTGGCGCAAGCCACTCGACGCGAAGTGCATCGGCGAGAGCTGTTTCATCGTGCGGTGCACGTATTTGTGTTTGGGGACGACGGCCGTGTTTTCCTTCAGAAACGCTCGATGGCCAAGGATCGTTCGCCGGGACTTTGGGATGCTTCGTGTTCCGGACACGTTGATGCAGGAGAAGCCTACGATGCTGCGGCCAGCCGAGAGTTGAGGGAGGAAATTGGACTGGCACCGGCGCGTCCGCCGGAGCGTTGGCTGTATGTCGAGGCGCAGGCCCAAACGGGATGGGAGTTCATTTGGGTCTATCGTGTCCAAGGCAACGGTCCCTTTGTCTTGCACCCGGCCGAAATCGAATGTGGAGAATGGTCCACCTGGGACGAGATCTCCCTCGCGGTCCGCCTCAACCCCGAGCGGTTTACGAGCCCATTCCGGCTCATCTGGGCCCGTTTGTGTGCGCAGAGAGAGCTCGGTGGAGAATTGCGCTAGCGGGCGGCCTCACGCATGCGTTCGATTTCTGCGAACTGTTTCGGAGAGAGAAGCCTTCGAGGAACTCGTCGACGGGCCTCATCGAGGAGGCGGTCCCAGTCGCTTTCCGTCGCCGGATGAACGTCCCACGACTGGTGGTGCCCCTGTTTGCGCGTCCACGTCACATTTCCGCCGTGAATGTCGACCAGGATTTGGAACTTTTTACCGTTCTCGTCCTTGTCCCACCAACCAAATTCCATGCTCATGGGATGAGGCGATAGCGTGAAACGCCCTTACTTCGCCAGCGGAAACGTGTTCAGGATGGATCCGCACCGGTAGCGACCTCCTTGTCGGATCAGACTTCGGACGGTGAGTGATCGGTCTGATACATCCACGCACAACCCGCGGAACGGCCACTCGAACGAGCCCGTATTGATGGCGATGCGGTTTGATGTCCGATCTCTCCAAACGGCTGGATAGTGAATGTGTCCGAAGAGTATAAACTGAGCTTCGGGCCGGTGCTTTTTCGCCCACGAAAACGCATACTCGGGGGCCTGCCTCCAGGCCTGGATCATTCGGAGCGTTTGCTTGGGAGGCAGCAGGGTTCGGATCACTTGGGCAAGCCTCGCTCCCAGGCTCCGATTGGAGGGATCGTGATGGGCACCGCTTCGGAGATGTGCGGCACGATGAGCGGCAAAAAGATCTCTCAGACTGCCCGATTGGGTGGAGATTTCCCGGATGAGGCGTTCTTCCGCGATAAGTTTGCCCAGCAGTTTCGCGTACCTCGACCAGGGTGCGGCATCATCCCAGAAGATGTCTCCATGGGTGACCCAAATTCGGCCGTTTGCCAGCACCCGTTCGTGGCTCTCCGATATTGCGGGATCGTGGTTACCGGCAAGAAAGGTGACCGGCATTTTTCTCTGGAGGAAGAAGCACCTCAATTCCTCTTCGAGGGCACGGCTTGAAGGGTGGCGTGCCTCAAGGGTATCTCCGTTGAGAATGAGCTCCGAGGCACCCTCCAGCAGCGGATCGAGCGCGTCGAGAGACTGCAACCCCGTCCGATCGCGGTAGTGAAGATCGGAGAGGATTCGGACGACACGGTCGGGCACGTCGGCAGCGAAGCGACCCCGGCAAGGTGCGCAAACTCGAATGTCGACCCGCGAAGGAAATCACTGCGCTTGCTCCGGCCGCCGGCCGAGTCGTTGCCCTGGCGGTCTTTCCCCGAGCAGGTGCCGGTTAGTTCTTGCCGCCCAGACCCTGCAACAGGCCGCCCAGCCCCGGCATCTCAAATCTCTTGTAATCGGCCGGAGGCGTGAACAGGGAGTCAGCAAGAGCGACCTTCTCCAGGTTCACCACTTCCATGCGATCCTCGCGGCCCTTGCGACCTTTGGTCACGGTCCGCAGCGGAAAGAAACCCTTGTTGCGCAGTTCGATTTCCCAGGCGGCGGGTTTGCGCTTGCCGCCCATGGGTCCGATGTCACTCGGGTTGACGAAATAGCCCAGTCCTTCGGTTGCCCAGATCTCGATCGGTTCCTTTTGGTCCTTGGACTTCACCAAGTACTTGGTGGCCTTGTAACCGACGATCATTTCCGACTCTGACGTCTTTTCCAGGATCGTATCGGACGCGGCGGCGGCCGCCTTTTCTGCGGCATCACGGAATGTCACGACCATGTACATCTTCTCTTCGGGCATCAGCATGAGCATCTCCTGTTTTTTGACATCCATGATCGAGCTCATGGTTTTGCCATCGGCCGCCATGTCGATGCGCATGCGCGAACCTTTGACCGCATACACCATGTCCTGGCTCTTGCCGTTGGAGGTGATTCGCATCGTGATTTTCCCTTGGAAAGGCTCGGCAGCGAAACAAGAGCAAGCGATCACGAGCAGCGCGCAGGCAGAGGTGATGAATTTCATACCCGAGAGTCTGTTGACTCCTGCCGCGGGATTCAAGGCGTGAGCGCAGCGAGACGGCAAACCGAGGCACTCAGGCTTGCCAGTGAGCTTCGAGCGCGATGCCTTGACTCATGGCACTCATCGGCGCGTGGGCGACGGTCCAAGTTCAGTTAGGCCGGGACGCTTTGGTTTCGGCTGCTTTTGACCCTGATGTCCCAGCATTGAAGACCGGGGCTGCGGTGGCGGTAAGGCTGGCCCGATTGACGGTGAGGGAGTCCGAACCGATTGAACTCGCCGAGGGGGCTTTTCGCTTCTGCAGTCGGTCCGCCTAGGGTTTGGAACCTTCGTTATTCCGTGAATTACCGTCATCACTTTCACGCTGGAAACTTTGCCGACGTCTTCAAACACGTCGTGTTGGGCCGGTTGATTGCCTATCTGCAAAAGAAGGAGAAGGGATTCCTCTACCTCGATACCCATGCGGGCAGAGGTCGTTATGACTTGGAACGTGCGGAGAAGGGTGACAGTCGGGCGCGAGTGGCCGAGTGGCCGGCCGGGATCGGGCGACTGTTGACCCAGGTAGACCCTCCCCCCGGTGTCAGCGCGTACCTGGATCTGGTACGTCGGTGTGACCGCCGTAGCGGCAATCTCGGTGCAAACGTAAGGTTTTACCCAGGTTCCCCTTGGTTGGCGAAGGAGGGGATGCGACCTCAGGATCGCATGGTCCTGTGTGAACTCCATCCCGCGGAGCACGCGGCACTTGCGGCAGAACTGGGACGGACTCCACGCGTGAGTGTGCGCGACGTGAACGGATATCACGCGATTCGAGCCCTGCTCCCATGTCCCGAAAAACGAGCGCTGGTCCTGATCGACCCGCCGTTCGAAGACGCGAACGAATGGGCTTCCATCCTCGCCGGTCTCAGCGATGCGATGCAACGAATGCCTTCGTGCACGGTGGCGATCTGGTATCCGCTAACCCAGCGAGCCCGGGTCGATTCCTTTTTCGCCGAACTCCAAGGATCTGACCTGCCTGCGACCTGGGTCGCCGAACTGTCGGTGGCTGGACCTGGATCGACCCTTAGCCTGCGCGGATGCGGCATCGTCGTCGTGAACCCGCCCTGGCAGCTTGATCTCGAAGTGAGCCAGCTGGCGGCATGGCTAGCTCCCGTGCTCGCCCAAGAGGTGGGAGCCAGTGGAGAGTTGATCTGGCTGGTGCGCGAGACGTGAGCGCGACGCTCTGACGGATTCAGAGGGGAACCAGCCTGCTGACACGAACCAACTCGCTGCAGCCGTTGGCGTGCAGCCGAGGGTGACCCACGATCTCGATCAGGGGCGCGAACGCGCGAGGGCTTCGCGGGAGCGTAAGGCCGTGAAAGGAATCTCCGCGTGCAACTGCGAGGGCGTCGGCAGCGACGGAGCCCGGAAAATGGGGCGCGCCCACTGGACGTCATAGTGAGGCACGACGAGTACCGAGCCTTGTGGCCGGGGGGGCGGCAGGGGAAGGGGCTGGTAAAGAATAGGCATGGCTAGGGTAGTTCTACGTACATTCGGCACAAAACGAGGCTCGCTTGAGCCGAAACGTGCCAAAATGTTCCGATGGTGACACCGCCCGGTGCCACCGCTTGCGGTCTTAGTGCATCCAAGCGGCTTAACCGGTTTGGATGTCTCGACCGCGGAAGCGGTGGAAAGGCAAGTGACTTAGGCTACCCTTTTGAGAGCTGAAGCGGCCAGAGGTTCCCTCTGGGGAGACTTTTTCGGCAACTTCAGTGTCAAAACTCCATTGTGGATCGCAGCTTCCAGATTTGCGTAGTCCACTCCGTGACCTATCCGTAGCACCAAACGATAGTCCCGCTGGGCGCCTTCAAGGTGAAGGGCGTGCCAGTTGACCCGGACAAAGTGCGACTTGAGTGCGGTAATGACGAGATCGGGGCCCCGGGCCGCGATTTCGATCCCGGCAGCTTCGACACCGGGCACGTAGACCTCCAGCTTGAGCGTATCCGCGTGCTCTGAGCAGTCGTAGTGCGGTTTCCGGAACTCACCCGATTGGATGGCGGTTCCGGCACGGCGACTGCGGCTGTCGGTCTTGAGCGGAGGGATGATCGTATGCATGGGAGGGAAAGCGGTGGCGTCCTCGGGTCGATTGACCGCGGGGCTTCTTCAGGTGGGCTAAACGCAAATCCGATGATTCGGAGTGTTTAGTCCTGAGAGCCCGCGCCGGTTTTGGATTTGCTCCAAGTCGCGACAAACGGACGCATCTGGGCGCAGCATTGTTGCGCACGGGCCTTCGTGGTCGAAGTGCCGGCGCGGCTGCGGAGATGTTGTTGAGTCCGAATCATGTCTTGGAACTACTGAGACCATACTCATAGCAGGCGTCGCGCCAAGCCCCAAGTATTTTGTTTCTGGTAAAAATGCGGTGACGAGCGTGGTCGGTTTTGACCACGGTGAAGGATGCGTAACCCCCTCGCGCTCCTCACCCAAGCATTCCCCCTTTGGATCGTGGGTGGAGCCGGTCTGGCGTTGGTCTGGCCGGCCTGGTTCACCTGGTTCGGGGGAACCTGGATTGTCGCGACGCTGGCGCTTGTGATGTTGGGCATGGGCCTGACCCTGACACTCGACGACTTTCGCCGCATTGCGGTTATGCCACGTGCCGTCGCCCTTGGATTTGTGGCGCAATACACGATCATGCCCTTGTTAGGTTGGGGCGTGGGAGTGCTGTTTTCTCTGGATACACCCTTGGCGGTGGGACTGATTCTGGTCTCGTGCTGTCCCGGCGGGACAGCGTCAAATGTGGTGACCTACCTAGCTCGCGCCGATGTCGCGCTTTCGGTCGTGATGACCCTGTGTTCTACCCTCGCTGCGGTGGTGATGACACCGTTCCTCACTCAGTTGCTCGCGGGTGCGCGGGTGGACGTTGATGCATGGGGACTTTTGGGTAGCACGTTCCAGGTCGTATTGCTTCCGGTGGTGGCCGGTTTGGTACTGAACACCCTGGCGCCGCGAGCGGTGGCCCGGGTCCTGCCGGTGGCCCCCCTCGCATCGGTCCTGGGCATCACCCTGATTGTGGCAAGCATTGTGGGCCAGAATGCCGAAGCCGTACGATCGAGTGGTTTCAGGCTTTTGGCTGCGGTCGGGCTGGTGCATGCCGGTGGGTTTCTGCTCGGTTACCTGGTGGCCCGCCTCTTCCGCTACAACGCAACGGTGGCTCGCACGGTTTCGATTGAGGTTGGCATGCAGAACTCCGGTCTGGGTGTGGTTCTGGCCCGCCGCCATTTTGCCGACCCCCTGACCGCGGTACCCTGCGCGATTTCGAGCGTCATGCATTCCGTCCTTGGCAGTATTCTGGCGGGTGTGTGGCGCTGGAGCGATCGGGGAAGTATTTGCTCCCAGCGAACCGAGGTGGCTAGCTCACGCCATGTCGAAACTAACGGACCCGACGACAACGCTCGCGGAGCTCAAGTGCCGGATTCTCGAATTCGCCCGTGAGCGCGACTGGGAGCAGTTTCACGCGCCCAAGAATCTTAGCATGGCGCTCGCGGCGGAGGCGGCTGAGCTGATGGAGCACTTTCTCTGGGTGAGTCCCGAGGCTTCGGCCGTGATTGCGGGCCAGACGGCCAAGCGTCACAAGATTGAGGAGGAACTGGCTGACATTGTCATCTACGCGCTGGAGTTTGCCAACATCACCGGCATCGATGTGGCCGCGGCAGTAGAGAAAAAGATGGCGGCCAACGCGGCCAAGTATCCGGTCGAAAAGGCGAGAGGGCGGGCCGAGAAGTATGATGAACTTTGATTTCCGACCCGCGTGTGCCGCGATCAGGCCTTCGGTCGGAATGAAGGCATCAATTCAGGATGGGTGTCCAGTCGGGGTCCGCCAATAAGGTCGATGCAATAGGGGATGGCGGGAAACACCACTTCAAGGTTCTCGCGAATCGCCTTGGGTCGTCCGGGAAGGTTGACAATGAGGGTACGACCTCGAATGCCGGCGATTTGGCGCGATAGGATTGCAGTGGGTACGTGCCGCAGCGACGCCGCTCGCATGAGCTCGCCAAAACCAGGCAAGAGTTTGCCGCAAACGGCCGCCGTGGCCTCCGGCGTGACGTCGCGTACCGCGGGTCCAGTGCCGCCCGTCGTTACGACCAATGCACAGTTCAGCTCGTCGGCCATTCGCCGGAGCTCGCTCTCGATCAACGGTTGTTCGTCGGGAATGATTCGATAGTCGATCTGGAACGGCGTGGTCACCCATTCACGCAGCAACGCGATGCACGCCTGACCAGGGGTGTCTTCGTAGATTCCGGCGCTGGCTCGGTCGGAGATATTGAGAACGCCAAGGGTCGGTATCACGGGTGGAAAGGTCGCCGGGAGCCTGATGGATCAGATAACGTCGTGGCAAGCGACCTTAGGACTGAGATCCTACTTCTTGCGCAAAGCTCGTGAACAGCTTCTCCGGGGTTGTTCCGGCGGCACGAAGTGCGCGGATACTGAGCGCGTCATGCCGTTTGGCGAGTCGCACCCCTTGTTCGTCCCGAACCAGCGGACAATGGAAGAATGCGGGAGCGTTCCAGCGAAGAGCCCGGAAAAGCAGCAACTGACGAAATGTGGAGCGTACGAGGTCTGCGCCCCGCACCACTTCAGTGATGGCGAGCAGTGCATCGTCGACCACACTCGCGAGCTGGTAACTGGGCAGTCCATCTTTCCGCCAAACCAAGAAATCGCCGAAGTCCCGGCCTGCGATTGCGGTTTGCGTTCCCTGCCCGCCGTCGTGGAAGGTGAGTGGTTCTCCATCCGGAACGCGAAACCGCCAGTTTTGGCCGGAGACGTTTTCCAGAGCCGGAGTGCCGGCACCCGGGGCTGGCCGAAATGACACGGGATAGACTGGCTCGTCGTCGTCGCCTCCCGGTCCTTCGTGGGGAGCGCCCAGGGCTGCCAGCACGTCTCGCCGGGATCGCTGACAGGGGAAAATGTATCCACCCGCGTGCAGACGCTCCAAGGCCGCCCAATAGAGAGGGATTCGTTCGCTTTGGCGGATCATGGGGGGTGTCCACTCGATCTGGAGCCAGGCCAGATCGTCCAGAAACCCTGTGATGTACGACTCGCGACAGCGGGCCCGATCCAGGTCGTCGCAGCGTAGGAGTAGCTCTCCCTGGTGACGCTTCGCCCGTTGGGCGGCGATCCAGAAGGTTCGAAGATGCCCGAGGTGCAGATAACCCGTCGGCGAGGGGGCGAGTCGGCCGCGGTAGCCGGTCGCCGGAGCAGCCGAGGGGAGGCTTCCACTTACGACGGTCATGGGCTGTCGATGGGCAAACGACAAACGCTTACATCCTGCGTTGGCGGAGGGGTGCTCGGGGACCACGTCATGGGCTGAAAGGGGGGGGAGGATCGGCGAATTGAAACAGGAGGACGTGCAGCCGTCATTGATTTTTGCGAGGGGCAACACTAGGTGAGAAGATCCTGTTTATGCCCAAGCTTCTCTGTGTCTATTGCTCGTCCAGCCGTGTGCTCGATCCGAAATACTATGCTGCGGCGGAGGCGCTGGGTCGAGGTATGGTGGTTCGGGGTTGGGGTCTGGTCTATGGAGGCGGACACGCAGGATTGATGGGGTCGGTTGCTCGTGCGGTGAAACAGGAAGGGGGATATGTTGTCGGGGTCATCCCCGAGTTCATGAAATCCCGAGAGCTGGCCTACCTTGAAGCGGATGAACTGGTCACGGTGTCGACCATGCGAGAGCGCAAGCAGCTGATGGAGGAGCGAGCGGATGGATTTGTGACCCTTCCCGGTGGAATTGGCACCCTCGAAGAGCTGACGGAAATCATGACGCTGCGTTACCTCAACCGTCTGCCCAAACCCGTTGTCCTGGTCAATCAGGACGGGTTCTACGATGACCTCCTCCGTTTTTTCGAACGGATGGTGCGGGAGA
Source organism: Opitutaceae bacterium (assembly GCA_016794625.1). GTDB lineage: Bacteria > Verrucomicrobiota > Verrucomicrobiia > Opitutales > Opitutaceae > UBA6669. The sequence goes on from JAEUGY010000046.1 coordinate 175,197, forward strand.
AGTTCAAATCCCCTGGATTGTCGGATCTCTTCACGGTCGCGGACACGGTGGACGACGTCTGGCGGCAACTGGACGCGCCGAGACCCTTCACGGCCGATGATCTCTGGAGGTAGCTCCGCTTCCCGTCCGATCCGGGCTTTGGCGCTGGTCGAGGATTACCGGCGAACCGCACGCGATGTGCTGGACCGCCAGATGGCGGAACGGACCCGCGCGTTCATCGAATCCCATCCTGATTGTCTCTGGCGCACCTGCAAAGCCGGCCATCTAACGGCTTCGGCCTGGGTGGTGAATCCCTCGCGGAACCAGGTGTTGCTGACGCACCATCGAAAGCTGGGCAAATGGCTCCAGCTGGGTGGACATGCCGATGGGGCGGAAGACCTGGCGGCGGTGGCACTCCGCGAGGTCGTGGAGGAAAGCGGCATCAGTCGGTTCAAGCTACTCTCCGGCGCCCTCTTCGATCTCGATCAACACCAGATACCCGCACGAGGGGATGAACCGGCGCACTGGCACTTTGATTTCCGATTCTTGGTGGAGGCTGATGATCGTGAGAGGCCCGTGGTGAGTGAAGAGTCTCACGACGTGGCCTGGATACCGGTCGATCGGCTTCGCCACTACAACGCTGAGCTTTCTCTCATGAGAATGGTTTCGAAGTCCGGCTGCACCTGAATCGGCGAGAGGAAGCGGAGGTCTCGCGACCGCGATCACTTCTTTTTTGCGGCGGCAGGGGGCCGCACGGGAGCGCGCCAGAGGGGAACGAGGTCCTTGGCGTGAACCCAGCCCGTTTGTCCGTTGGAAAAGGCGAGTCGCCGCCAGCCCAGGAAGTCCTTGTCGATCACTCCGATCGATCCAGCCGGAAGGGGACTCGATTTCTGGTTGGCTACCGCCTCTGTCGGAATAGATCGAAGAACGCTGGTTTGCCAGACCACAGCTGCCCGCGGGTCGGCGAGGGAACGGTAAAGGTAAAGGCTGGCGAACCCCAGTGTGCCCGCCACGATCGACAGGGTCATCAGCAGCAATGCCAAGGTTCGAAGGAGGGTCGTGCCTGGATGGAAACTTCGATAAAGCTGAAGACACACGGCGGTGACAAAACACCAGGCCGCGCCGACCAAGACCAAGGTCCAGTGCGTCGGTGAGAGCAACGGTGCGATTCGATAGACTGGATTGCCGCTTAGGAAAGGAACCAATTCGCCTGGCGTGAAACCGGCGCGTTGGAGTGAAAGTTCGAGATGCCACCTGACGGAAGGATCGCGAGGTTGCTGGACATAGGCGGCGGTAGCGTGGGCGGCCGCCTCGCCCCACCGATCTTGTTGTCCCAGCGCCAGAGCGAGATTGTGTCGCGCGATCCAGTCGGTGGGCGCCGTGGTCACGCGTTCTCGCCACGTCGTCTCCGCTTCCACAAACTTCCCCGACCGGTAAGTGGCCGTGGCGTCGGCGGCGTTCGCTGACGTGAAGCACCACGAGCAGACTACGACCCAGACAAGAAACGGAGCGAGGTGGCGCAGTCGGAAGGATGACAAGGGATTGAAGGGGCGGAGGGGAAAGGTCCGCACCGCAGCCTCGGCTCGTTGGCGCCAGTCGGAAGGCAGCGCTGCATCCGATCCAAAAAGAGCCCGTTCCGCTTCCGACCACAGGACGGACCATGTCGCGCCGTCGGCGGAGGCTTTCGCCGCCTGCGCCTGGATCTGCGCGGCCGAAGGCGTCAGATGGGTTGAAGCGAGCAACACCACACTTTCCTTGCGGAATGACTCAAGGGTGACCTTGAGTTGGGCGGGAGTCGGGCCTGAGGTGGACTGAACCAAGACGTGAAGCAGTCGATCCCGCGCCTCCCGACGCGGTCGAGCCGGGTCTTGTTTTCGAGCCCGTTGCAAGGCGAGTCCAAACCAGAAAACGGCGAGTGCGGCGACCGACGATCCAGCGGCGGAGAGCAGCGCCCCACCGGTCAAAGGTTCCCAACCCCGGCTCTCGCCAGGGAGCGGATCGCGAGGAATCGGTCGAGGCAGGGCGGGTGACGGCGGAGGCTGCGCCGAGGGGTTGAGCAACGTTCCAGGGGTGGCTGAACCGCCCGGTGCCACCGGGGACGGTGCAACTGAGGTGGCGGGTGGAGGCGCCGCCGCGGCAATGGTCACCGTGTACGTATCGGTCACGAGCGTACGGTACTCTCCCGCTTTGGGATCGAAGTAGGACCAGCGCACCGGCCCAAGGGTGTAGGTGCCTGGTTTCGTTGCGATCAACACCACGTCTTCACTCAGGGTCCCTTCAAACAGCATACCCTCCTTGGTGGTGCGTTTGGCCTGGGGTTGGACCACGCGGAAGTCTTTGCTGACCTGGCGGGAAGGGAGCGCGGTGATTTCGGGCCAATTGCCCACCCCGGCAAGTTCCAGGGTCCACGTGATGGGTTCGCCGACGGTCGCTTGCACAGGAACTACCTTGGAACTGAGGGTGAATTCGCCCACGGCTCCGGAGAAAAGAGCGGGAGCCGGGACGGGCAGTGGTTTCACATTCAGCGTCACGGGCTGCGAAGTGATCGTGAACTGCTCCATGGTCGGACGTGCGAACAAGCCGAAGGTGGAGGTGCCTGTTTGGAGGTTCACCAGCTGTTGGGCCTGCTTCAGTGGCACGCGGCCGGCTTCCTTTGACATGGCACGGGCGCGGTAGGTGACCACGGTGCGGTTTTCTCCACCGACCATGACATCGGCCATCTCGGGCTTGGCCCAATCCTCCGCGGCAAGTGGCGTCGACGACCACTCCACGTTGCTGGCCAACTGAGCGCTGAAGCGGCGGGCAATGGACAGCGTGTAACTCAGAGGAAAAACTTCGCCCGCCCAGACATCGGTATCCGGCAGGTTGAGTCGCGACTGAACGATGGAATCGAGGGAAGCGCCTGATTGGCCCACGGTGGCCTCGCCAACCTGAAATTCGGCCTGACGGACGCGAACCGTGCCTTTATCGGTCTTGGTCTCGAAACTAGGGATGCGCAAGGTGCCCTTCTGGGTCGCTCGAGCCATATACGTCAGGATGACCCGCCGGGTCATGGAAAAGTTGATCGTTTCCCAGCTTTGCGACTGACCCGCGAGTTCAATCGAGAGCCCCGGAACAGCGGGGAGCGAGGGCGTTCCATCCGGAGAACAATCTTCGAAGATCAGTTGGAGTTCCGTGGTCTGGCCGAACCCCAGGGCGCCACGATCCGGCTGCCACCGCACGGACTGACCGCTCGCCAGTGCTGCGCCGAGCAAGAGCAACGCGGCAATCTGGAGGAGGCGGAGCCAGGTAAAAGGGGAGGACGCGCGTAGTTCCATGGTCACCAGGTTTTGCCCTTTTTGGCGGAGTCAGGTGAGGCCGGACCCTCCATCAAACGAAACAGCTTGGCCGGGGAATCCTGCTGCTTCAGTTGTTCCAGTTTTTGCAGAGGCATCACGAGCTGTGGATCATGGGCTGCGTCGCCGGATTCCTCTTTCTTTTGCTGGCCTCCCACTTGCTGGTTTTCGTCGGCTCCGCTTGACTTCCCTTCGGGCGAAGGGGGCGGCGTTGGCCGGGGATTCTTGTCCATCTCGCCAAAGGCCGAGTTTCCCTTGGCCGAAGACGGATCTTCCTTCGAGGAATCGGGCTTTCCATCCTCCGGCTTGGATGCCGGGTCCTCGGACGGTGGTTTTTGGCTGCTGTCGCTGGACTCCGACGGGTTCTCCTTGGATTGTTCGTTCGATTTCTCCGATTGCTTGGATTCGCTGGAACTGTCCTTCGATTCACCCTCGTTTTCCTTCTTTTCCTGATTCTGTCCCTCCGGTGGTGGCTCTTTGGATTCACCCTTTTGCTGGGGAGGTGGTTGTTCCGGCGGGTTGAGATAGGCCTCGAGCTCCTTGCGGAGCGCCGACCATTCGGCTGCCTTGGGATCGAGTTTTTCGCCCGCGTCGATCGCATCGAGTCCCGAATGCACCACGTCCTGACTGAAGCCGGTGCCTGCCTGGGATTTTCTCCGTGCGAAGTCGAGCGTCGCTTCCGTCATCCGCGCAAAGTCCTTTCCGGTGGGTGACACCTTGACCGACAGCTCGGCGACGGTTTTGACGAGCGGCTCGGCGAGTGCGTCTCCCGTGCTGGCCGAAGGAGGCGCGGCCCCGAGTGACACGGCCGACAGCAGGATCAAGGAAACAACCTTAGGCATCATGGGGTCTCGAGTTTCAAAGTTGCTTTGCGGGGGGTCGGCTTGACCGGGAATTCCCGACACAGACTCCACGCGAGAAGAAGCAGGCTGGGCGCGAGAAACCATTGGAACCGCTCGGCAAGGCGAATCTGATTGGTCTCCCGAAATTCGCCGCGTTTGCCCGCTTCAACCGTCTGCTGGATCAGCTCGGCGAGGTCGACCCAGGAGGAGGCGTCGACGTACTGGCCCTTTGAGGCCTCTGCCAGCGTCTGGAGGGTGCGACTCTCCAGGCGGGAAAGCACCACGGCGCCCCGGTCGTCCTTGACGAAGCCTCCCGCGGTATCCGGAATCATCGCACCATCGGGCGTGCCGATTCCAAGGCCGATGATACGAACCCCCTTCTCCTCTATCTCATCCAGCAGGGGCTTCCATGCCTCGTCGTTGGCCTCTCCGTCGCTGAGGATGATCAGGTAGCGATCCGCCCCGCCTTGGTCGCTGAAGGCGGTGAGCGCGGTTTTCAGCAACGCTTCGTAGTTGGTGCCTCCTTCCGGCAGGTAGTCTGGATTCAAAGCCGGTAGAAACTCCCGCAGGATCTCGTAGTCGGCGCTGAGCGGGCTTTGGAGAAACGCCGTGCCCGAGAAGACGATCATGCCGACTCGTTCTCCCGCCAGTCGCTCCAGCAACGATTGGATCAAGAGCTTGGCTCGATCAAGCCGGGTGGGTTTGACGTCGGGCGCGAGCATCGATCGAGACAAATCGATCGCGAGCAGGATTTCGCGCGACTGATCGAAGACCGGCTCCTCGATCCGTCCCCACTGGGGACGAGCTGCGGCGACACAGCCGAGTGCCAGACCCAGACAGAGCGTGATGCGTTTGGAGTGACGCCGTCGAGAATCGGCCCGCTGCAATCGTACGGTCGCGTGTGATGCTTCGCCCCGAAGAATCTTTGACGGTGCGACATCGTGGCGTCGTTTTTGAAGCAGCAGTTCCCAAAGCAGGACCACCAACGGTCCGGCCGCCAGAATGAGATACCAGGGCTCCGCGAATTTCATGATCGTGCTCTCGCTGGGATCGGGCGCGAAGCGGACTGGGCCGGGACCCGTCGGGTGACGCGATCGCGGGCGGACCATCCAGCGAGGGCGAGCAGGGCTAGCCCGGGCCAGACCAGCCAGGGAAACAGCTCGGTGGTGACAAGGTAACTCTTGGCCTGAAACTCAATCTTCTGGGCGCGGTCGATGGCCTTGAACGCATTTTCGACGGTCTTCACATCGTCCGCGCGGAAGTAGCGGCCCCCCGTTTCCTGAGCGATCAGCCGGAGCGCGCCTTCGTCCAGGTCAGAAGGACGGGTTTGGTAGCCGATTTTCTTGCCCCGGTCGTCGAAGACGGGAAACCGCACCAGACCGCTCCGTCCCGCGCCGATCGTGTAGACAGGCAAGGCACGGGCTTTGGCGATCTCGGTGGCTTGGGCGGGGGTGAGACTGCCGCGGTTGTTGGCGCCATCGGTGAGCAGTATGACAAATGCCCCTTTGCGCTGCCCCTTTTCGGCCCGTTCCACCTGTTCAAGGCGAGACAAGGCAACGCCCAGACCGTCGCCGATGGCGGTGCCATCTTCGATCAAGCCGATGGTCAGACGTTCGACTTGCCGGCTCAGCCAGTCGTGATCGAAGGTCAGAGGCGCGAGCGTGTAGGCGCGTCCCGAAAACACCACGATGCCGATGCGATCGCTCGGGCGGTCATTGATGAAGGCCTGGATGACCGGCTTGATGGTTTGCAGGCGGTTGATCGGAAGACCGTCGCGTTCGAAGTCCTCAGCTTGCATCGAGCCGGAGAGGTCGATTGCGAGCATAAGGTCGTATCCTTGCGAGCGAACTTCCTGCTTGTTCTCGACTCGCTGCGGACGGGCGAGGCCCACGCAGAGAAGGGCCAGGCTCAGGTAAGCCGAAACCATCGGCAGCCGGGAAGTTTGGGTGAGCGAGGGCCGATGCCAGGTGGCCGAGAAGGGCACGACCATAATGGGCACGGAGCGCCGGCCGCGGATCCAAAGCACCAACGGAATGGCGAGAAGCCCGACGAGCCAAAGAGGGTCTTTGAGGACGAGATTGGACACGGAATTCCTGCTACGACTAGTTGCGGCCCCTCATGCGCGCATGGAAAAACTTCACCAAGGCGTCGAGTCGTGCCTCGTTTGTTCCGACCACAAGCCGGCTGTGCGGGTCGGGAAAGATGCGTTGCCAGGTGCTTTCGCGCTCTGATCGCCACTGCGCGTGTGCCGCCCTCTCCGCGGCCGAGCCTTCAAGCGTGACCAGACGACCCGAGGTGGGATCGTAAGCGGCGATCGTGCCATCGTCGGGAAACTCGCGTTCCCAAGGATCGTCGACACGAAAACCCATCGCTTGATAGCGCCGCTGAAAGACGGGCCAGCCTTCTGGAATCGGACCTGGACCAAAATCCCCCATCCAGATCAAGACGGAGTGCTTGGGTGCGGCGCGTGCCACCAGACGCCATGGAACTTCCAGCGGCTGTGAGCCCTCTGCGGCTCCGCTCGCGGCGAGACTGGGCGCCGGGATGCCAATCAGGGTGGAGGCCGCATGCATGATGGCACCCCGGCCGCGCACCGGTTCGCGAAAGGAGTAGCCGGATGGGGTGACATGGACATAGCCCACTCGGTCGCGGTTGATCGCCCCAAGCATCATCACGAGCCCGGCCAGTTCGAGCAGAGCCTCGCGTTTCGACACGCCAGTCGAACCAAACTGCAGTGAAGGTGTATCGGAGAAGAGGATAAGGACCGTGACCTCGCGTTCCTCGACGAACTTTTTCCGGTACGGCTCGCCTAGGCGGGCCGTTACGTTCCAGTCGATGTCGCGGACATCGTCGCCAAACTCGTACTTGACGACTTGGTCAAACTCCATGCCCCGACCACGCAAGGCGGATCGATATTCGCCGCTGAGGATGTTTTCGACCGCATGCCGGACCCTCCACTCCAATTGTCGGAGAAGCGCCAGCGAGGATGCGGCCGTGGGAATGGAGGAGGTGGTGGACACGACAGGAATGCTTCGGAGAAGTCCGTCTTTGACTTCGATTGGCGGGATGCCAGCGCAGTGCTCAAGCCCGGAGCCCGGCGCTACATGGCTGGAACCGGCGTTTTTTCGATCACCCTCGACACTACCTTGTCCGCGCTCTGTTCGGCCGCCTCCGCTTCGTAGGTCAGCGCGATCCGGTGGCGCAGGACATCGGGTGCCAACTCCTGCACCAGGCTCGGACCGACAAAGTCGAGTCCGCGCAGCCAAGCCAGCGCACGACTGGCCGTGTAGAGGGCGAGCGACGCGCGCGGGGATGCTCCGAAAGTCAACATCCGGTACCCCTTGTCATCCGGCACCGTCAGTGCCCGCGTTCCGCGGACGAGCGCAAGAATATAGGCCTCGATCGCGGGCGCGACGTGGATCTTGTCGACCGCAGCCCGCAGGCCCAGCAACTCGTCCGGACTCGAGACCGCTTGCAAAACGGGAGCACGCGTAACCTGGCCCCAACGCGTCAGCATCAAGGCTTCTTCCTCGGCGGTGGGGTATTCGACCAAGAGCTTGAAGAGAAAACGATCCGTCTGGGCCTCCGGCAGAGGATAGGTGCCTTCCTGTTCGACCGGATTCTGCGTCGCCATGACCAGGAAAGGGCGGGGCAGAGGATGCGTTTGGCCACCGATCGTCACCTGACGCTCCTGCATTCCCTCCAGCAGAGCGCTTTGCACCTTGGCTGGAGCCCGGTTGATTTCGTCAGCAAGCACGAGATTGGCGAAAATCGGGCCGCGATGGGCCGTGAAGGTCCCGTCTTTCGGTGAGAAGATCATGGTGCCAACCACATCACTCGGCAAGAGGTCGGGCGTGAACTGGATCCGCTCGAATTGCACACCAAGCGCCGAGCCGAGCGATTTGACCAGCAGCGTCTTGGCCAGTCCGGGCATTCCCTCCAGCAGCACGTGACCGTTGGCGAGCAAGGCCACCAAGAGACGTTCTATGATGAGGTCCTGACCGATAACGGCCTGACCAATTTCATCGCGGAGCTTTTGGGACCAAGTGGGACCGGTGAGCATAGGGCTGGAGATGAGTCGGACTGAACGTGAGACGTGCAGTGGAAGGGTGCGAGGGAAAGTTTGGTCGAAAGCCGAAGCCGCATTTGACTCGGAATTGGAGGGCAGGTTTCACTATCGTATGCGCAAAGCCGGTGCATTTCCCTTTCTGGATGAAGCACTAGATCTTCGTTTACTCGAGTTGGGCGTAAGTCCGAGCGATGTGGAAGAACGCTTTATTCGAGGTTCCGGGCCTGGAGGACAAAAGGTGAACAAGACGTCATCTACGGTATGGTTGATCCACCGACCTTCCGGATTGCAGGTGAAGTGCCAAGGTGGCCGATCGCAGAGTCAGAACCGACTCAACGCCTGGCGCGGTCTCGCGGAAAAGTTGGAAGAGTCTCGCAATAAATCACTTAAGATTTTGCAGAATCAATTGGAAGCGGAACGACGGCGCAATCGGCCAAAGTCGGCTTCGCAGAAGCGGAGGATGGTCGAGACGAAGCGGGTACGGGCGCGGAAAAAATCGAATCGAGGATCGTTCAGCTGGGACTAAACCCATGGAACCGATGGACGTTGTACGGATCCTTCTACCGCACCATGATTAGGTCTGTGTTTTTGCCTCGTTCACACTGGTTTGGGCGACTTGTCCGCAAGGGCACCCGATGCGAATCGCGCCATGGTCTCGTGGCTGTGGTTTCCGTTGTTCTCCCTTGGATCGCTGGTTGCACGACCCCTGCCCACACACCTGCTCAAGTCCCTGATGCCGTTATTGAAACAAGATCGGAGCCCTCACCCGTTTCGAGTGTTCGTACGGTCGAGCAGGACCCTCTGGCGGTGGTCCCAGTGGAGCGACCTGGCCCAGAGGGCCAGACGCCCCCTCCGACACAACGTCCTGCGACCGAATCGGTTCCTGCGATTGCGGAAGGTCAGTTTGTGATCGCGGTCGAAAGTGATCCCGTGGGGGCCACGATTGTGGTGGACGGCAAACCTGTTGGTCGGGCGCCGCGAAAGCTCGTTTTGGCGGTCACTCCGCAGGGGTTTTCGCGAGAGACCGTCGTCATCAAGGCGCGGTTTGTGGCAGAAACAAGCGCTCAGCAGTCGATGACGACTGAAGTGGAACTCACTCCCTTGGATCGGCTGCCGTCGGTCCTGGTCTTCACCCGCGAAAAGGTGTTGAGAAAGCGTTGAGTAAGCGCCGAAAAGACGGGGCGCTCCAACCTGTCAGAGCAGACTGATGCTATCTCCAACCGAGCAGGAACCGGAAAACGTTTCGACCAGAGCGTTTTGACCAAAATTGACTTTGCCAGAGTCGGCAGGATCGCGGCGGAACTGGGCGAGAGTTTGGAGCGGCTCCTTGGATTGAGCTCCCGACGTTTGATCGGTCGTGACCACCGTGCAGCGGGCGCAGGGACCCGTGTTCCTGAAAACGAGCGAACCCGCCCGGTACCGAAACCACGTATCTTCAGCAAAGGCCGGACAACCGGACACCACGATATTGGGCCGGAAGCGATTCATGGGCACCGCGTCTTCCCCCTTTTCCATCAAACGATCATTGAGTGAAGCGAGAGAAGTCTCACTCACTATGAGGATCGGAAAAGCATCGGCGAAACCAACATCGCGAGGCGCCAAGGGTGAGTTGCGGGCTTGTGTGGAAATCGTTCGGATGGGACGACGGTAGTTGCTGCCAACCCGCACCAAACGACAGTTTTTTTGCAGAGCGTCCGAAAGGAAAGAGGCGGCGTCGTCACCACAGTCAGACACCGAAACCTCGTCATTCCAAACCGTCGCGTTGTGCGAGGGGAGGTCTGAGCCCGAGTGGGTGACCGAGATGGACGTACCGGACGGAGCGGTGAGCTGGAGAGAGGAACCCGAAATCGAGGTCGAAATCAGCGCCATCCTGGGCGTGTTGCGCTGACTCATGAAGCGAGAGGTGCTTCCATCGATGACCATAAACCGTCGATCCCAAAGCGGACCAAGCGAGTCCACTTCGATTGATGTCACGGAAACGCCTCCGAGGGATTTAACGGGGTATAGGTGTAGTGAGCTGATGATCATCAGTTTGTGTTTACCTTAATGGCCCCCGCTCACGAGGAGCTATACTTTTTGCTGATCCGTCACCCCATGGCCATGGGCAGAGGGCGCGATGGTTCCCGCGGCTCGCTCCTGTGGGAAGACCAATCTGAAGACAGCTCCATGGCCGGGACGATGGGCATCGACCTCCAGTCCACCACCCAAGCTAAGCATGATTTCCCGACTGATGGAAAGACCGAGTCCCAAACCCCGAGCCGACATGCTTTGGAAACGCTGGAACAGCCGATTGCGAAGCGCCTCGGGAATTCCGGGACCATTGTCGCTGACCGTGAGCTCCAGCCCGGCGGCAATATTGCGGGTCGCCAGCCGGATCCAGCGAGGGTCGGGACGATCCACCAGTACCTGTATCGCGTTTAGGCAGAGGTTGAAGAGCACCTGCCGGGCATAGGCCGCGTCGGTACCGATCATATCATCCGTTGCCTGAAAGTCGGTTTGGACGACGATCCCATGGGAACGAGCCTTGTGGCCAACGAGTTCAAGACTCTGTTCAATGATGCCATGGAGGTGCTGCTGAACCAAAACGGGTTTGCGAGGCGAGGCCATCCGCATGAGCTGGGAAAGGAGCTCGTCGATCCGATCGAGTTCCTCGGTCACCATTCTGCGAAACTGATTTCTGAATTCTGGACGATCGTAGTGATCGCCCAACAGCTCAGCAAAAGCCTTGATGGCATAGAGAGGATTCCGAATCTCGTGAGCCAAACTGGCGCCTAGGACGCCTACTGTGGCGAGCCGATCGGCATGAATGGCCTGCTCTACCAAGCGAACCTTCGTAAGGGCCAACTGCGAAAGCGCAGCGAATTCCTGAAGGTGTTGGATTTCAGGGTAGGTGAAAGGACGCCGCGAAATCCGCTGGCCGACCGCCAATACGAGAGGCGTGCCCTCAGCCGTGGCAACGATAAGGGCGCCCAATCGATGAGCCTGAAGATAAGCCTGAACCTGAGACCGTTCCTCCGTGGCCCGCTCGCGCTGAAGTCGCTCGGGGGTCGCCCAACCTAGGCCCTGAAGAGCGCGATAAACGGGATCCTGCGGGGATAGTGAAGACTGCTCAGCAGAAGGATCCACAGTGTACTCAGGAGAAATAATGGAGACCGAGGCTTCTGCCCATCCCCCAATAGTTCCAGCAAGATCTGCTTTGAGCCGATCTTCAGATAGCGCGGTGCGTGCGATTCTGTGCGCAGTATCTCTTGCAGCAGATAGTTCGGGTCGGCTGAAGAACCACTTATCTAGTTGCCGACCCAAATAGTGATTTACTAGCAACGCTTGCGCTGAGAAAAAACCAAGTATCAGCCAAATTGGTAGGAGCCTACCGAGGAGGTTATACTGGATCAAAGCCGCAACGGTTATGATTGTGCAAATAATGGCAAAGCGGGCCGTTACGCGAAAAAGATATTGGGCGTCGAATATCTTATGCGTTGCTATCAAATAGGCGAGTATCGTAATGAAGAGCAGGGATAGCAGTGGTGTAATGTATGCTGGAACCAAACCGGGTACGACTGCGCGCAACCCCATAAGCAAGAAAATAGTTAGGGCGATCGTGCCCGCTGGTAATGTAACTGCCAGGAGTTCAAATCTCTTCGGATACCCCATCTCGTGTACCCGCTTTATGGAAATCGCGAAATATGCGACATAGCACGCGGAGATCATCGCCAAATGAAGCAGGTAGCCAATCCCCGGCGACTCAACAGCAACTGTTGGGGAAGAGTTTACGAACGACTCTGTCCATGGAATAACTGCTGCAATTGCCGCTATCACTCCGAGGGCGCGCATGGATCTGTTGGAGGGAAGCCATGCATCCCGAGATATCGCTTCTACAAGGGAAACCAGAGTGACCAAGAGGAGAGTGCCGATAGATACGCACAGCCTGAACCAGAAGATATCTTCAGGGTAACGGTTGCTTACATCTCGGACAAAAAGCCAAACTGCGAAATGCACTATTCCGAGGAAGAGTGCTCTGTTAGCGATTCTTCGGGGATTTGCAGAGATTACAAGAACCGCGCACACGGTGGCAGCCACCTGAACCGCCAGAGATATGTAAGTTGTTAGCATAAAAATCTGGTAGAAAAGAACGTTTCACGCGAGCGAGCAAAGTGCTCGAGATTCTCGGCCAAACGGCCCGGAACGTCGGGGTAAGCTCAACATGTGGACTGAGAACAACAGATTCAATTTTTTCCGACAATCGAATTGCAATAGTCGGAAAAGGGGAAGATTCAATCAAAAAGCTAAAAAAACAGCTCTTCATGGCGAATTTGAGGTGTGCCGCACTCGAAGCTGAACGTCCGTGACAATTCGGATTGGCGAATCTTCTCAAATTCCGAAACCGTGACTGAGGCCTAACTAACTGTCGACGAAAGGTATAGGTTTGTTCTCACTCGTGAACGAACATTCTGACGTCCCTATCTCAAACACGAAAGTCAGCGTTCTTAAGCGTCGCTTGACACCATTGAAGTACTTGCGCAAATACATTTCCGGCTTCGAGTTGACCGCACTTTCGATCGAGACTTCTTGCGAAAGCTAATCCACCATGTTCACCGATACGAGACCTGTTTCGTCTAGCGCCAGTGCGTCCGAGAAGCCATTGGTGCTTGTTGTCGATGACGAATATGGGCCGCGCGAATCGATAGCTTTTACGCTGTCAGCTGACTTCTCGGTCGACACGGCAGAACGTGCGGCGGAAGCGCTTACGAAACTTCGAGCGAGACCGTATGCAGCAGTTATTCTCGACATAAGGATGCCGGAAATGGACGGGATTCGGGCGCTTGAAGAGATTCGGAAATTCGATGTAGATGTATCGGTCATAATGTTGACCGGATACGGAACGCTCGCCACTGCTCAGCAGGCAATGTTGGGAGGGGCGAATCAATATCTGCGCAAGCCACCAGACATCCATGAGCTTATCGCAGCCGTGAAAAAGAATGCCGCGCTGACGATTGATAGAAGGCGCCAGGCCAAGATGACTAAAGAGGCCCTAGACCTTAACTCTGCTTTGAAGAGGGAAATCTCTGAAAAGCAGCCTCAGGTCTGGCAAGCGCGCGCTGCTGTGGAGCTGGTACATGATCTGGCAAACCCGCTCACAGTAATGATAGGTTATGCGGGTCTTTTGGCAGAGGAAGCTAACGATATCTCCAAGAAAGATCCTGAACGGGCAGAAAAGCTGAAGGGATACTCTAGCATTGTAGAAAAGGCCGCTGAATATTGTCATCATCTAGCTGACAATTGGCGACAGACTACAAGGAAGACAACAGAGTTCGCAATGCTGGACATCGTATCGGTTGTAAAGGAAGTGAGGCATGTTATTTTCTTCGGCAACAGTGCGATAGAGATCGCCGGTGATGATCAAGCTTGGGTGAAAGGTGCTCGATTCGAACTAGCTCGAGTATTCCAAAACCTATTCAAGAATGCATTGGAGGCGAACGCAACACGAGTAGATGTCCGCGTGGAAACCTTGGGCGACTCTGTGGAACTTACAATACGAGATAATGGGATAGGGATGGACGATGAAACCGTCCGTAATGCACTCCGTGGTGGATTCAGTACGAAACCTAGTGGAACAGGGTTAGGTCTTTCGATTTGTAGACACCTTTTGGGAGTTCATGGTGCAACGCTAAATCTAGATTCGGCGTTAGGAAAAGGAACGACGATGCGATTAGTCTTTCCAGCCGTACCCGAATGATTTGGCCATTGTTTGGTTTAGAACTCCAGAAAAGATTATGAACCCCTTTCACACTAGTTGATGAAGCGACGTCGCGTAAAGGTGACTGGTATTGGTCCTGTTACGCCCGCGGGAACCGGGCGCGACGAATTCTGGGGTGGCATATTAGAACCCGTCAGCCGAGTGAGGCCATTTCTAAAGCTCGGCGAGGAGTGGGGGCCTTTTGTTGCAGCCTGGGTCGACCGATTGCCGCTTGACGAGCATTTCACTCCGTTCCCGGCCCTCCGCACATCAGCTCGTCATACGCAAATGGCAGTTTTGGGTGCCGCTTTAGCCGTTAAAGATGCGGGATTGACGTTTGAGGAAGTGAGAGCAATGAGGATCGCAATCTTTACAGGCACCTCGTTGATGGACTTTGGTGCAATTACACGAGAAACTGAGTCTGTTTCCAAGAATGGGATACGAGGGATTCAACCAAAATTAGTCTTCATATCGAGTGTAGCTCATGTTGCAGCTACCGTCTCTGAAGCCTTGAAAGTGAACTCTAGAAATATGACATTTCAGAGTTCCTGCTGTTCAGGATTGGATGCGATCGGTCATGCTGCGGAAGCTGTTTCTGCCGGGGAGGTTGATTTGGCTATATGTGGTGGTACGGAGGCTCCCCTTTTTAAGCATCCTATGTTGGAGTTTCGTGCTGTGGGTATGACGCCGCCTACGGACCAAAATCCTCAAACTATTAGTCGACCCTTTGATCTGTGGAGGACCACTGGAATTGTTAGCGAAGGTGCGTGCATGTTCGTAATAGAACCTGATGAAAGTCCAAGACGAGGATATTGTGATATCGTAGGCTACGGATACTCTAACGACGAGAGAGGCGAGTTGTGCGATGGAATGCGCTCTGCTATAAAGTTAGCTCTAGCGGATGCGAGGATCTCGGTCTCGATGGTTGATTCGATAAGTGCGTGGGGGCCGGGTCATAGGCTAATCGACGCGGCTGAATCAAAGCAGCTTAGGGAGGTTTTTGGGGGTGAACTTGATAGGATACCTGCGTACTCCATCAAAGGCTCTATCGGCAACCCTTTGGGAGCGGCAGCGGCTATTCAAGTTGCCGCAGCGGCGATAGGGTTGCGAGATCAGGTTGTTCCACCCACGGTTAACTGGAAGTATCCAGATCCAGATTGTCGATTGAATCTTTGTGCTACTCCGGTTGCGGTTTCGCAAAACTACTCCCTCGTTAACTCGCACGGCGTGAATGGCACGAATTCTACGTTGATATTGGAGAGGAGTTCGTGACCACTACACTTCTGGCGGCGGCGTTAGTCTGTGGTATCGGTGGGGTTATCCTTTGGGCTAATCCCGATAGAAGGGTCAATCGTCTTGTAAGCAGCTGTTCATTTCATGGTGGAGCCTGGTTGGCTTTCCTGCACATAACGTTGACGGCGCATGTTGAGGAGGGTCTGTACTGGCTGAGATTTACGTCAGCAGTCGGTGCATTGATTCCAATTCATCTTTTGTACGCCAAAGAGGAGATTTCTGGTGAGCTCGATGGCAGGGGAGTGTGGAAAGGGAAGGTTTGGTGGATTCTTAGCAGTCTGTTTTTGATGATCGTGCCATTCACCGAATGGTTTATTCCAGGACATTCAAAACCAGATCAGCGAATCTATGGGGCTGGATATTACACGTATATTGCGGGCCTGCTGGTGTTGTATTCCGCGCTTTTGTGGAGCGCGTATAGACAGCTAAAGCGAGTCAGTGGTGTAAAGAGACTTGAGCTGCAGGTATGGCTCGGGGGTGGAAGTGCAGCTGCCGTTAGTATTGTTGGGCTGATGGGTGCAAGCGCAATCTTGCACGAACCGAGTTTGATTCGTATTCAGCCTTTGATCATTTTGGTCTTTTTCGGCGTGACGGCATTCTCGATTACGAGCGGTCGGGTATTTGATGCGAAGCATCTCTTGATTATTGGCGGCCATCGTTTGGTGCTTGTTCTGCTTGTGGCGGGTGTTGGCTATGGTGCTGATGTGTTGTTTGCTTTATTTGTTCCTAGTAGTGTTGCTTGGGTTGCGACGGCTGCTGTGGCGCTTTGGTTTGCCGCAGAGCTCGAAAAAGTAATCAATAATGTACTTCTGATCTATCCTCGCGCTTCGGAGGCCCGATCTAAGGCATACGAAATTGCTATGGAGGAGGTTAGGACGGAAACTCTTGAGAGGGAGTTTCTAAAGATCTTGTCTGGTTGGTCGCAGAGCGCACACGGACTCCTTGTGGTCAAGGGTGACGATGGATTGCGGTCTGGCGGGCAATCTTTTGAAATGGATGCGTCTGTTTATGAACTGTTAAGGACCGTAAGGTGGGCTACGCCTGAGAGACTGCAGCGCGAAAGAAGTAGCGCAAGTAGAGAGGAGTTGCGATTGTTTCTGGAAACTCATAAACTTGGTGCGCTGGTGTTGCGCGAGGGTTCAACCGTTGACGTTTTGGTTGGTTCAGGGGTAAGAGCTACTCGACGCCCTTTTACATATCCGGAAGTCCAGCAAATGTTTGAGCTGGCCTCAATTTTTCAGACTGCCTTAGCTAGGGCTAGCTTGTGGACAAAGGCGCAGCGAGCTGAGCAGCTTGCTACTGTAGGAGTTCTTGGAGCCAGTGTGGCACATGAGATTCGAAATCCGTTGGTGAGCATTAAGACGTTTGTGCAGTTGTTTCCGATTCACTACATGGATGAATCGTTTCGTGTACGGTTTTCGCGTTTGATCGGAAGCGAGGTTGCTCGTATCGAACGGTTGACCGAGCAGCTCTTGGATTTGGCATCGCCTCGGAAATATGAGCCCGATCCGGTATCTTTGCATGAGGTTGTAAAGAGCTCGCTTGAGCTGGTTTATAGCAAAGCTGAAGACAAAAAGACCGAGATCATTACAGAGCTTGAGGCTTCGCCGGATATCGCCTTCACCGATGCAAATGCCAGTAAGCAGGTAATTCTCAATCTCTGCTTCAACGCGATTCAGGCGCAAGAGTCGCAGGAGCGTCCACGCTGGGTTCGGCTTACAACCCGGAATGTTGACCAGGGCCTGGAACTGGTTGTTTCGGATCACGGACCTGGCATAGCACCTGAAATACGTTCGCGTTTGTTTGAGGCTTTTCAGACCACAAAATCTTCAGGTTTCGGACTGGGACTCGCAATTTGCAGTGAGATTCTTTCTAGCTTGGGCGCCTCGATCAGCGTGGATCCCTTTGCCCCTGGTCAGGGTGCGACGTTTCGCGTCGTGTTTCCATGCCCGCCACGTTCCTCCTAGCAACCGAAGATCCCTCGCTGCAATCCGCGTGGGTCAGCCAGCTGCCTCCGGGCCGCGCGGTCTTGACCCTCTCGGATTCGACGTTGCCGCATCGGTTGCCGCCTGGATTGCCCGTGGTCGTCATCATGGATGCGATCGTCAGCGATCGTGTGCCGGTTTCTTTGGAAAAGTGCCCGACGATCGTGGTGGGCGAACCCCATACTCAGGCTTACGAAGAGTTGCACCAAAGTGGTCGTGCCCGCCAGCGGTACACGTACGAGCAAAGCCGGACTCGGCTGCGGGAGATGCTTCCGCTGATCGAGGAGCTGGCGGAACGGAATGCAGCGTTGGACCTGATGATGGAGAAGATGCGTCGCATGGATGCGCCGCGGTCGATCTCTCCCACGTTGCGGACTCACTCGTGGGCGGACACTCCGGAGATTTGGGACTTTCTCGAAGGTGCCGTGGAGAATCTGGCTTCACGGGAACGTTTGCTCGGGGAATTCAGACGGGCGTCCCGTTACCTTCTGCGGGCTTCCCATACCGTGTTTTTCTTGCGGGAGGAGAGCGGTTTTCGGGCCGATCGCGGCGCCTCGTTTCTTCCGATCGATGAACCCATTGTTGGTTACCTCGCGGCTCACCCTTTGGTGCTGGACGGTGTTGATTGGCCCGGCCCGCCGGATCCGGCGGCGGAACTCGCTGTTCGTAACCGGCTGGCGCTCTGGGGCGCCCGTCTTCTGGTACCGCTGCATGAAAATGGCCACCTGCTTGGTTTGATCGCCTGTGGGGTGAGGGATGACGGGCAGTCCTACGACGAGGCAGACAAGGCCCGTGCTGTGTTTGTGGCCCGGCTGCTTCGGCAGTTTCTGGCGGGTAGCACTCAGCTGGGTCGATTGGCAATGTTTCACGAACGGGCGCATCTCGCAGAAAAGTATCTGCCTCAGTCGTTGATCCTCTCTGCCGACGAAGACCCGCCTCGAGCAGTTCCGCTCGCCGTACGTGCTTTGATTGGTCGCGTCAGACGTGTGCGCGATACCCGGCGCATTGCCCCGACGTCCGATCAACCGTTTCGAGCAAGCGCGGGTTTCATTGCTGAAAACAACGGCACCTGGGCCTTTTGGGAAGAAGCGAGCAGCGAACTCTTTGACCGGGCACAACGCTCGCGCGCCGAGCGGCTCGATCTCCTCCGGGAATTGGCCCTGACGCTGAATCACGAAATAGGAAATTCGTTGGTTTCTCTCACGGCGCTTCGTCATGCAGGCGATGCCGTTCCGCCTGCCTTGCGCGAGGCGGTTAAGACCGACGTAACCCGGCTCGAGACGCTCAATCGCGAGCTGACGCACATGGCCGGATTGATCGAAGCGCAGGTGGAGGCCGTTGACCTGCGTGGAACGATCCAAGAAATAGGAGAACGTTGCACCGTGCGCGCGGAAGTTGGGCCAGACCCGGTGGTGCTTGCGATTGCGCCCCGGTTGGTCGAGTTCGCGTTGGAATCTATTTTGCGCACAGTGACCGCCAATCGCGGTGAACTCGGCACCAAGGACCTTGCGATTCAACTGCGGGCAACGGGCACCGAGGATAAGCTCACGGCTCTTGTATCCATCAAGGGAAAGAGTCTGGAACTTGAAGGCATCCTGCCTGAGGCGACTCCGGATAGTGTGCCCAACCAGGGACGCATGGGCGTCTTCATTGCGAAGGAAGTGATCCGGCTGCATGGAGGATCCATACACGCCGGTCCGGGAATGGAAGGTACGGAAATTCTGATTTCGCTTCGGAAATGGTAGACCACCCGCTTCTTGCCGCTTTCCTCCGTTGGGCTGATCAGGAGTCCAATGTGAAAGTGGTCACGTTGTTTGGGTCTCATGCTCGTGGCGAGGCGACGGCCGCGTCAGACGTGGACCTGCAAGTGGTCACTTCCCGGCCCATGGCGTTCGAGACGTCTGATTGGGCGAGAGGATTGGGGGGATGTTCGCTCCGTTCCTATGCAGTTCGTCCCGCCACGGGAGGTGTTCGCAAAGCCACGGGGCTCTTTGGTGAGGGTGAGATCGATTTGGTGATTGTTCCATGGTCGAAGCTGCGACTCGCCCGACTTTGCCTGAGTTTGGGTCTGCATCGTCGGGTGCCGGCGCTGCAGCGGGCATTGGGACCCATGGTCATCATTTTACGTCCAGGCCACCGCGTGCTTCGAGGAGGTCCCAAGTGGTCGGGGTTCTACCAGCAGGCGATTGCCGACGTTCCCGATCCGCGACTCAGCGATGAGGAGGCCCGCGGTCTGGCGGAGACAGCCTATGTGGATGCGGTCTGGATCTCGAAAAAGGCGAGACAGGGGGAGCTCGTTGCCGCCCAGCGTTGGTTACATCGAACCCCCGCGGAGGTGAATTTCCGTCTCCTGAATGAGTGGCGTTTGCGCCGAGGCGTACCTCCCTGTTTTGATGCGCGGCGTGCAGAACAGGTCCTGACGGAAGAAGAGAGAACGTTGATCTCGATCAACTCGAAGCTCGAAACCGACGAACTGTTCGAAGCGGCTCGTCGGAGCATTGCTTCGACCCGTCGTCTGGTCCGGGAGTTGACTGGGAGTGAGCCCCAATGGCCTGAAATCTAGGTCTGGACGGCGCCAGGTCCGCGGTCGCTCAGCCCAGTCGGCCGCTAGGACTGGTTCGCGAAGAGCTCGGCGATCACGTCCTCAAGCGGCACGTCTTCGATCGTGATGTCTGCGACCGGACCTGACGTGAGAATCTCCTGGGACACCGCAACGACGTTCTCGCCGTTGACACGAACGGTAAATCGGCCGTCCTCCGCGTCCCGCTTGGTTTCGCCAAACGACGACTGCCAGTTCTCCGCGAACGAGGCCGCGTCCTGGGGGATAAAGCGGATGATCTTCTTTCGACTTCCCGAGTTCTGGTCCAGGCGGTCCAGGGCACCGTCGTAGATCTTTTTGCCCTTGTGGATCACCACGACGCGTTCGCAAAGCTCCTTGATGTCGGCCATGTAGTGGCTCGTCAGGAGGATCGTAACCCGGTGCTTTCGGTTGTAGTCGCGAAGAAAGGAACGAACGGCTTTCTGCGAGATCACATCGAGCCCGATCGTGGGTTCGTCCAGAAACAATACGCGAGGGCGATGGAGCAGCGCCGCAATCAGCTCCATCTTCATTCGTTCGCCCAGGGAAAGCTCACGCACCATGACGTTGAGTTTTTCGGACACGCCCAGCAGCACCACTAACTCGTCGAGCGTTTCACGGTAAGCGGCGGCCGAGAGTCCGTAGATGTGGCGGAGCAATTGAAACGACTCGATGGCTGGCAGGTCCCACCAGAGTTGGTTTTTCTGACCCAACACGAGTGCGAAAATACGCCGGTATTCGTTCTCCCTCCGGGTGGGATCAAAGCCCGCCACGCGAGCCGTGCCACTGGTGGGGTAGATCAACCCCGAGAGCATTTTCAGCGTTGTGGTCTTGCCGGCGCCATTGGGTCCGAGGAATCCAACGAATTCACCTTCCCGAATGCTGAAGCTGATATCGCTGGCCGCCGCCGTATCCACAAATTCTCTTCGCACCAGTCCTTTCAATCCTCCCCAAAAGCCCGGCTGCTTCTTGTAGGTGCGAAAAATGCGGGTCAGGTGTTCAACTTCAATCATGTCTGCGATGGGCCGGAACGAGTCGGATGCGGAGATAACGCTCACACGGTGTAGACCATGTCCTTGTAGCGAATCTTTCCCTGTTCCATGAGCTTGTGGAAGTGGGTGCGGACGTATCTCGCACCCTTGGGATGTTCGAGAGACTGGCACAGGTCATTGATGTGGTAGACAACGTTGGATGAAAGGTACTCGATGATTCGTGCCTCCAGCTCCTCGTCAGACGGGGCGGGTGCCCGCATCGGCGAAAGGGCTCCGGACGAGGAGCCCTCCTGGCCCGGTTGCGGTGCCGGGGTCCTGCGCAGCGTCAACCAGACGTAGACGATCCCTGCGCCGGCGGCGAACGAAAGCAAGTGCATGAGCATGACAATGCGGGAACGGACCTACTCTTGGTCGGAGGGGTCGGTCTGCCAAGGCTTAGTCGTGCGGGTCAGGGCTTTTCGGGCAAATACGGATGCCCCAAAGCGCGGTAGTCGAGGACCGTGTGGCTGATCTTTCCCTGGTCCAACGCCGCCCGATCCGACAACGGGTGCGGCGGAGAACGGTCGTCTCCGAGGTGAAAGACAAAGCGATGCGTTCCGTCGTCCGCCGCCGGACTGAAGAGTCCTGGTATGATCACATGGGCAGGGACAGTCCGGACGACCTCGCATGAGGAGAGGGACGGCAACGGGAAGTTCACGTTGTGCACAACGAATCCGCCCTGTGGACCTTGCGCCACCAACGTTGGGACGAGTTCGGCAGCCCGTTGCGCAGAGCAGTCGAGCGAACGTCGCAAGTCCTCGTCCGGTTGATCTCCGGCTGCTTTCAGGCGGGCGAAGACCTCCGAATTCATGTCCTGGGAGAAAGCGATACCGGGCAGTCCATGGATGGCGCCTTCCCAGGCGCCTCCGATCGTGCCGCTCGCCAGGATAAAGCCGAGCGACGCATTCCGACCGATATTGATGCCTGAAACCACGGCTTGCACGTCGTGCCCTTTGGGCAACAGGTGGTCGAGCCCGATATTGACACAATCGCTCGGCGTGCCGTCCACCGTCCACGTAGGACAACCGAGTTTTACATCGATGACTTCCGACGAAACGGCGTGGTGTCTCGATTTGGCGCAACCAATCCAGCTCTTTTCCGATTTCGGTGCGACGACGTAGACGGTGTGTTGAGCTCGCAGCAGAGCGCGAACCAGAGCGTGGAGGAAGACGGAGTGGATGCCATCATCGTTGGTGACGATCAATCGCATGGCGGATAAGGGAGGCGGGTGGGCGGGGGAGGGATGGGGGCAAGAAAAAAGCCGGGGTGCAAGCACCCCGGCTTTGGTTGAGACGGATTGGGGTCGTTTATTGTGCCGACGGGGCTTCCGCAGAGGAAGCGGGGGCCGGAGCCGCCGCGGGAGCCGCTGCAGCTTGGGCCTGCTGTTCGCGTTCCTTCATGGCGGCCTTGCGGGAGAGACGGACCTTGCCGGTCTTTTCGTCGATTCCGACGCATTTGACCCAAATCGTTTCGCCCATTTTGACCACATCCTCGGTCCGGCGGACTCGCATGTCAGCCAGCTCGCTGATGTGACAGAGACCTTCTTTACCGGGGAGGCACTCCACGAAACAGCCGAACTCCTTGATGCCGGTGACCCGGCCTTGGTAGATCTTGCCGTTTTCGATTTGGGAGCCGCCGCCGCAGAGGGAGTCGATTTCCTGCACGGCGCGATTCATCGCGTCGGCATTGTTCGAGTAGATGAAGACCTTGCCGGAGTCGTCTTCGGCGATGTCAATCTGCGCTCCGGTCGTTTCGACGATGCGACGAATGGTCTTTCCGCCCGGCCCGATGAGCAGACCGATCTTTTCCGGATCGATTTGGATCGTCTGAATCCGGGGAGCGTACTTCGAGAGGTCTTTCCGGGGCGCATTGAGCGAACCCAGCATGGCCTTGAGGATCTCGATCCGGGCTTCGCGGGCCTGGTGAATGGCGACCTTGGCGATTTCGAACGGCAGACCGTTGATTTTGAGGTCGAGCTGGAATCCGGTGATGCCCTTGGTGGTGCCGGCCAGCTTGAAGTCCATGTCACCGAAGTGATCTTCTTCACCCAGAATGTCGGTGATGGTCGTCCACTTCGCGATCGAACCGTCCGGAGCATTCTCCGTCATCAGGCCGCACGAGATACCGGCGACGGGAGCGATGATCGGCACACCCGCATCCATGAGCGAGAGACAGCCGCCGCAGATGGAAGCCATCGAGGTGGATCCGTTGGAAGCCATGATCTCCGAGACCACGCGGATCGAGTACGGGAAGACGTCCTCCGGCGGCAGCACGGGTACCAGCGAACGTTCGGCCAAGGCACCGTGTCCAATCTCGCGACGACCCGGACCAGTGAAACGGCCGGTTTCGCCCACCGAGAACGGCGGGAAGTTATAGTGGAGAATGAAGGACTTGGACGTCGCGCCGCCCGTCAGACCATCCATCTCCTGAGCTTCCTTGGTCGGCCCAAGCGTGGTGATGGCGATGTTCTGGGTGTCACCACGCTGGAACATGGCCGAGCCATGCACGCGCGGGAGAACGCCGACCTGAGACGAAATGGGGCGAATCTGCTTCGCGTCGCGACCGTCGGCGCGCACGCCGCGTTCCAGCACAGTCTTGCGGTAGGCTTTGTACTGCAGATCCTCGAAGACGACATTGAGGTCGACGTCCGTGAATTTGCCTTCGCCCAACTCGGCGACCAATGCGGTCTTGGCCTCTTCCTTGAGGAGCTTCACGGCCGCGCCACGCGCTGCCTTTTCCTTGCCAAAAATGGCGGTGGCGAGGCGCTCGGCCGGCACCACCCGCTCAATGATTGCGCGGGCTTCTGGCGTCGCGCCGACCAGGTTAAACGTGGCCTTCGGTTTGCCGCAGAGAGCGACGAGTTCCTTGATGGCCTTGATGATCGGCTGAATGGCCTGGTGACCGAAGGCGAGCGCTTCGATGAAACGATCTTCCGCGATCTGGTCGGCGGAACCTTCAATCATCAACATGTCCTTTTCATTGCCGACATAGATGAGGTCGAGGGTGCTCGAGAACATCTGCTCGATCGTAGGATTGGCGACGAATTGACCGTCGATTTGGCCAACGCGCACCGCGGCGATCGGGCCGGCCCACGGAATGTCGGAAATGGCCAGGGCAGCCGAGGCGCCATTGACCATCGGGATGTCAGCTTCATTCAGCTGGTCCGCCGACATCAGCTGACCGATGATCTGAACCTCATTGAGGAAACCTTCCGGGAAAAGAGGACGGCAGGGACGATCGCAGAGGCGCGAAGTGAGGATTTCCTTCTCGGAAGGACGGCCTTCGCGCTTGAAGTAGCCGCCGGGAAAACGGCCGGCAGCGGCGTACTTCTCGCGGTAGTCGACGGTCAAGGGGAAGAAGTCCTGGCCGGGGCGCATGGTTTGCGCCACGCAGGCGGTGACAAAGACATTGGTTTCGCCGACGCCTACATTGACTGCGCCATTGGCGAGTTGAGCGATCGAGCCGGAGGAGAACGTGATCCCGAGTTCCGGGACCGTAACGATGTGTTTCTGATTCATGACTTAACTGGTAACGAACGGATTACGAATGAGGGCCGGGCGAATGATTCGCTCCAGCACCAAGTGCAGGCGATCGCCTGCGGGGGGTGTCAACGGCGCTCTGGTCTTTGACCGGAACGCCGGATTGAGCCCCAAGGAGGGGCTCGGAACGGGCAGTAACATGCCTCGCATCCTCGTGACTGACACGAGAGATTTCCGTTTGTCGTCACTCGCCACAGGGGCGGGCATGACAGCAAACGGAAATGTCCCGGTCGTCGTTGAGTGTCGTAACGACAACGGGCGACCCGCGGATCGGGTCGCCCGTGTGCTGAGAGAGGTTACTTGCGGAGGTTAAGCTTCTGCAAGATGTCGGTGTACTTGGGGAGGTCGTGCCTCTTCAAGTAATCGAGCAACTTGCGGCGGCGGCTAGCCATCTGCAGCAGGCCACGACGACTGTGGAAGTCTTTGCGATGAGCGCGCAAATGCTCGGTCAAGTGATTGATCCGGGCGGTGAGCAGCGCGATCTGAACTTCGGACGAGCCGGTGTCCTTATCGTGAGTCTTGTACTGGGCGATGATTTCGGGTTTTATGACGACAGTTGACATGGTTGTTTGACGGAGTTGCACGCCTGCAGGGGAGCGGCTGG
>JAEUGY010000048.1 GCA_016794625.1 Opitutaceae bacterium
CTATATTCGGTCCAAGGCGGTTGCCTGGGCTGCGTTAGCTCGTAACTGGGCGAATGCCCGGGTAATCCTTCGCTATTGTGAGCGAGGTGATTAAGGTCGATGACTCGGTTCTCAAGCCCATGCATCCCCTTCTTCTTTCTCCCTCTGGCTCGACGAGCCCGCAGAACGGCCCCGGGGTCGTTGCTCGCGGTGCGGCGGTCGACGGCGAGGGTGGAGACGGCAAGCTTGTGTGGTATCCCTGCCCCTGGGACCGGGGGACCTGACCAATCCGACCCCGCGCAACGTGCGGGCTCGGCACGGCTCTGACGATGCCGGGGGACATCGTTAGGTCGGCCCCGGCGTCGCCGGCGCAGTTCACTCACTTTACCATGCAAAAAACCAAAAAATCGGTGGCCAAGCGCTTCAAGATCACGGCCACGGGCAAAATGATGCGCCGTACGCCTGGCTTCCGGCATTTGCTCAGCGCCAAGAGCACGAAGGCGAAGCGTCGTGCGAGTCGCGACAAGCAGGTGGCCCCCGGGCACGCCGCGCCCCTGAAGCGCTGTCTTCCGTTCGGTCTTTGAGTCCCCTTTCCCGAGGAGCCTTGGTCTTGGCCGGAACGAGACAATTTGACGTCACAGTCCGCGTGGGCTGCAGCCTGGGCTACGTCGCCACGGGGCCGGCCACGCTATGCCTCATTCTGCGACCGCGGGTGGATCGCGGACACGCGGTGCTCTCCGAGGCGCTGACCCTGGGGGACAATCTTCCTTCGGAATCGTTTCTCGACAGTCATGGGAATTCCGTGATCCGGGTGAACCTGCACCCCGGCACCCATTTCTTCCGACACGATGCCTTGGTGGCGGTCACGTCGAGGCCCGACAACTACGACTTTCCCGGCAAAGAGCCGCCGACCCCCGCGAATCTCCCGGCGGAACTGTTGCGCTACACGCTGCCGAGCCGCTATTGCGATTCCGACAAGCTCGCCAACTTCGCCTGGAACAAATTCGGGCAGTGCGAGCACGGCTGGCCCCGCGTGCAGGCGATCAGCCAGTGGATCAAGGACAACCTCGAGTACCGGTACATGTCCGGGCGGCCGGATCTCTCCGCCTACGATGTGCTGCAGCGAGGCTACGGCGTGTGCCGCGACTTCGCCCACCTGGCGATCGCGCTCAACCGCACCTTCAATCTGCCGACGCGCTATGTGACTGGGCATCTGCCTGACATCGGAGTGCCGGACCCGGAGAATCACATGGACTTCCACGCTTATGCCGAAGTCTACCTCGGCGGCGTGTGGCAGACGACCGACGCACGGTTCCACGTGCCGCGGATTGGACGCATCACGCTTTCCTGCGGGCAGGACGCGGTCGATGGAGCGTTCTCCACGATCTATGGCGGCGCCAGTCTGAGTTACTTCCAAGTCTGGGCCTACCAGGTGCAGCGAGGCACCGTGGCGGTGGGGGACCCCCTCGATTTTTCCCGCCGCCTCGACAATCAGACCTCGATTGTCACGGAAACTCCGTACTGGGTGGAGTGACTCGGTCCGCGCGGAGAAGCCCTCCGCCGGTGCGCGCCCGTCCGGGGTCTCAGGCCTGGAGCAGCGCCTCGATCTCGGCCACCGTCGCGATCCGCTGCCCTTGCAGCGTATCCATCGCCGACCGCACCTGAACTTCCGTGGCACTGCTCAGCACTGCGAGCCCGATGCGCTGCGACAGGAAGTCGGAGCGACGGGATCCGGTGACAAACAGATCGAGCGCTCCGTTGACCGCCTGTTGGGTCGGAACGAAGGTCAGAAGGGAGCGCGACATGATCGGGGCGCGTCGGTAGCTCAGACCGGGATCGAAGGTTCGCCTTCGCCCGCCTCGGTGATGATGCACTCCGTGGCCAGCAGCAGGCCGGCGATGGAGGCGGCATTCTGCAGAGCGGAACGGGTGACCTTCGTGGGATCGACCACGCCGCATTTCACCAGGTCTTCAAATTCTCCGGTGGCGACATTGTAGCCGAAGCCACCCTTGCCGGCGGCCACCCGGTTGGCGATGACCGAGCCTTCCACACCGGCATTGGAACACAGCATGCGGATGGGCGATGCGATCGCGCGCCGCACGATGTCGACGCCGATGGCTTCATCACCTTCCAGGGCGAGTTTGGACAAGGCGGGCAGACAACGCAGCAAAGCAACGCCGCCTCCGGGCACGACGCCCTCTTCGATCGCGGCGCGTGTGGCGTGCAGAGCATCGTCCACGCGGGCCTTGCGCTCTTTCATTTCCGCTTCCGTCGCGGCGCCGACATGGATGACGGCGATGCCGCCGGCCAGTTTCGCTAGACGTTCCTGCAGCTTCTCCCGGTCGTAATCGGAGGTCGTCTCTTCGATTTCGCGACGGATCTGCTGCACGCGCGCCTGGATGGCGTGGGATTTGCCCGCGCCTTCGATCAGCGTGGTATCCGTCTGGGTGACGGTGATGTTTTTGACGCGGCCGAGGTCGGCTGCGGTCAGGGTTTCCAGATTGATCCCGAGATCATCCGTGATGAAACGTCCGCCCGTCAGGACCGCGATGTCTTCCAGCAGAGCACGGCGTCGATCCCCGAAGCCTGGCGCCTTGACCGCGCAGACCTGCAGCGTGCCGCGCAGTTTGTTGACGACCAAGGTGGTGAGCGCTTCGCCTTCGACTTCCTCGGCGATGATGAGCAGTGGTTTGCCGCTCGCCGAGATGGTTTGCAGCAACGGGAGCAGCTCCTGCAACCGCGTGATTTTCTTTTCGTGGATGAGCACGTAGGCGTCTTCCAACACGGTCCGCATCGAGCCTGGATCCGTCATGAAATACGACGAAAGGTAACCGCGATCGAACTGCATGCCCTCGACCACGGTCAGGGTGGTTTCGATCGATTTGCCCTCTTCGACCGTGATGGTGCCGTCTTTACCGACCTTGTCCATGGCCTCGGCCAGGATGTCACCAATGGCGGTGTCCCCATTCGCCGACAGCGTGGCGACCTGACGGATCTCGTCGCTCGTGCTCACTTTCTTGGACAGACGGCGCAATTCCGCGATGGCGACCTCGACTGCTTTGTCGATTCCGCGCTTGAGCGTGAGCGGACTGCAGCCGGACGTGACGCTCTTCAATCCCTCGCGGTAGAGAGCCGCGGCCAGCACCGTGGCGGTCGTCGTGCCGTCGCCGGCGTAGTCGGAGGTCTTGGACGCCACTTCCTTCACCATCTGCGCGCCCATATTCTCAAACGGGTCGGGAAGTTCGATCGCCTTGGCGACCGTGACTCCGTCCTTGGTGACCAAGGGGGATCCGTAGGTGCTGCCCAGCACGACATTGCGGCCGCGAGGACCGAGGGTGACGGCGACGACGCGGGAGAGCAGTTCGATGCCGCGAAGAAGTTTGTGGCGAGCCGTCTCGTCGAAAAGGAGTTGTTTGGCTGCCATGGTAAAAAACGAAGACGAACGGTGCGGACAAAAAGAAACAGCCGGCGACCTGAACCAACGTCAGGTCGGTGCGATCCAAGAACCCTGACTGATCAACGGCGGGCCAGTTCCTCGGGCGTGGCGAGTACGTAGCTGATTTTCCGTTCGGCGATTTCACGCAGCGCGGTGTCCTCGGGGCTCAGCTTTTCCAGTGATTCGACCAGTGGACGGTAGCCGCGGCGAAGTTGTTTCACACGGCGCGAGACCACGTTGACGAGGATGTTGGGGTCATCGATGACGGCGAGGGCGGCGCGAAGGTAGTCGTCTCTCATGGTGTAGGAAAAAGATCTGACCGGAACAGGGATCCCTCCCGCGGTACCGGAGTCCGCACGAGGCCACGCCGTGTACTCGGCGAGAAGTGGAGTTTAGAAGGGGAGGCGAGGGAACGCGATGGAGATCGCATGGACCCGACCTCGGGATCGGCAACCGGTTCGCGGGCCATGCGGTTCGGAGGCCCGCCGGCACGGCGGAACGTCCCGGCCGGGCCGAAAGGAGCAAAAAAAAGCGAAGAGTCCGAAGACCCTTCGCTTGAATCAAAGGAGTTGAGTCCTCGACCGCTTAGTAGCGGGAACCGCGAGCCTGGAAGGCGCCGGCCTTGCGGTCGGGGCTGCTGTAGGAACGGTTGGAAGAGCCCATTTCTTCCTTCGGACGGGCTTCGTTGACGGTGAGAGCACGGCCACCGAGATCGGCACCGTTCATCTTTTCCGCGGCGTTCTTGCTTTCCTCTTCCGTGGAGAAGGTGACGAAGGCGAAACCGCGCGGGCGGCCCGTCATGCGATCCATGGCGACGTAAACGTCGGTCACGGAGCCGAATTGGCCGAAGGTGTCGCGGAGTTCCTGCTCGGTCGTCTGAAAGGACAAATTACCGACATAGAGTTTGGAGTTCATAGTGTGAAGATTCGTAGCCTGCGTCTACTTCCAGCCTGTTCCCGAGAACCGGGTTTCGAATCATCACCTGAACTAAAAGCTCACCTGAGGACCCACCAGCCACTGTCACTTAACGTATCGTACGAAACGCTACTCTGTTTTGGAAATCTCGAAACGCAAGGGATATCGCAAGATTGTTTTCTGCGGACGTTGCAGGTGAGAAGTCGTGGGACGGCTACTTTTCAATAAAAGTAATGCCAGGCTCGGCGTTTGGAACGAATTCAAGCAGACCCGTGCTGTCCCCTCTTGTGTGTGCGATCCCCGACTCTATCGCCCGCACCCCGATTTCCTGCCTGTGCTCGATTCACCACCCGCCGTACCATGAACATCCTACCCCGAGTATTCCTTGCCGCCATCGCGTCTACCCAAGTGGGCCTCTCCCTCTTTGCCCAGGCAGTTCCCGCCAGTCGTTCCGCGGCGGGCGCTGCCGCCGACGAAGTGCTAGAACTGTCACCGTTTGTCATTTCAAGCGCCGCGGACGACGACAACCGCGTCACCGAATCTACCTCCGGCACCTTGGTCTCCCGTCCGCTCGACAAGCTGCCGATGGGTATCCAAGTCGTGAGCGCCGAGCTGATGAAGCAGCTCGACATCCTCAATGCCGATTCGCTCGGCCGGGTCGTCCCCGGTCTTGCCAATCAAAACCAAACCACATCCGAAGGCACGGGCAACAATACGCAATACGCCTCGCGTGGTTTCACCGTGCTGCCCCGCCGCAACGGCTTTGCTCCCGGAGGGAGGCTCTACGACATGACAGGCATCGACCGAGTCGAAGTCATTCGCGGACCCAACTCCCTCCTCTACGGTCAGAGCGATGCGGGCGGTATCATCAATTACATCACCAAGCGCCCCCGCATCCGCACGACCACAGGAGCCCGCGGCAGCGCCTCGGTCGCCGCCGGCAACTACGCGTTCTACCGCGCACAGTTCGACGTCGATTACACCCTGATCCCGGGGAAGCTCGGCTTCCGTCTGCCCGCGTCGTTCACCAGCAATGAACGTGAATTCAACTTCTTCCGCAACAAAGTCATCGCCTACAACCCGTCGATTCTCTTCCGGCCATTCGCCAACACCGAGGTCTCCTTTGAGTACGAGTACCTCGATGTGAAGACCAACTTCGGCGCGTTCCAGCCGATCGTCTGGATCCCACCGGGGTCGACCGTCGAGTTTGTGGATAAGGACAGCCGCGGCCTCGGCCGCGCCGCCCGCGGCGGACTTTTTGGTCCGTACGCCAAGGCGGAGAATGAGCAGACCAACTGGACCGCGGACATCACCTCCCGCCTGACCGAGAACATCACCTTCCGTGGCGTCTATTCGAAGAACACCCGGGACCGCAATGAGCTTGTCCCGACGGGCGGCGATCCCTTTCGCGTCACTCCGGTTCCCTACTACGGAGCAAACACCAAGGATGGCAATCGCATCACGGGTTACAAGGGCGACCTGCTCGGCGAGTGGGACATCGGACCGTTCAAGACCCGCTCCGTCCTCGGTTACGAATACAACAAAAACATCTTCTTCGCCTCCATCTGGCGCGGCTGGAATGCGGCGACCAATGCGCGTGACAACATCTTCACGCTCAACCTCGGCTACGATCCGGTCACCGGCAAGGTCACCCGTCCGCCTACGGCGGCCGACTTCAGGCCGTTCAACGGGGTGTCCGGCGACTTCCTCGACACCCGGCTGGATCCCGCCTTATGGCGTCTGGAGGTCGGCCCGCAGCGGTTTCAGAGCGAATGGACCAACCTCCGGGTGAGCGAGGTGCTCTCCGGCTACGACGACCGGCTGCAAATTCTCGCAGGTGTCGCCCGCGGCGAAAGCACGCTCACCAACACCACCACCGGAGCCGAGGATGCGCGCAAGAAAACCGTTTTCCAAGCGGGCGTCGGCTATTCGTTCGACCCGAAGAAGCAGCACATGCTTTTCGTCAACCGCAGCACGAGCTACCAGCCGCAATTCCTCTTTGACATCAACTTCAACCCCCTCGCTCCGCTCACCGCCGAGGGTATCGAGGGCGGCCTGAAGTCGACCTGGGGCGAGACCGGTCTCTCGACCATGATCGTCGTCTACACGCAGGAGCGCAAAAACGTCGGCCGCCAATTCCAGGATTTCTCCCTCAATCCTCCCCGCACCTACGGCGTGCTCACTCCCGGCGAAGAGGCCAAGGGCGTCGAGTTCGAGGCTTGGTACAAGGCGACCAATAACCTCAGCTTCACGTTCCTCTACGCCCAGTTTGACGGCAAGATCACGGGCGTGCAGCCCGGCCGCGAGTTTCTCATCGGCCGCGAGCTGCCGCGTGCTCCAGAGAAGGCCGCGAATGTGTTCGTCAACTACAAGATCGACGGCGACGGCGTGCTCGGCAACACCCGATGGACCTTGGGAGCGAACTGGAAGAACGATACCTGGCTCGACCTCGGCCAAGGGCAGAACACGCTGCCGCGCCGCAGCGATGGTGGGGCCATCGTCTTCGTGGTGATTTCCAAAGAGTTCAAACTGGCCAACAAGCGTGCCTTCACGCTCCGCCTGAACGTCGGAAACATCTTCGACCGCGACTACATCTCCGAGGGATTCACCTTCGGCGACAAACGCTCCTGGCGCCTCGCGACCGACTTCAGGTTCTAAATTCCACTCCATCACGAGCTGAACAAAAAGGCGGAGCGGACCCGGGTCGCGCTCCGCCTTCCTTGTTTCCAAACGGCAACCTCTCCCTCCATCCCTATGATTCTGCCCACCGACTTCCAACTGCGCCGCCATCCGGCGAACCCCATCCTCGGGCCCAACCCGGCCCATTCCTGGGAATCGCTCGTCGCAACGAATCCGGCCGCCTGGTATGACGAGGCCGCGGGGGAGGTCTTGCTGCTCTATCGCTGCGCCGGCAATGACGACGATCATGTCGTCCATCTCGCGCTGGCCCGGAGCAAGGATGGCGTGCATTTCACCCGCGACGCCTCCGTGCCCGTCGCCTCGCCGATCCCGCACACGCCCGACGGCGGGTGCCTCGAAGATCCGCGCATCATCAAGATCGGCGAGTGGTACTACGTGACCGTCGCTTCGCGGCCTTTCCCCCCGGGGAGATATTGGGATCCGGCTTCCTTGGCCACCCGGGTACACCTGACGTTTCCCTCACATTTTCCGGCAGCCCTCAGGCAAAACCTGACCTCGACCCATCTCTTCCTGACGAAGGACTTCAAGTCCTGGATTCGGGCGGGACGACTGACTGATCCATCGCTGGACGAACGCGACGTCGTGATTTTCCCTGAGACCATCGGGGGAAAGTGGGTCACACTGCATCGGCCGATGCAGTGGCATGGAAAGGGGTTCCCCAGCGAGCAGCCAGCAATCTGGATCGCTGCCACCGATGACGTCCTTGGCTGGAAGCAACTCAAACTCCTCGCCAAAGCCGAGTTTGAATGGGAGAAAAAAGTGGGCGCGAACAACCCGCCGCTACGCACTCCTCACGGTTGGCTGCAGATTTACCACGCGGTCGGCCCGGACAAGCATTACCGACTGGGCGCCCTTCTTCTCGACCTGCAGGATCCTTTCAAGGTCACCCACCGAACGCGCCGGCCGATCTATGAACCGGTCGCGGACTGGGAGACCAAGGGACTTTACAATGGCGTCTGCTTCCCGTGCGGTCACGCCGTCCTGAACGGCGTCTACCACCTCTATTACGGCGGCGGTGACGTGGTTTGCGGCCTGGCGACCGCTTCGCTTGACGACCTGGTCGATGCGCTCTTGAAGCAGCCTGTCGTGTGAGGCAGCGTGATTCACGATGCATCCGAGCCCTGATCTTGGCCCGGTTCTTCGTCACCGGGCCTCGCTTCACCGGTCCCGGGCCGCGCTGAACCGGGGTGGGCTCACCCTCGGTTTTCTCGGCGGGTCGATCACCGCGCCGAAAACCGGCACCCGCTGGCCCGAGCCGCTGATCGGCTGGCTGACTCAGCGCTATCCGTCGATGCGCCTACGGGTGGAGAACGCCGCGCTGGGCGCCACCGGCAGCGATCTTGGGGTCTTCCGTGCCGGTTCGGAAATCATCGCCCGCGGCTGCGACATCGTCTTGGTCGAATACGCCGTCAACGATGTCGGCCAGCCCACCGAACGGCGCAACCGGACTCGTGAAGGGTTGCTCCGCCAGTTGCTGGCGGCGGGTTGCGACGTGGTCAACGTGTACACGTTCTGTCCGGAAATGCTGGTGGACATGGAGGCCGGGCGGGTGCCGCCAACGATCGCCGAATTTGAGGTCCTTGCCGGACACTATGGCATCGGTTCGGTCTGGATGGGGCTGCACGCGTGGACCGAGGTGCAGCGCGGGCTGATGACGTGGTCGGAGTGGCTGCCGGACGGTTTGCACCCGGAGAGTCGGGGCAGTTTGAGTTACGCCCAAAGTGTGATCGCGTTTTGCGAAGCCGCGTGGAACCCGCCGCCGAACCCGGCCGTCGCACCGGTGCCCACGGCGCTGCCTGCCGCTCTGCACGAGGGTTGCTGGGAGAAAGTGAATCTGTTGCCCTTGGAACAGCCGGAGTGCACCGGCCCCTGGTCGTGGCAGCGCTGGTGGACATGCCTGGGAGTGACACGCGTGCTTCACACCACGGCACCCGGCTCGCGGTTGCGTTTCAGCTTCCACGGCCGCGGCTTGGTGCTCGGGTTCGATTTCGGCCGATCGTCCGGCGAGGTGCGTTTCCGGGTGGACCAAGGCGAGTGGGTCACTACGCAGCGCGAACGTCCGGATTGGGTAGGTGACTCGGGCTGGTTCCGGCCGACCGTCGTCGCCGACGATCTCGTCCCGGGCTCCCACCTCTTCGAACTCGAAACGCTTACGTCGCTCCACGCCGGCCGTTTGGGCTCAACCACCACGCTCGCCTTCTTTGGCATCCTGCAATGAAGGCGCGACTGGCAGCCATCGGACCCGCCCTGGTATTCGCGTCGACCGTGTTGCTGGTGTCCATCGCGCCGGCGCAGACCACCGACGACTACGCGGCGGTTCGAGCCCGGCTTCGCGCTGCTCAGACCGGCGGCGACCGCCTGGATGCCAACGATCCGGTTCTGGCAGCCAAAGTCTCCGCGCTCAACAATAGCGCTCAAACCCACTGGAACAACCTGAACAAGGCGTCCGCACGCACCCTCCTCTGGAGCGACCTGACGATTTCCCCGACAAAGTCTGACACGATCACCCCCGTGTTTGAACGCCTCAAGACCCTTGCGGCCGCCTTCGCAACGCCGGGGGCCGCACTCAAGGGCAACCCCGCGCTCCGCGACGACATCGTCTCCGGCTTGGAGTGGCTCAACCGCAATCACTACAGCCTAGGTCGGTCGTATTACGACAACTGGTTCCCGTGGCACCTCGCGGTACCACTCAACCTCGTCGACATTTTCGCCTGCCTCCACGACGGTCTCGATGCCCAAACGCGGATCCGGCTCTATGCCGCCTACGCGTCCGCGGTTGATTTCTATCAAGCCAGTGCCGGCCCCACCTATGCCAACACCGGGGCCAATCGCGTCTGGCGCTCGCGCATCGACGTTGGTCTTGGTGCCGCGCTCGAAAGCGCCCCGCGCCTCGCCAGCGGTCGGGATAAACTCTCGGTCGTCCTCCCGTACGTGACCATCGGTGACGGTTTCTACGCGGACGGTTCATTCATCCAGCATAACACCCATAGCTACACCGGCGGCTACGGTCTTTACCTGATCAGCGAGCTTTCCGCCGTCCTCGAAGCCATCGCCGCCACCCCTTGGGCGGTGACGGATTCCAATGTGGCCAATGTGTTCCGCTGGGTCGACGAGGCCTACGCGCCGGTGATGTTCCGCGGTGCGATCATGGACTGCACCCGTGGTCGGGAAATCTCGCGGGCGGGATCGACCGACCACGCCTCCGGCCATCCGACCCTGACCGCCATCGCGCGCGTCGCCCAATTCGCTGAGCCCGCCGCGGCGGCGCGTCTCCGCTCGCGGATCAAAGGTCAACTCCAGTCCGACGTTTTCCGGAATTTCCTGAACACCGTCGGACTGTCGGCGGCGGGCCTGGTCAAACCAATCCTCGATGACCCCACGTTGCCCGCCGCGCCCGCCCTCACCGGCTGTTTCGTATTCTCCGGCATGGACCGCGTGGTTCATCATCGCGGCTCCTGGGCCTACGCAGTCAGCCTATCTTCGAAACGGATTTCCAAATACGAGAGCATCAACGCAGAGAACCTCCGGGGGTGGCACCTCGGTGACGGAGCCGCATACCTCTACAATGGAGATCTTGGACACTACGCCGACCAATACTGGCCGACCGCAGATCCCTACCGCCTCGCAGGCATCACGGTCGACAAGCGAACCCGGACCAACGCCGGCACCAGCAGCCCCAACACCATCGATCCCCGCACCACCCGGGCGTGGGTCGGAGGTTCCACGGTGCTCGGCGAATTCGGCAGCGCTGGCATGGATCATGAGGCGGCGCAATCCGACCTCCGCGCCAGAAAATCCTGGTTCTTCTTTGACAACGAGGTCGTTCAACTCGGTGCTGGCATCGTCACGAGCACGGCGAACCCCCACCGCGTCGAGACCATCGTCGAACATCGTCAGCTCACCGCTGCAGGCAGCAGCGGTCCCGCCACGTTCACCGCCAACGGCGTCGTCCGTGCGGCCCTTCCCGCCGCCCAGGAGTCGCTCGACGCGGTCCGTTACGCTCACCTCGCCCTGCCGAAGCTGGCCGCGTACGGCAACGCCGACATCGGTTACGTTTTCCCGACCGGCCCTGTCCTCCATGTTCTCCGCGAGGCTCGAACCGGTAGCTACAATCTCATCAACCAGGGTCCGTTCACCAATTCCAACAACCAGACGCGGTCCTATCTGACCCTTTGGTTCGATCATGGCGCTGAACTCACCGGCAGCGGCGCCGCTTACGCCTACGTCGTTCTCCCTGGAGCGAGTGCGACTCAAACCGCCGCCTACTCACAGACTCCCGACGTTGAGATCCTCGTCAACACGATCCATGTCCAGGCGGTTCGCGATCGAAAGCTCAGGGCCACGGGCATCAATTTTTGGTCCGCAGGCACGGTGGATGGCATCGTCTGTGACCAGCCAGCCTCCCTCACCCTTCTTGAGCGCGAGGGACAACTTCACCTCGGGTTCTCTGATCCGACGCAGGAAACCACCACCGCTGTCACGCTTGAGTTCCCTTATTCGGGAGTGTCCGTCGTCGCTCGAGATCCCCTCGTCACGGTCCTCTCTCTTTCCCCGCGCCTGCGTCTGAGTTTCGCCGTCGCTGGTACACGCGGTCGGAGCCTCGCGGTCGTCGTCCAACTCAGAGGGACACCGTCCTCCGCGCCCGTTGTCCGGCAAAACCCCTCCCCACTCGCACTTCCCGCCGGTTCGACCGCCGCCTTCAATGTCGGCGTCGCCGCCGAACCCGCGCCTTCGTATCAGTGGAGTAAGAACGGCGCGCCGGTTGCAGGTGCGACCTCCGACACCCTCATCCTGAGTGGCATCACCGCAAGCGACGCCGGCGACTACACCTGCACCCTCACCAACCCACTGGGCACTGTGACCACGCGGCCCGCCTCACTTGAGCTCACCACGCCACCCGCCAGCCCCACCCGCCTCACCAATCTCTCCGTGCGCAGCCTCGCCGGCACCGGTGCGCAAACGCTCACGGTCGGCTTTGTCATCGGCCGTGGGGAGGTGCCCGCGGATTCGAAATCCCTCCTCCTTCGGGGAATCGGTCCAACCTTGGCCGCCTTCGGTTTGGCCGCCCCGCTCGCCGACCCCTCGGTCACTCTGTTCGCTGAACAGACCAAACTATCGTCGAATGACGATTGGGCCGGTGAGCCGCTGATTGCCGCGGCAAGCGCGTCGGTCGGCGCCTTCCCCTTGGCCGGCCCCACGAGCAAGGACGCCGCACTTGTCCGCTCCGGCATGGGGGCCGGGGCGTACACCCTCCAGATCAGCGGCCCGGAATCCGGAGTCGCCCTCGGCGAAATCTACGACACCACGCCCGGAGCGGCATTTACCCC
Organism: Opitutaceae bacterium; assembly: GCA_016794625.1. Classification (GTDB taxonomy): domain Bacteria; phylum Verrucomicrobiota; class Verrucomicrobiia; order Opitutales; family Opitutaceae; genus UBA6669. Next base: position 12,358 of record JAEUGY010000048.1, read on the forward strand.
CACAACCTCGCGTTTGATCAACGTCTCCGCACGCAGCTTCGTAGGCGTTGGGGGCGACCGTCTCATCACCGGATTCGTCATCGCCGGGCTTTCCCCGCAGACCGTCTTGGTGCGCGCCATCGGTGGCACGCTCGCTGCCTTCGGCGTCGCTGGGTCGCTCGACAACCCCCGGCTGGAGCTCTTTTCCGGCTCGACCAAGTTGCTTGAGAACGACGACTGGTCCGGCAATCCCTCCCTCTCGTCGACAGCGGCGCGCGTCGGAGCCTTCATCCTGCCAGTCGCGTCTAAGGACGCGGCGCTGGTTGCCACCCTCCCACCCGGGGCCTACACCGCGCAAGTCACCGGCGTGGCCGAAACCACTGGCATCGCCCTTGTCGAAGTATACGAAGTCCCATGACAACTCTCCCTCTATTTTCATACCGCGGAAGACCGTTGACTACCTTGCTCCTTTTCTCCGCCGCCTTGTTCTCCGCCAGCTTCGCGGCGGACACACCGCCCCGAGTCGATTCTTCGGAGTGGCTGAAGGAAGTCGCCGCGGCCCTGCCCGAGGAGCCTCGCGGATGGGGCGCCCGCGCCACCGATCGTGATCTTTGGACGCGGGCCGCCGCGACCGTGCCGGCAGCGGAGTTGATCGCCGCCGCACTCGAGGCAGCCAAGACTCCAACGCCCGCCCTACCGGACGAGCTCTACCTCCGCTACTCGCGCGATGGAAACCGCGTCGAGTACCAAAGGGCAAATCTCGTTCGCATGGGACGCGTCAACTTGTTCGCCTGGGCCGAGGGCGTGGAACACCGGGGTCGTTTTCTGCCCGCTCTCGCTCGCGAGATCGAGGCCATGCTGGAAGAAAGGACCTGGGTGCTGCCGGCGCACGATCCCAACCTGAACAATTTTGAGGGTCGCTGGACGGAAGTGGATTTGATGGTCGCGATGAAAGGCTGGTCCCTCGCCACGGTCGCCTACTGGCATGCTGAAGCGTTGCCTCCTGCATTGCTGGAAAAACTGCGGGCCGAGCTGGAGCGCCGCGTGATCCGGCCGTTCCTCTCCGTCGCGCGCGGAGGACCGGGAAGCGACGGCATGTGGTGGCTGCGGGGTGACAACAACTGGAACTCCGTCTGCCACGCAGGGGTCGTCGGCACGGCGCTCGCGATCGTGCGATCGAGACAGGAGCGCGCTGAGGTCGTCCGCCACGCGGCGGTCAACCTCGAGTACTTCCTGCGCGGCTTCACGCCCGACGGCTATTGCAGCGAGGGAATCGGCTATTGGAACTATGGATTCGGTCACTTCACGATGGTGTCGGAAACCCTGGCCGACGCGACGGGCGGCCGCGTGCGGCCGTTGGCGGGCGATCATGCCTTGCGTGTCGCGGGTTACCCGGCGGGATTTCAGATCCTTTCCGGCGTGTATCCTGCATTTGCTGACATGGACGTGAAGGACCGGCCATCGAGCTGGTTCGGTGCGCTCGCCGTTCGCCAGGTCTTCCCCAAGCCTCTCGGCATGAAGGTTTGGAATTTGACAGTCAACGACCTGCGATCCCTGCAAACCTACGAGGCCGCGATGAAGGTCTTCATGCCCCTGGCAACCGCCGGCCTGCCACCGGCGCCGGCGCCACGCATCCAGGCGTCTCATCACTGGTTCGCCGACGCCCAGGTCTACACTGGGCGCGCGTCCCCGACGTTCGGCGCCGCCATCAAGGGCGGCCACAATGCCGAACAACACAATCACAACGACCTCGGCTCGTACGTCGTCGCCGCCGGTGACCGGGCCGTGCTGGTCGATCCCGGGCTCGAAGTCTACACTGCGCGCACCTTCGGGCCGGATCGCTATGTTTCGAAGGTCTTGAGCTCCTACGGCCACGCAGTCCCGGTGGTGGCGGGACAGTTGCAGCAGCCTGGCCGGGAATTCGCCGCGAAGGTGGTCTCAACCGCCTTCAGCGAGAAGGAGGACACCGTGGTCCTGGATCTGAGCAAGGCCTACGCGGTGCCAACACTCAAATCCCTGATCCGCTCCTTCACCCTGCGCCGCCAGCCGAAGGCGGAGATCGTCGTCACCGACACCGTGGAATTCTTCGAGCCCGCCGCATTCGAGACCGCGCTCATCACCTTCGAGAAGTGGCGGGAGCGCAAACCCGGCCAGCTGACCGTGGGCGAGGGCGCATCCGCTCTGAAGGTGGAAGTCAAGGTGGAGGGCGGCTCGTGGAAACTCCGCCCTGAGCTGCTGCAGGAGGATCTGCCGGCCGGTCGCATTCCCACCCGCCTCGGCCTGACCATGGATACGACCCTTCGCTCCGCAACCATCGCGGTCAGGATCTCTCCCAACTGAAGCGTCACGGTTGGGGCGAAAACCGGATCACTGCGAAAGAGTATGCCTACCCTCGACCTCTCCAACATACCTTGGGTCCTCACCGGTTGGCGCCCCTTTGCCTGGAAGCTGCGGCAGTCCGCCGAGACCGGTGGTTTCCTTTTGCCCGACCATGGACCCTTTCCAGCCCGGTTGCCTGGCAGTGTGCAGGAGAACCTGCGCCGCGCGGGGGAAATTCCTGATTGGCACATCGGCCGCAATTCGCTCGCCATCGAATGGATTGAGCATCGGCACTGGATGTTCTCCGCGGAACTCCCGCCGCTCGCCTGCGTCGGCGCGTCGTCCGTCGTCTTTCGGGCCGAGGTGCTGGATCACCATGGCTGGGTTCTGCTCAATGGAGCGGTGGTCGGGGAGTTTTGTGGATCCCACCGGCCGGCCGCGATTGACCTGGGCAATTCCCTGGCGATGCCTGGGCCGCATCAGTTGGCGATCGTCTTTGCTTTGCCGCCGGAGGGACAGGGCCAGATGGGCTCCACGTTAAAGGCGATCGACTTCAAGCCGCGCTACAGCTTCGGCTGGGACTGGTGCGTGCGGATGGTGCCAATCGGTGCCGGCGGGCGTCTCGAGCTGGAAACGAAAGAGTCGCCCGCGCCACCCGCACTCCTCGGAACGGTCACCGACGTTTCGGCGGATTTGGCCCAGGGCACCGTGTCCTTCACTGTAATCGCGGGCGATGCGAAACCGGACCACGAGGTCAGGGCAACCGTGGGACGGCACGGCCGGACGTTGGCCTCGTCCCTGACTCCGCTGGCGACGGGCGAACAACGTCTGGACCTCACGGTCGAAGACCCGGAACTTTGGTGGCCCTGTGGCGAGGGGACCCAGCCGCTCTACGACGTGGAAGTCGCCGTGACCTGCGGCGGCCAGATTGTCAGGGAATGGACCCGCAGGGTCGGCTTCAAGCGCGTGGAATGGCGCCCCTGCGCGGGGGCCCCGGTCGGCGCGCTGCCGTGGCTCTGCATCGTCAACGGACGGGCGATCTTTCTCCAGGGGGTCAATTGGACTCCGGTCCGCATGGGGTACATGGATACCACCATCGAGGAGATCGAGCGCCTAGTTTCGCTTTACGAGGGGATGGGCTGCAACCTGCTTCGCGTCTGGGGCGGCGGTCACCTGGAGACACCGGAGTTTTATGCCGCCTGTGATCGGGCGGGTCTGATGGTCTGGCAGGAGTTTCCGCTGAGCTCCTCGGGGATCGACAGTAGCCCGCCCTCCGCCCCGGAATTCGTGGCCGAACTGGTTGAGGTGGCCCGGCACTACCTCCGCTCCCGCCAGCACCACGCCTGCCTGCTGATGTGGTGCGGTGGAAACGAGCTGCATCACGATGAACTCTTCCTTGGAGGCAAGCGTCGGATCCCGTTGACGCTCGAACACCCCGCACTGACCGCGCTGGCGGCTTTGGTGTCGGTGGAGGATCCATGCCATCGCTTTCTTCCGACATCGCCCTACGGCCCGCGCTTTCACTCCGTGCGCGAGGAGTTTGGCCAGGGACTGCATCATGAGGTCCACGGCCCGTGGGGACTGGACGGCCACCTGCAGCCGGGGGAATGGGAAGCGTATTGGCGTGATGACGATGCGCTTTTCCGTGGTGAAACCGGTGTGGCGGGAGCCAGCAGCCTCGCGCTCATCCGCCGCTACGCCGGAGGTGAAGCCACCTGGCCTCCCGGGAGCGCCCTGTGGCAACATTCGTCCGGGTGGTGGACGCAGGCGAACCGACTCGGGGCCCGCTTCGCGAGCCTTAGCGGGGACGACGCCTTGGCGGCCTACGTGGAATTCACGCGCCGCGAGCAGGCTGAAAAGCTGGCCTGCGCGGTGCGGGCCAAAAAAGCACAATTCCCGCGTTGCGGCGGGTTCCTCATCTGGATGGGCCACGATGCCTTCCCCTGCCTTGCCAACACCTCGTTGATCGAGTTTGACCACCGCCTCAAGCCCGCGGCCCACGCCATCGCGGCGGTTTTTCACACTCGACCCGGTTCCCTTTCATGAAACGTGTGTCCCTCGCAATTGCCTGTGTCCTTTTCGCTTCCACTTCTTGTGCCGCACAGCCCGCGCAGCGTCCGAACGTCATAGTGATCGTGACCGACGACCAGCGTTTCGACGCCCTTGGCGTGGTGCAGCGCGAACAGGGCGACGCAGCCCGCTTTCCGTTTTTCCAGACTCCAAACCTCGACCGCCTGGCCGCTGAAGGGGCACGTTTCCGCAACGCGTTCGTGACGCATTCGCTCTGCTCGCCGAGCCGCGCCTCAATGCTCAGTGGAAAGCAGACCTTTGCCCACGGCATCCGGGACAACCGTACCCCGTTTCGTTCGGAGCACACTTGGGCGCATGCCTTGCGGGACGCCGGTTACCGGACTGGATACTTTGGCAAATGGCACATGGGAAAGCAGGAGGATCGCCCGGGTTTCACGGACACGTTCACCTTCGTCGACCAAGGCGTTTATCCCAACTGCCGATTCCTTGAGAACGGTGTTAGTGTAGATACGAAGGGCTGGGTCGATGATGTTACGACGGACCGGGCGATCGCCTATATCCGAGCAAACCGCGGGCAGCCGTTCGCGATGTTTGTCGGTTTCAAGACCCCGCACGATGTCCGCACGCCGGCCCCGCGCCATGCCCCGCGCTACGCCGACGTCAGCATCGAGCCTCCAGTGAATCGTCATGCGCGGCCGCCATTTCCCGCCCCGCCCGCCAAGCCATGGAATCCGCGCGTGCCGGACACGTTAAACTATTTTCGCTGCCTGCAAGGCATGGACGACAACATCGGACGGGTGCTCGACACGCTGGCTGCCACCGGCCTTTCCGACGACACCTTGATCATTTTCGCCAGCGACAACGGCTACTATCTGGGTGAGCACGGGCTCGGCGACAAGCGCTCCGCTTACGAGGAGAGCATCCGCATTCCGTTACTCGTGCGCTATCCGCGCGTCGTGCGGGCAGGCCTGCTGATCGACGCGCTGGCCCTCAATTTGGACCTCACCGCCACCATCATGGAATACGCGGGCGTGCCGGTCAGGTGGTCCCAACAGGGTCGCAGTCTGGCGCCCCTGCTGAGCGGCACGACGCCCGCCGACTGGCGACGTGACTTCTTCTACGAGAACTACCGGGATCCGGAGTATCCGGACGTGACCTTCGACCTCGTCGCGATACGGACTGAGCGGGCCAAGCGGGTGGAATACCCCGGGCATCCGGAGTGGACGCAGGTCTTCGACCTGGTCGCGGATACCCACGAGCTGCAAAATCTCGTGGCGGAGCCGACCGCGGCCGATTTAATCAATGATTTACGGATGCGGCTCGGTGTGTTCAAGCGTCAGGCCGGAATGACTGGCGCCCCAGTGCTGCCATGAATCATCCATCTCTAACAAGATACCGCTCCAAGCCAGGTACCGCGCTGGCTTTTCGTGCCGAACTGCTGCCTTGGTTGTTTCCACCCTCCGGGCGGGCCGCGATTGAGCGGCAGGTTGTACTGCTAACGCCTCCGTTCACTGCCGTCGATTGGCAGACTCACCGCGCCCAACTGGCCGAAGCAGAAATTTTGGTGGGCAGCTGGGGCATTCCGGTGCTCGACCGGGAAATTCTCGAGGCTATGCCAAAACTGCGTGTGGTGCTCTACGGTGCTGGCAGCGTCCGGGGCTTCGTAACGGACGAATTCTGGCGGCGGGATATTCTGCTTTCCAGTGCGGCCAGCGCGAACGCCGGCCCGACGGCGATTTTCGCCGAGGCGATGATCATCCTCGCGCTCAAACAGACCTGGTTTTACCTGAGGCGAGGTGTGACCGACTGGGCCTACCTCTCCGACACTGCGTCCTCAGGGGTGCATGCCGCCACCGTTGGCATCATCGGACTTAGCAGCGTCGGTCGGTTGGTGATCAAGGGGCTTCAGCGCCACGAGCTCAGGATTCTGGCCTTTGATCCGACGGTGACGGCCGAGGAAGCCACCCGACTGGGCGTGGAACTTGCGGAATTACCCGAACTGTTTGAGCGTTGCGACGTCGTTTCGCTGCACGCTCCGCTGCTGCCGCAGACGATCGGATTGGTCGGGGCGGATCACTTGCGGCGGATGAAACCGCATGCGACTTTTGTGAACACCGCTCGGGGCGCCATCGTGCGTGAAGCCGAATTAGTGACCGTGCTGAAGGAACGACCTGATCTGACGGCCTTGCTCGACGTAACCGATCCGGAGCCGGCCCCTGCGGACTCTCCGTTGCGCAAGCTGCCCAACGCGGTCCTGACGCCGCATATAGCCGGGGCCCGCCACCGCGAAATTGAACTTGTCGGGGGGCTTGTGCGGGAGGAGCTCGATCGTTACCTCGCAGGGCAGCCGCTTCGCTTTGCACTGGATCGGGCCCGCGTGGTCCGCATCGCCTAGGCCCCATCCGCAACCCCTTTACCATGCTACCCCATCGCTCGCCCATACCGCACTCCGGCGGCAAAAAAGTCTGGTCGGTTGGTACTCTGACCTACACGGCAAGCGGTCTAGCGCTGCTGTTTGTCTGGCTCCTCTTCGGCGATTTTGCCTACATGATGCGCGAGCGATCTGCAGCGCCGGTGACGCAGCTGATGCTCAAGAAATACGAGGCGTCGGATTTTGTGACCGGGATCTTCCTGCTCACCATTCCTTGGACGGTCATCTTGCTCGCAGGACCGACGGTGAGTTATTGGAGCGACCGATACCGTAGCCGCCGGGGAAGACGGATCCCCTTTTTGCTGCTGCCCACCCCATTCGTCACCCTCGCCATGATCGGGCTCGCCTTCAGTCCGCGCATGGGTCCGGTGCTGCACCGGCTGTTCGGCGGAGACCCGGGGACCGTCAACCACACGATACTTCTGACCATGGGGTTTTTCTGGATGGTGTTCGAAATCGGCGTGGTGATCTCGAACTCGGTGTTTAACGGCCTGATCAACGATGTCGTGCCGCGGGAGTGGCTCGGCCGCTTCTACGGCCTGTTCCGCGCCGTCGGACTCGGGGCTGGCATTCTTTTCAACTACAAAATCATCGGCCACGCGGAGGAAAACTATTCCATCATCCTCGCCAGCATCGGCCTCATCTACGGCATCGGATTCACCGTGATGTGTCTGCGCGTAAAGGAAGGGGACTATCCTCCGCCGCCAGAAAGTTCACCGGCCCATCCGGTGTTGGGCGCGATCGGCGACTACTTCCGCGACTGTTTCAGCAAGCCCTATTATCTCTGGGTGTTCATTTTTCTGGCACTGGCCAATGTCGCTTTCGTCCCGGTAAACTTGTTCTCCATTTACGCCGCGAAGAGCTTCGGCATGTCGATGGATCTTTACGGAAAGTACCTCGTGGTGACGTTCATCACTTCATTCCTCCTCGCGTTTCCCTTGGGCTGGCTGGCCGACCGTTTCCATCCGCTGCGGATCGGTCTGGCCGCATTGCTTCTCTATGCGGTACTGATGGCGATCGGGTTCGTATGGATTCACGACCTGAAGTCTTTCGGTTTCGTCTTCCTGGGTCACGGCATTCTCTCCGGCACATTCTTCACGGGCACCGCCGCGATCGCCCAGCTGCTTTTTCCCAAGCTGAAATTCGCGCAGTTCGCCGCTGCCGCAGGTCTTATCGCGGCGTTTTTCAACATGGTGCTGGGTCCAGTGCTCGGTGCGGTGCTTGACAGGCTGGGCAGCGACTATCGCTACACCTTTCTGGCCGGGAGCATGCTCGCCGTAGTCTCGCTCGGACTGGGATTGTTCGTTCACCGGCGCTGGCAACAGCACGGGGGCGCGAAGGCCTATATCGCGCCGGAGTGATCTGGCATGCACCGTCCCTACCTTTCCCGCCGCCAGTTTCTTCTCGGCACGTCCGCGCTGTCCGCGGCCCCTTGCCTCACGAGCTCCGCGGAATCGGCGAACGCCGAGGTGCGGCGATTGATCGAAGCTCATCGACCCTCGCGCCGCACAGACACGCCCCCGCCGTACCGTGACGTGTTCGGCACGACACTGGTCGACGGGAAGTACTTTCTGACCTCGAAACCAAATCTGATCGAGGGGGCGGAGAAGATGCTCGAACTCGGCACGCGGGTCGGAAAATTCTGGTTCGAGCCCGGCCGGGCGGCCCGCGACAATCCGTGGAACAGCGATTGGCGGGTAATGGCGACGCTCCGGGATCTGGCGGCCAGTTCTTATTGGCACTCCGTTTTCCGGCTTCCGTTCACGACCCTGATGTTGATTGCCCACAGTCCCAACGAACGGGGCTGGAATGCCGATCATCCGGAGGCCTACTACCAGCGCATCACGACCGATTGGGCGGAATTGGTCGGCTACCTTTACGAGACCCTGAGCGAGCGGCCTCTTACGATCATTCTGCAAAACTGGGAGGGAGACTGGCAACTGCGCGGAACAGGCGTGCTTTGGGAAACGCCTCCGCCCGACTGGCACAATCGCTGCGTGCGATATGCACGCCGGCTGGCCGCCCGGCAGGAGGGCGTGAACCGGGCCCGCGCCGCCGCGCCCGTCGGCAGTCGGCTCAGGGTCGGGCACGCGGCCGAGGTTAATCGGGTGGTGGACGGCTGGAAGGGTATTCCGACCATGGCTGAGCATGTGCTGCCCCTCGTCGAGGTCGACCTTGTCTCCTACAGTTGCTACGACGCCATGGAGAACGGCCTTACCTTGGTCCGCGCGATCGAAACCATCCGTCGATTCGCCCGCACGGGCCCGGACTTCGGTCCGGGGGCGGTTTATCTCGGAGAGATCGGTATCCCCGAGAACGTGCACCCGGAACATATCGCTGAGCGCTGGGACGAACTGCTCGGGGCGGCGCTCTCCGCCCGAATGCTTTATGTCGCACAATGGCAGCTCTACTGCAACGAACTCGACCCACGGACCACTCCCCATCCGTCGCCGCCAATTTGGGATCCGAGGTACTTGCGCGGCTTCTGGCTCATTCGACCGGATGGCTCCCTGAGTGAAACGGGCGTCTACTTCCGTCAACTGTGGCAACTATGACCTCACCAATCCAGATTCCCGCCAATTCAGTGCTGCTTTTCCAAGGTGACTCTATCACCGACTGTTCGCGCGACCGCACGCGCAACGGGCCCAACGATCCGGCCGCACTCGGCGCCGGCTACGTTGGTCGGATCGCCGGCGATCTGCTGGCGCTGCGTCCGGGCGCCGGGTGGAAATTCTACAATCGCGGCATCAGTGGCGACCGCAGCGTCGATTTGCTGGGACGTTGGCGCCGCGATACGCTCGCCTTGCAGCCGGATGTCGTGAGCATTTTGGTCGGCGTCAACGACACCTGGCATGAACATCTAGCCGGCAACGGCATCGACGTTCCGCGGTACGCCGCATTTTATAGGATGCTCCTGGCGGATACCCAACAGGCTCGACCTGGAGTTCGCCTCATCCTCGGTGAACCCTTTGCCCTGCCGGGCGGCGAATTTAAAGACACTTGGATGGATGAACTCCACCACAGAGCTGACGCCGTGCGTGAGTTGGCTAAGGAGTTCGGTGCAGCCTTCGTGCCTTACCAAGGCATGTTCGACGCAGCGCGGAAGCGATACTCCGCGACCGAACTGGCGGCAGACGGCGTGCATCCTTCGCCGCTGGGTCACCAGCTGATGGCTCAAGCCTGGCGTGAGGCCGCCTGCCTGTAACCAGTCCAGGCGCTGCCGCCCACGCGCGGGAAGCGTGGTCGACCGTCACTCGCGACTACGTGACAGCGACCGTGGCGCACAACGGGACGGGCACGCCCAATTCCCGGGCACGCTCCACCGGTGCGGCCAATGCGGCGAACACCCGCCAGTTCCCTGGGAAGTTCCGCGACTGCCCGCCCTCGTCATGCACGCTCCACGTGGTCGCGGGCAGCTGGCTCGTCACACGCACACGCGCCCCGGGCGCGAGTTCCACGGTGCTGAAATCAATGAGCTTCACCGAAGGGCCGCCACCGCCGGCCGGTGGTGACACATAATACTGCACCACGGTGCGGCCGGAGCGGGCACCGACATTCTGCACCTCCACACTGACTTCCAGTGCGCCACCCGGCACCATCGCCACGGGGTGCAGTCGGAGATCACCTAGTTCCCAGCTCGTGTAGCCCAGTCCATAGCCGAAGGGATAAAGCGGAGCCGTCGTGGCGAAGCGATAGGTGCGACCGGCCATCGCGTAATTCTCAAATGGCGGCAGATCCACCGTGGCGCGCGGCACGGTGACGGGCAGCCGGCCGCCGGGCTCGACATCACCGAAAAGGACGTCGGCGACCGCGTGGCCGCCTTCACAACCCGGATACCACGCGTGAAGAATGGCGTCGCACCACTCGTGGGCCTCGGGGCAGGCAATGGCTCCGCCCCCGACGAGGATGAGCACAACGGGTTTTTCGTTGGCCCGCAGTTTTTCCAGAAACTGGCGCTGGCCCACGTTAAGTTCGATCGCTGTACGATCACCAGCCACGCGGGAGGCGAAGGCGTCGCCCTCCTCGCCCTCATAGACCGGCAGGGTGCCAAGCACCGCGACGGTTACGTCGGCGCACGAGCAATCGTAAACCGCCGCGGGCGACGGCGGGATGGTGGCATCGTCCGGCAGGCAACCCACGCTGTAGCCGAGCCGCCATCCTTCCGGTGCGCGGCACGTAATGCCCTCCAGGAGGGTGACGAGCTGGGGACTCAGTCCGAAATAGTTGCCGAGGAGCGCATCGACGCTGGCGGCACCCGGACCGACGAGCATCAGGCTGCGGGTCGTCGGAGCGAGCGGGAGAATCCCGTTGTTTTTCAACAGGACGATCGAGTTCACGGCGGCCCGTCGGGCGAGGGCGCGATGGGCCGCGGAGTTCACCACCTCGGGCGGCGTCTCCGCCCCGGGCACGCGCTCTGGAGGGTCGAACAGACCCAGGCGGAACTTGGTGCGCAGCACGCGACGGAGCGAACGATCGATTTCCATTTCGGTCACGAGATTGCGGCGCAACGCTTCGATCAGATCATGATAAGTGCAACCACAGTTGAGGTCGCATCCGCGGTTCAGGGCGAGCGCGGCGGACTCAACCGGACCAGGCGTGAGTCGGTGTCCGCGATGGATATCATCGACCGCCCCGCAGTCGGAGACGAAGTGGCCGGTGAAGCCCCACTCCTCGCGCAAAATGCGCTGCAGATTCGCGCTAGCGCAGCACGGCTCGCCGTTGGTGCGATTGTAGGCACCCATCACGGCCTCGACTCCGGCGCGGACCACTCGCTCGAAATGGGGCAGGTAGGACTCACGCAGGTCGCGCCCGCTGATCTGGGCGTTGAAGCCGTGCCGCAACGCCTCCGGGCCGCTGTGGACGGCGAGATGCTTGGCGCAGGCGGCCGTCTTGAGGTAGTGAGGGTGGTTGCCCTGAAGGCCTTGCACGAAAGCGGCGCCGAGTTCGCCCGTAAGCATCGGGTCCTCGCCAAAGGTCTCCTGTCCGCGACCCCAGCGGGGATCACGGTAGAGGTTGATGTTGGGCGCCCAGAAGGTCAGGCCCTGATACTGCTGCGTCGCGCCATCTTGCAGGCGCGCGGCGGCGTGGTGTTTGGCCCGTGCCTCCGTGGCGATGGTGTCGCCGACGCGCCGCACCAATTCGCGATCGAAGGTGGCGCCCAGCGCGATGGTCTGGGGAAAAACGGTGGCGCGGCCGTTTCGCCCCACCCCGTGGCAGGCTTCGTTCCACCAGTTGTAGGCCGGCAGTCCGAGATGCGGCACCGGCGGGTTGTCGTGCATCAACTGGCCAACTTTCTCCACCGTGGAGAGCCGGGACAGGAGGTCCTCAATCCGCTCATCCAGCGGGAGGTCGGCCTCGCGAAATGGAAAGGGAGCGGCCAAGGGGATGCGGCTAATGCGCAAGGGATGCGGCTTCCCGGCGGAACCAGCGATAAGCCGATAGTGCGCCAACCTGTGCGATGCCCCCCGCGAACAGCCACCAAAGACGCTGGATGCCGAGGCCGCGCACCGTCTCCGTGGCGGCCACCGGCGTAGCGGAGGCAAAACGGGTCGCTGCCGGCGAGACGCCATTGATCCACCAGGGCGCACTACGGCAGCCCAGGAAATGGCTCGTGCTGTTCTTTCCCGCGTGGCGGCTCAACCCCAGGCCAAGGTCAAGGGACACCCGCAGATAGGCGTCGATGACAGAGTGGTTGATCCAGTGCAGAGGTCTCATTGCGGAAGCGGCATGGGGCTACTTCGTTTTGGTTCGAGCAGTTGCCTTCCCTCGCGCCATTTCAACTGAAAAATCCGAGTTCCAATCTCGTGGAGACATCCGTTCTGCTTCGCTTCGCGGCCGTGAAACAGTCTGCTCCGGAGCGAGGATCGGACAGCCGGCCGAGGTCGAGGCACGACGTTGAGGTTTTCGATAAAAGTAAATTTCTGCCGTACCGGGCCTCAATCGGCATTCTACCTCATCGACGAGTTGGTCGGCCACGAGGAGGACTGATCGCTGATTCTCGTCGACCTCGGACTGATCGAAAGGATACCGGGTTTGTGTCATTGGTCATATTGCCGGCCTCGTTTGCATGCCCAGGTCGATGCGGCCAAGAGGGTCGACGTGACTGCAGCTGAGCGGGTAAGCGCGCGCGTTTCTCACTGGCCCATCTTGCGCAACCATGCCTGCTCTTTGAGCGCATTCTGAATTGTCCCTGACGTCCGCACTTTTCCGCATCTCCGGCGTTTGGCGGAAGGCCGGTTGACCGGCTGACTTGGGATGTCAAGATGGTCCTCTCCAACCATGGTGACCCAACGCGACATTGCCCGACGGGCCGGACTTTCGCAGATGGCGGTTTCGCTGGCCCTGCGTCACCACCCGACCGTATCGGCATCCACCATCCACCGTGTTGATAAAATCGCACGGGAACTTGGATACCGTCCGAATCCTCTGGTGTCTGCGCTCATGGCGCAGCGCAACCGGCCGAAGGAGAGTGCGTTCCAGGCCAAGATTGCGTTCCTGACGGCATTTCCGGAGAGAGACGAATGGAGGTTGAGTGCCTACGCTGCGGGCTGCTACCGCGGTGCGCAGGCCGCGGCGTTGACTCGCGGTTATGTGTGTGAACCCATCTGGCTGCGGGAACCTGGAATGAGCGCCTCCCGACTCAGCAAGATCCTCTGGACCCAGGGGTTTCAAGGACTGTTGGTGGGGCCTCTTCCGGTGAACAGTTTGAAGCTTGAGCTGGAGTGGACTAGGTTCGCGGCCATCAGCCTCGACTATTCGATCGCGGACCCGGTGTTGCACCGCGTGGTGGACGATCACGCCGTTGGGATCGAGCGCGTGCTGGGCGAGATTCTGCGACGGGGTTACGGGCGGCCCGGCCTCGTCCTGCGGGCGTCGCAAGACGTGCGAACCCACCACGGCCGGCTGGGTGCGTTTATGGTGCATCGGAGTCTTCAGCCGAAATGGGCGCACGTGCCGCCGCTCATCCTGCCTGAGGATCGTTGGAATACAGAGATTTTCTCCGAGTGGCTGGTGCGGGAGCGTCCCGACGTCGTGCTGACTGAGGAAATGCAGCTGCCAGCCGCAGTAGCGGCACTGGGGTTGAAGGTGCCTCGCGATCTTGGCATCGCATTTTTTCACAAGGATCGTCCGGCGCGCCACCTCAGCGGCCTGCAAGTCAACTCCGAGCAGGTCGGAAGGATTGCGACGAATGTGCTCATGCGCATGATCGAAACCAACGAACGCGGCGCCGCCACCGTGCCTGCCACCACGCTCTTGAGTTCCTTCACCTGGGACGCCGGGCGCACGTTGCGCCGTGTTCCGGCGTCCTGAGCGGAGCGCGTCTTCCGCCGCAGTGCGGGCGCGGCGGGTGCAGTCACCGTGCGTTCGCCCGATGAAAGATCCGCCACTCGTAGGTGCCGAGTTTCAAGTCGGTGGGATCGCTCGAGGTGGGTTCGCCCATGCCGGGGAAGGAGAGGGCGCGGTAGGGGGCTCCGGGCGCGACGGTGACGCGCACCGGCACGGGCCGGCTGGAGAAATTGATCACGACGAGGAAGTCGTCCTTCGCATCGACCCGGCGGAAGCTGACCACGTCGTCGGAGCGGGAATTGGCGAGCCACTCCACCTGGTTGGTCTGAAACGCGGGGTGGGCCTTGCGGACGCGAATCAGCTCGCGGTACAGCTCGCGCAGCGGGGGGCGTTCCTTGGGCTGCCAGAAGATCGGCAGGGGTTCGAACAAGGCGGGGGCGCCTGACTCGGTCGCATCACCCACCTCCATGCCATTGTAGAGCAGGGGCACACCGTCGAGGGTGAACATCAGGACCGAGGCGGCGAGCGCCCCGCGGATGCCGAACCGCGCCACGGCGCGCGCCTCGTCGTGATTGTCGGAAATGCGCAGGTGCACCGATCCCTTCGGGAACTTGGCCCGGGTCTCCTCCCAGGAGCGCTGGAGGGCGGTGGCCGGCTTGCCCTGAAGCAGGACGTCGTTGAGCGCACCGTGGAACGGCCAGGCATAGTCAAAATCAAAGGCGTTGAGCAGGAGGTCGGGCTGGCTGGCCTCGGCCAGCATGAGGATGTCGGGTTTGACCTTTTCAAGGGCGGCGCGCGCCTCGTTCCAGAAGTCGACGGGCACCATGCCGGCGACGTCGCAGCGGTATCCGTCGATTCCGTACTCGGTCACCCAGTGTTTCAGCATGGTGATCATGTAGGTCCGGAGCCCGGGCGAAGCGTAGTTGAATCCGGCGACGTCGGTCCAGTCCGCCACCGGCGGCACAATCTGGCCGCTGGCGTCGCGTTTGTAGTACTCCGGGTGGCGGGCGATGAGCGGGTTGTCCCACGCGGAGTGGTTGAGCACGACATCCAGGATCACCTTCATGCCCAGCCGGTGGGCGGTGGTGACGAGGGCGCGCAGGTCTTTCGGCCCGCCGTAGTTGGGGTGGATGCCATAGTAGTCGCGCACCGCGTACGGACTGCCGATCGATCCTTTGCGCAGTTTCTTGCCGATCGGGTGGATGGGCATGAGCCAGACCACGTCGACCCCGAGTTCGCGCAGCTCGCCCAGTCGGGCGGTCAGGCCGGCAAAGTCCCCGGTAGCGGAGAAGGCCCGGGGAAACGCCTCGTACACAACGGCCTGGCGGAGCCAGTCGGAGGGCGGACGCGCCTTCTGGGCGGAGAGATCGGGGATCGCGGTGCCGGCCGCGGTCAGGCGCGTGGCGAGAGTGCAGGCGAGCAGGAGGGCAGGAAGCAGGGTGCGGAGTCGGCGCATGGGAGGAAGGCGGGGAGTCGAGCCATCCCAGCGCGGGCGCGACGGGTCTGCCAATCGTCATCGCCAGCAAAAAACCTAAGAGAAGAGGAAAATTCCGTGGTGCCTCTTTGGGTGAATCTCGACAGCCGGTTGACGCCGGGGCACCGGCGCGGCAGTCTTTCGTCATGCGCCGTCTTTCCCTCTTCACGCTGCTTTTCCTCCTTCCTCTGCTCAGCCTGCGGGCGGAGTCGCTCTTCTCGATCCCCGTGACCGACATCGATGGCAAGGCGGGCACGCTTGCCCCCTACCAGGGCCGCGTGCTCCTGATCGTCAACACCGCCTCCGCCTGCGGTTACACGCGGCAGTATGCCGGGCTGCAGGCGATCTACGAAAAGTACCGCGAGAAGGGGCTGGTCGTGCTGGGGTTCCCCTGCAATCAGTTCGGCGGACAGGAGCCCGGCAGCGCGGCGGAGATCAAGGCCTTTTGCACGGACTCGTTCCAGGTGTCCTTTCCTTTGTTCGACAAGATCGACGTCAACGGCCCGAAGCGTCACCCGTTGTACGTCGCCCTCGCCGGGCCGGCCTCGCCGGTGCCGGGCAACATCAAGTGGAACTTCAACAAGTTCCTCGTCGGCCGGGACGGCAAGATTCTGAGTCGCTTCGACTCGAGCGCCGCCCCGGATTCGCCGGCGGTGGTGCAGGCGATCGAAGCCGCGCTGGCGGCGAAGCCCTGAGCGGGTCGCCGGTTACTTCAGGCCCTTGAGGTAGGAAAGCAGGTCGCGGGCGTGCTCCGTCGGCAGCCCTTCGAGCAACCCCGACGGCATGAGCGAGCGACGAAGGTGGCTGGCGCTGCGCACGTCGGAGCGGGCGATCTTCCGTTCGCCGGGCGTGCCGGGCAGTCGGAGCGTGAGCGAGGTGGTGTCCTCGCTGACCAGAAATCCCTCCAGCAGGCTGCCGTCATTGAACTGGACGCGGTAGATGCGGTAGGCGCCCTCCATCGCGGCATTGGGTGTGAGGACATTGCGGAGGATGGCGTCGATCCCGGTGTGTCCGAGGCCGTCGAGCGCGGGCCCGATCTGGGCGCCGCGTCCGCCCTGAACGTGGCAGATCAGGCAAAGGTTTTCGAAGAGCTGGCGCCCATGCTCGGGATTGCCCGGCAGGTTGGAGATCGAACGGAAGCGCGCGTGGACCTCCGCCTGCGCGGCGGCCTCGGCCGGCGTGAGCGGGATTCCCGTCTCCGCCGCACCTGCAGTGAGGGTTTCGCCGCCGAGACGGTTCCAGAGCGCGGCGACCTCCGCGTCCTCGGGCAGCACGGTGCGCATCCGGTCGACGGTGACAAACCCCAGGTCGGCCTCGACCACGGTCTGGTTCGTCAGTCCGGCCAGCACCGCGCGCGTGCCGGCGGAGGTTCCGGTGAGTTTTTCCAAGGCGCGGCCGCGTTCGCTCGGTGACAAATCGGGCAGCCGTGTGACCAGCAGGTGCGCGGCATCGGCCTGACCGCTTTCGGCCAGGCTGGCGATCGCTTCGTTGCGCGGGTCGCGTTCCTTCGAGAGCCGGAGGATCAGCTCCAGCGCGTCGAGCGGCGCCGCGCCCACCGCGCGCAGCGCGCGCAAGGCGGCCAGGCCGGTCGGCGTCAGGGTGCCAAGGGTGGGGTGGAGTTGGGTGCGCAGGACGGCGGCGGTCTCCGCGGCCGCGGAGGTGACCTTGAACGCGGCGACGGCTTCCGCGCCGAGCGACTGGTCCGCCAGCTCGGGTGACGTGAGCAGGGCGCGCACCGGCTCGCTGAGCACCGGGCGGAGCACCTCGGGATCGAGGTCGGGCCGAAACTTGACGACGGATCGAACGGTGGAGGGGCGGTGCAAGGGGGACGCAATCGCTGCGAGCAGCGCCCCGCGGACCGAGCCTTCCCCGAGATGGGCGACCAACAGCCGGACTTCTTCTTCGGCCACCGGCCGTTCGAGCCGGGGAATCTGGCGCGCGAGTTCTTGCGCCGCCGGGCGGTCGCCCAGCGCGAGGAGCGCGAGCAGACGACTTTCGATGGGCAGGGCGCGCCCCGCGGTCGACGCGAGGTAGGCGCGGGTGGCGTCCGCGTTGACCTCCATCGCCCAGCGTGCGAGGTAGCGCTCGAATTCGCGTTCGTAGCGTTCCCAGACGCCGCCGGTGGAAAGGGGTGCCCGGGCGAGCTGGGTGGCGTTGCGCACCGTGCCCGCGCCGGCGGAGGGGATCCGGCGCAGCGCGTCGCCGAGGGCGGCGCGCACCGAGGGATGCGGATCATCGGCCCGTCCCTCCGCCACCTGGGCGAACTCGCCGTCGCTGAGTCCCTGGTGAGCCGCGATGCGCAGGGCTTCGCGTCGGAGCGCGGGCAGGGGATCGCGGGCGAGTGTGGTGAGGCTGGCGGTGGAAACGCGATCGAGTCCCTCCCACGCCCAAAGGGCACCGAGGCGCCGGTCGGTGGAGACAGCCGGATCGAGGGCGAGTGTACGCAGGGTCGGCACCAGGCCGGTTGCCCGGCGGTCGATCAGCTCAAGCCAGGCGAGGCGGGAGACGAGAGCGTTGGCTCCACCCACGTAGGCGAGCACGTCGGCATCGCCCAACCGCGTGAGATCCGGCGGCACGGAGCGCGCCTGGTCGCGATGACGTATGCGCCAGATGCGGCCGCGGGCCCGGTCGCGGTCGGGGTGTTCACGCGGCACCTCGTTGTGGGAAATGATGCGGTTGTACCAGTCGACGAGGTAGAGGGCGCCATCGGGTCCGAAGTGGATCGCGATCGGCCGGAACCAGCGGTCGGTCGAGGTGAGGAAGTCGTCGAGTTTCTGATACCGGTAGCGTCCACCGTCTTCGATGGCGCGCACGACCTGCACGGTGCCGGTGATGGGATTCGCGAGGTAGAACACCTCCGTGGCGGTGTCGCCGCCCACCCGTCGGAATGCTCCGTCGTGATCCTCGGCCAGCGCCAGCCCGCTCAGTCCCGTGCCGCCCATGACGGGTTTTTCGAGAGGTGGGGGCATGAGCGGCTGGTAGGGACGCAGGCGTTCCTTCGAGAGTGTCGGCAGCCAGACCCCGGGTTGGTAAGGTATGACCGGATACCCAAGATCGTTGGCCTCCTGCAGGAAGGTCTCGCCCTGCCGGCTGGTGACGAGCCCCCAGATGTTGTTTGGTCCCGTCGTCAGGTTCTCCCACCGCGCGCCGTCGAGCGTCATCCGGCCGAGCTTGCATTGGTTGAACACGATTTCGCGGGAGCCGTCGGCGAAGGGTTGTCCGTCGGGGCGGCGGAGGCGGGAGTAGTTGAACAGGCCCTGCGCGACCATCATCCAGCCACCGGGCTGGCGGTGGAATTGATGCGGAAAGAGATGGGAATCCTCGGTGCCGAAGCCCGTCACCACGACTTCGTGACGCTCGGCGCGGCCGTCCTGGTCGGCATCGCGGTAGAAACGGATGTCGGCGCCGTACTGGACGTAGGCGCCGTCGCGATAGGGCTGCACGCCGAGCGGCATGACCAGTCCATCGGCAAAGACGCGGGGCGGGCCGGCTGCGCCCCGGTCCGGATCGGAGGGGCCGTAGGGGGCGTCGAAGACGACGACGCGGTCGCGCCCGCCGCGGGCGAACAGGGCGTCGGAGGCGGGTTTGTTTTCGTTGGCGTCGACCGGATACTCCAGCGCGGTCATGCTCCAGAGCCGCATGCTGGCATCCCAGGTCACCGTGATGAACTTGCCGATGCCTTCCGTTTCCGCGGCCACCAGTTCGATTTCAAATCCCTCGGGCAGCCGAAACGTCGCCTGCTGCTCGCGCGCCGTGCGGGCGGATTCGCCGATGATGTTGTAGCTGCGGTCGGACGGATTCGGAGCCGCCGGTCGGGCCGTCGCCGGCGGGGAGGTCGGGGCCGGTGCAGGTGCGGGCGGAGTGCCACCGGCCTGTGCCTGCAGTCCGCGGGCGGCGAAGACGAGCAGCGACAGGACAAGCAGGCGCAGCGGCCGGAAAGACGAGCGGGCGGCGAAGAACGGGCGGTGGCGGAAAAACATGGTGGGGCGGATCCGGGAGGGGACGCAGGCTCGGGTTCCGACGCGTCCGCAGAACGGGGCTTGGGGGCGGTTCCGTATGCAACGCGACACCGACCGCGGCGGAAAGCTTCATCCGCACACGCCCCCCTGACGAAAATCCACCGCGGGCGGCCGATCAGTTGCGGGCCTGGATGCTGCCCAGACCTCCATCGATGCCCAGGACCTGGCCGGTCACCCAGCTCTGTTCGCGATCCAGGAGCCAGCAGATGGCGGACGCCACTTCGGTCGCCTCGCCCAGCCGGCCGAGCGGATGCAACGCCGCGGAGGCCTTGGCCACCGCCTCGTTCTGGGTCAGGTTTCGGCTCAGATCGGTGCGGGTCAGGCCGGGGGCGACACAGTTGACCCGCACGCCCTGGCGGGCGTAGCTCGCGGCCGCGGCGAGAGCGAGACCCTCCACTCCGGCCTTGGCGGCCGCGATGGCCTCGTGGTTGATCAAGCCGCGTCGCGCCGCGACCGACGAGAGCAGCACGATGCTGCCGCCACCCGGCTGCCGCATCATCCGCCGCGCCGCGCTGCGCAGCACGTTGAAGGCGGTGGTGAGATTGAGGGCCAGGGTGTCGGCGAACTCCTGATCCGTGAGCAGGTGGGCCGGTTTCAGGAGAATCGAGCCGGCGCAATTGACGACGCCATCGAGTCGTCCGTGACGCGTGTGCACCTCGTCCAGCCAGGCCTCGACGGCGGCACTGTCCCGGGCGTCGAGCGCGCGGTAGTCAGCCCCCAGTTCACCGGCCCGTGCCTCCAGCCGGGTGGCGTCGCGGGCGGCGAGGTGGAGGTGGCGTGGCGCGGTCGCCAAACGCTGGGCGACCGCAAGGCCGATGCCGCTCGAACCGCCGACTATGGCCACCACCGGATGGGAATCGTTACTCATCGTCATTGGGAAAGAAGGAGCGGCAGTGTAGAAGGGATGGGGAAAAACGCCACCGACCGGGGTGTTTCGACAGGGCTTTGCGGCCAGCCAACGGTGACGAGGACGCCTTGGGTCGACTTGCGCCGAGGCGGGAGG
The DNA here is from genome assembly GCA_016794625.1 of Opitutaceae bacterium. GTDB lineage: Bacteria > Verrucomicrobiota > Verrucomicrobiia > Opitutales > Opitutaceae > UBA6669. The sequence goes on from JAEUGY010000048.1 coordinate 32,901, forward strand.
TGACTAGGGTCCGGCATGCGCCTCACCGCCCTGGTCCTTGTTTTGGTGGCGACCGTGCTTCCTGCCATGGCAACACCCGCCGCTTTTCCCCCCACCGCCCCGGAGGTGTCGGAGTTCAAGACGCTGCCTGCCGGCGTGCTCTTGAAGGCAACGGGACGGGGCAGTTATTTCGACGAGTCGAACCGGCTGTTTCGTCCCTTGTTCAATTACATTTCGAGCCATGATATCGCCATGACCACGCCGGTGGAGGCGAAGATCGACGGCGCGGCGATGTATTTCTGGGTGGCGCCGAGTGAGGAGGCCAAGGTGGTGGGCAATCGCGGCGGAGTGGAGGTGGTCAAGATCGGCGAGCGTCGGGTCGCCAGCCGCGGGGTCGCCGGCGCGTATTCCCGGGGTAACTTCGAAGAGGCGCGCGACGCCTTGCTCACGTGGCTGGCGCAGCAGCCCGGCGTGGTGGCCGATGGAGAGCCGTATGCCGTGTATTGGCACGGCCCCTTCACGCCATGGTTTGCCAAGCGTTCCGAGGTGCACATCCCGGTGCGTGCGGTCGAACCCGCTCGCCAGCCGTGATTGGCCAACCCGGCTCTGTTGCGGAGCCCGGGCGGCGGGAGTGACGCGGCTCAGGACCGCTTGACGACCAGCGGCCGTAGGACCTTGGCGTCGAAGACGAACGGTCCACCGGGCAGCAGGCTCGCCAGCACGCCCAGCATCGTTGTCTTCCAGCCCCATCGGTGGTCGAGCGCAGCCGGCACCAGCGCGGCGAGGTAGAGGAGGAAGAGCACCCCGTGGGCGAGACCGACATAGCGGACGGCGAGCGGTTGGTCCGCGAGGTACTTCAACGGCATGGCGATGAAGACGAGGAGGAGGAACGAAGCGCCTTCGAGGAAGCCGATCACGCGGAGGCGGGCGAGTGAGGTGTCGAACATGAGTGGGGAGGGAAAAGGCGGCGGATCAGGGCTGGCGGACCAGGTTGAGCACGTCGCTCGGAGTCAGGGTGCGGGCCTGCTGCTCCACGCGGGCACCGTGCTGGGAGAAGAGACGGCCCCCGTCGTCCAACAGGCGGCGATAGGTGTCCTTGAGCACGTGGGTCTCCATCCGCCGTCCGCCGGCATAGTAGCGTAGGGCGAGGTGGCCGATGGCATAGGTGGCGGCAAAGGTGAGGGCGGCGCCCGAGCCGGTGCCGACGGCGTGCCGGGCCAGACCGCCCATGACACCTTTGCCGAGGAGGCCGCCGACCAGCCCGCCGAGGAGTTTTCGCGCGTAACCTTCCACGGCCTGGGCCGCGAGACCGGCCCCCGCGGTGGCGATGAAGTCACGAATGTGACCGCGATCGAGGGTGTAGCCGTGAGCCTTGCCGATGCCGTAGACCATCTTCATCTGGATCGGGACCACCGCCATGGTGGCCAGGGACTGGGGTAGCAGCTCGAGAGCTCCGGTCAGGATGGCGTAGTTGAGGATGCTCTTTTCCAGCGCCGGCGTGTCGACGACCACACCGGGAATGGGGGAGGTCGCGGGGGTGGAGGTTGCTGGGGACACCGCAGTCGCCGAGGCCACGGGCAAGGCGGCGACGAGGGACTCCGCGGCGCGGTCGGTCTCGTTTCCCGTTTCGGGCGGGAGTTGCAGGGCCTGGCGCAGGTCGTGGAGGAAACTACGTTCGGCGGGATTGGGGGGACCGTCCGTGTCGCAGACTCCCACAGCCATCTCGTAGGCCAGCAGCCGCGTCTCCGGACGCGTCAGATCGGCGGCTGCGGCGGCGACGGTGACCCGACCGCTCAGAACATCCTGGTAGAGCGTCCACGGATTGAAGGAGTCCGCGGCGAACCCTTCGGTGATCCGCTTGAGGGCGGCCCGCTCCGAGTCGGATTTGGAACCGTCGGCGAGAGCGGCATGGAGCAGGAGAGCGAAGACAGCGCGTTGTTCGGTGGGCGTGAGCATGAAGGGACCACCGTACCGACAATGCCGACGTCGCGCCATTACGCGTTCCGCGTCCGATTCAACCCAGCCCTGGAACCCGTGAGGCCTGCGCCAAGCCGGCGCCGCACGATCCGCCTGTCCCTTTTTCGCACCGATCGCGCGCTGCGAACGAATCGGCCTGTCCCTTATTTGGATCGTGGTGATCCGGGCGGGATGGGAGGGGTGCATCCGGAGGGTCGCGAAATCCGCCTGTCCCTTATTTGGCCGGTACCCCTTCGGAGAGCGGGAAATCGCCGGTCCCTTACGCCGTCCGAAATTGACCTGTCCCTTATTGGTGGGGGGGCTTGTCAGGGTCGCGAACGTTGCTATCGTTCCCTGATGATTGGTATCATGTTGGCAGGCATACTCTTGTTGGTCGCGTTGAGTTGGGGGCTGCGGCGTTATGTCTGCTTCCGGCGGCGCGATTGCTGCGGCAAGGGCTGTGGTTGTCTCTTTCCGGCCAAGCGGCCGTAAAACGGGGCACAGCCCGCCGGTCGGCGGCGAGAATCCTCCGGCCCAGGGTCGAAGTTTGGCTACGGTGCAGGCAACGCCTGCACGAGGCGGAAGGTCTCGAGGACCACGTCGACGTCGTCCCGCCACGGCAGGCCGATGCGGGCGCACTCGGCCTGGAGGTACTCGAGATGGACCGCCCGCCAGTAGGCGAGGGATCCGTCGCCCGCCCCTTCGAGTCGGGCATAGTCGGCTCCCACGGACGGGAAGGGGCACACGGTCACCGAAGTCACCTCAATCAACGCCACCGTCCTACGCTGTCCGTCCCGCACGAGGCTGCGCTTTCCGACCCATGGCAGGGGCTCGCCGTCGTGGGCGTACGCGGCATGCAAGGAGGTGGTGGCCCCTTTCTTTCCCTGGACCACGTCCTGGGCGCAGAGGTCCTGGTCCTCGGGAGTGAGGCCAAATTCGGTGAAGGGGAGGGACTCCATGGCCGAGTTGGACTGAATGCGGGTCGTCTCAGGAAGCAAGAGGTGGGTCGGATCGATCCCGCGCGGTGTCAGCCTCGCTTTGTCCGCGGGGCTCGGGTGCCAAGGGGGCTCGGCTGGCTGGTGGGTAGGTGGATCCATCCTTCCACCGTCGCGGCGGGCTGTTGCGCCGGTGTCGGTCGGTGGGTGTGTCCGGTGGCGGCGAGCCCGGTCGTCAGCGCGGCGAGCAGGGAGTCGAGGGCATCCGCGGTCTCGGCGTAGGCATCGGGGACGTCCAGCCAGTCGAGGGCCGCGCGGATCTGGTCGAGCATGGCGGTCCGGGCACTGCGGGCGGCGGTGTCGCGGGCGGCTTTGTACCCGCGGTGCGACCAGCCCCACACGCGGAGGCTGGCCGCGGGGTAGACTTCAAAGAAACGCCCGTCGCCGCTGCGGTCCGTCACGCCGTGGCGGTGGAGCAGGGCCATGGCGCGCATGGCGGGAAGCGCGATGAGGTCGGTCGATACGCTGAGCGGCAGCAACCCGAGTCGCCGCCTGACCTCGCGGTCGGTTTCCCGGAAGCGCAGGCGGTCGCGCAAATCCGGGTTCCACGTGGTCTCGTGCCAGCCGGCCACGGCGCGGATGAAGTCCACCGGCCATCCGAGCGGGGCGTCGAGGCCCACCGCGTCCGCCTTCGCGATCTGCGCATCGAGTTCATCATCGGTGCAGGCGAGCCGGGGCGGGTGCGCCCGGGCCGTCTTCGTTTTCCACTCCAGGGTGCAAGCCGCCGTGCCGGCCGGCTGCGACGAGAGGTCGATGCCGAGCGTGATCATGACGCCGGGAGCCGGCACGTTGGTCCGGGTTTGCCGTGGGCCGTGGCGTGGATTGGATGCTGGGCCATGAAGTCGTCGCGCACCTTGTCCGCCCGCCCCCGGGTCGTCAAACCGGACCACCCGTTGCAGTGGCTCGCCGAACCCCTGGTACATGAGCCGAGCTTTGTGCTGAAGTCGTGGTTCGGAGGTCGCACGATCATGCTGCATGGACGCCATCACCTGTTTCTCACCACCCAGGGCGAACCCTGGCAGGGCGTGCTCGTGTGCACGGCGCACGAACACCAGCCGAGCCTGCGCGCCGAGTTTCCGTCGCTCCAGCCGCATCCGGTGCTGAAAAAATGGCTCTACCTGCCGGAGTCGCACGAACACTTCGAGCGCGACGCCCGCCTCCTGGTGCGGCTGGTGCGCGCCCGCGACCCGCGGCTGGGCATCGAGCCTTCGCCGCGCAAGAAGAAGAAGTCGGTCAAGCGTATCCGATTCGGCGATAAACTCTGAGGCGCGCCCGCGCGGCGGGTCACTTGCCGCCGTACCAGAATCCGCGGTTCCACCGGTGCTTGCGCAGGGCGAGCAGGGCGGCGGGTGAAAGATCGGGTTTGCCGGACACGGCGCAGTTGGCGTCGGCCTGGGAGACGCGGCGCATGCCGGGGATCACGGTCGACACTGCCGGGTGGGCGAGGGTGAACTTGAGCGCTGCCTCGGGCAGCGTGAGTCCGGTGCCCGCCAGATCGGGCACGATCGCCTGCGCCCGGTGGGCCGCGCGCGCGATGCGGTCGCCCGCAAAGTAGCGTTGGCGGAAGTCGCCCTCCGGAAACGTGGTGGACTCATTGAACTTGCCGGTGAGCACGCCTTCATCGAACGCGACCCGCACAATGATCGCCGTGCCGGTCTCTTTCGCGACCGGCAGCAGCTCGGCGGCCGGTTCCTGCTCGAACAAATTGTAGATGACCTGCACCGAGTCGACCCAGCCGCCGCGCATCAGATCGATGACGCTGTTCTGGTCGTGTTCAGGCGTGGAAATGCCGATGGCCCGCACCTTGCCCTCCTTCTGCAGCCGGCGCAGGATGGCGAAGGGCTGGGGGTCGCGGTTCCAGGCGCGCGTCCAGGTGTGCAGCTGGAGCAAATCGATGGTGTCGGTGCCGAGCATGCGCAGGCGCTCCTCGATGTTCGTGCGCAGGTAGGCCTCGCTGTAGCGATCGGCCCACGCATCGTAGGGCGAGGGGGGCCAGGCACCCGGCGCGGGCGGTGTCTTGGTGGCAACGTAGACCCGTTCGCCCCGCCGCTCGCGCAGCACCTGGCCGATGATGCGCTCGCTGCGCCCGTTGCCATAACCGGCGGCGGTATCGATGAAGTTCACGCCCAGATCGAGCGCCCGGTGCAGGGTGCGGACCGACTCCGCTTCATCCTGCTCTCCCCAGCCGCCGCCGATGGCCCAGGCGCCGAAGGAAATTTCTGAGATGGACCAGGTGGTTTTGCCGAAGGGACGATGGCGCATGGGGGAAAAGAAGAGTAAAGGGCGAAGAGTGAAATCGGAATTCGGCAGTGGGTGTTCTGCACCGCCACTGAAAAATGGAAACGGCTTTGGCGATGAACGTGAACTGCGGGGTGTGGGAACTCCACAGACGGACAAGGAATCTCCTTACCCGTGGCCGGACGCTCTGCTAGGCTGGGAGCGTGTTCGTGTCGGACCCCTTCCCGGCGCGCACTCTTTCTTTCGTTCCATTCCATGTCACCTTCGTTCCTTCGTCTGGTCCTTTCCGCCGTCTGCAGTGGGTTCCTCGCCTTCCTGCCTCTACGAGCCGCGTCGACGGCCATCACCCCGGTGCCGCCGCAGGCCAACCTGCGGGTCGCCTCGGTGCAAGTGCGGGTCATTCCGGATCATCCGGACTGGACCTACCTGCCCGGACAGCCGGTGCGTTTCCGGGTCGAAGTCACCGCCGACCAGATCCCGATTGTCGGCATCCCGGTGCGCTATTCCGTCGGACCCGAATTGATGCCGGCCGAGACGAAAACCGCCGAGGTGCCGGCGGGTGGTCTGCAGATCGACGGCGGTACGATGACGGTGCCCGGGTTTCTGCGTTGCACGGTGACCGCCGAGGTGGCCGGCCGGACGTACAAGAATGCCGCCACCGCCGCGTTTTCACCCGAAAAGATCCAGCCCTACCAGACGGAACCGGCGGACTTTGATGCGTTCTGGCAACGGGCCCGCGACGATCTTGCCAAGGTCCCGATGGACGTGCGCATGACGCTGCTGCCGGACGCCTGCACGCCGACCGTGAATGTCTACCACGTGGGCATCCGCACCATCGGTGAGGGCTGGTCCGCGCCCGGCCGGGTCTACGGCATCCTCTGCGAACCAAAGGCGCCCGGCAAATACCCCGCCGTCCTGCGCGTGCCCGGCGCCGGGGTGCGGCCCTATTTTGGCGACAAGGACCTCGCCTCCCGGGGCGTCATCACCCTCGAGATCGGCGTGCACGGCATCCCGGTCAACCAGCCCCAGGAAATCTACGACCAGCTGCTCGCCGGCGCGCTCATGCGGTATTGGCTCTTCAACTTCGATGATCGCGAGACGTTCTACTACCGCCGCGTTTATCTCAGCTGCCTGCGCGCGAATGATTTTCTCGTCTCCCGCGAACAATGGGACGGACGCAACCTGCTCGTGCTCGGGGCCAGCCAGGGCGGACAGCTGGCCATCGTCACCGCGGCGCTGGATCGACGCGTGACCGGGCTCAGTGCCACGCATCCCGCGTTCTGCGACATCGCCGCGCCCCTGCACGGCCGCGCCGGCGGCTGGCCGCATCCGTTCATGGCTCGCGATGGCGTGCCTTCGAAACACAACACCCCCGCCAAGCTTGAGACGGCCAGCACCTACGACACCGTCAATTTCGCCCGGCGGTTGAAGGTGCCGGGATTCTACATCTGGGGCTACAACGACGACGTGTGTCCGCCGACCTCGACTCACGCCGCCTACAATGTCATCTCCGCGCCGAAGGAGCTCGCCCTCGAATTCGAGCAGACCCACAGCTACCCGCCCGAGCAGCACGAGGCGATCAACGCCTGGGTCGTGCGCTTCCTCGGGCTGAAGCCGTAGCGGCGGCTCGATGGCTCACTCTTGCGTCTTGCGCGGGCAGGTGCTGATGCCGAGCAGCGGATAAGCCGGGCAGAAACCGACCACGGCCGTCAGCAGCGGCACGAGGCCGATCAGGCCGAACCAGCTCTTGAAATAGTAGCCCGCGCCGAGGATGCCGAGACCGATGACAATACGAATCGTGCGGTCGATGCCGCCAACATTGGGTTTCATAGTGAGGCCATCGTAGCGACGACCCGTCCTGGCGGGAAGTGACCAAGTCACACAGCGGAGGATTTATCGGTGAGGGCCGCCAGGTCGGCGGGACGAAGCACCTCAATCCAGCCCCGGCCGGTGCGGACCCAACCGGCCTTCTGCCAGCCCGCCAGAGTCCGGCTGACCACCTCGCGCGCAGTGCCTAGGGCGTCGGCGATTTCCTGCTGCGTGCAACGGACGCGCGGCCCCCCTCGCGAGGGCTCCAGCAGCCAGGTGGCCAGCCGGGCGTCGATCCGCCGGAACGTCATGTCTTCGAATTTGGCGAGCACGTCACCCAGCCGCTGCGCGAGCAACCCGAAGACATAACGTCGCCAGAACGCATGCTGTTCCACCCAGCGATGAAACACCGAGGCCGGCACGGCCCACGCCTCGCCGGACGACTCCGTCTCGACCAAGGCCGGAAAACCCTGCCCACCGAGCACCGCCGCGACCGAGAGCACGCAGGCCTCCTCCGGCTGGATCCGGTAGAGCGTCACCGCCCGGCCGTCCTCGCCCATCTGGTACACCCGGATTTGCCCGGCGATGGGAAACAGGATGGCCTCACACGTCGCCCCGGGCGACATCAGGATCCGCCCGCCCGCGAACGGAACCCGCCGCGCAGTGCGACTGAAATCGTCGACCACCTCCGCCGGCGCGGAGGCGAGCAGACGCAAGTGGGGTGACGACGAACGGGCGGCAGCCATGCTCCAGCATCGCCCTGCCGCCGCCGGACATCAATGCCGAAGCCCCCAAGCCGAGTGTCATCCGGCAGATGACACTTCTGGAGTTTGGCCTAGTTGGTCGGTGTTTCCTGAGTGTCATCCGGCGGATGACACTCCACTGCGCGCCGCGGCCTTGGAAAGGCGGGTGGCTGCGGCTAGGCGGAGACAGGTTCCTTGCGGATCGGGCGCGCCAGGCGGGTGCTGCCTTGGCGTTCGGGCGGGGCGGAGGGAGTGAGAGCGGCGGGCGGAGGCGTGTCCGCGGATTCGGTGTTCGCGGTTTTTCTGCCGATCAAGGCAACCAAGGCGCTGACCGCGCCGGTCAATTCGCCGGCTTCGCGATCGAGTTCGCGCGCGGCGCTGGCGTTTTGTTCGGCGCCGGCGGCGTTGGCCTGGGTGACGCGGTCCATCTGGTGCACCGCCTCGTTGATCTGATCGCAGCTCGTGGCCTGTTCCTGACTCGAAGTGCTGATGCCGGAGGCGAGCTTTGAGACCTTTTCACCGAGCGCGGCGCCTTCGTGGATGGCCTTGCTCACTTCGGCGAATTGGCTGGCGGTGGCTTCGAGGTGCTTGCGCGAGTCGCCGAGCAGACCCTGGGTGTTGCGGGCGGATTCGGCGCAGCGTTGCGACAGGCTGCGCACCTCGCCCGCGACCACGGCAAAGCCGAGCCCGGCCTCGCCGGCGCGCGCGGCTTCCACGGCGGCATTCAAGGCCAGCAGATTGGTTTGAAAGGCGATTTCGTCGATCGTCTTGATCACGTCCGACGTCCGTTCACTCGCGGCGATGGATTCCTGCAGCGTCTTCTGCATGGCCTCCGACAGGGTGCGAATCCGGTGCAAATTGGGGGCGAGCTCGTCGCGCGCACATCGATCCACGCCGCCGGCGGCCTCGGAATTCTGTTTCGTGGCGTCCGTCATCAACGCGAGCGAGGAACTGGTTTGCTCCAAGGCGGCGGCCTGCTGGCTCGCCCCATCGGCCAGCGAACCACTGGCCTCGGCGATGCTCCGCGAAGCGTGGCCCAGCTGGCGGGCGCTGTGGTCCAACCGCAGCGCGACCTTGTCCATTGGCCGCACAATCTGAGTGCGGACCAGGTACCAGACGAGCAAACCCAGCACGACCACCAAGGCCACGGACGTCACCACCGCGTTGCGGGTGTTCTGGTGATTGAGCTCGGCCGTGAAGCCCTCCCAGCGCGACTGGGCCTGCGCGAGTTTGTCGGTCGTGTAGCGGTAGGCCAGCACCCCGCCCACCTTGAGCTGTTTGAAGTTGGCGTGACACTCGATGCACGACGCCGTGACGGGCATCGGACGGTAGATTTCGAAGGCCGAGTCGGTCTTGCGCAGGACCGGAGTCGGGTCCGTCAGCAACCGGTCGCGGAGATCGGCCGGCAGCGGACGCTTCTTGAATTCCGAATGCGAAGAGAGGGCCACCACCCCCTTGATGTTGTAGAATGAGAGCTCCTTGACGCCATCGACCCGACCCTGTTCGTCGAGCAGCTGTTTGACCGTATCCATTTCCCCTTGAGCCATGGCGGTGAGCAGGGCGGCGCCGGCGGCGCTTTCCACGGTTTTCACCCAGTGCCACTGCAAGTCCTGCTCCTGGGCCAGGTTCTCGGTCGAGAGCCGGGTGATGGCCGCGGTGTTGACGCGCTGTTGGGCCAGTTCAGAGAGACCATAGACGACAACGATGCCGCCGATCAGGGAGCAGAGGAGTTTGGCTTGGAGGGTCATGCAGGCTCGCCCGAGGTCAAAGAGACGTGGCGCCACCTAGGCGCGACTTCGTTTCGACGACGAGCGATCCAAGCTCCACTACGGCACGACGCGCGAACGGCCAAAGCCGGCCACCGGCAAAGCGGTCACGGAATCACCGTTACAAACGAGCGGAACACCTGCGGCGCATCGTTATTGTCCATTCGCCAACGCATAACCCGACGAGGAGACGTCAGGTTTTCCTCCACTGGGTCCCCCGGCGCGGACACCCGAGTAAGAATATTCCTCAGCAATTTCTGCGCGTTGCGCAAACGATCCTAAAGTTGTTCCGATTCGAGGATGTTTACCCCGGATACCGGGTTCAGGGCGGCCTCCAGCAGAGCCTGGGCGACCCGTTCGGCGGGAACCACCCGGTAGCGCCGAGGCACGATCGGACGGGCCAGGCGCAGGACCAGGCTGGCGATGCGCTCTCCGAGACGGAATTCGGAGCGCTGACCCCCGAGCAGCCCGGGCCGGACGAAGGTGAGCGAAGGGTATCCGCAGGTGCGCAGGGCCTCTTCCAGTTCTCCTTTGGTACGGGAGTAGAACACCCGCGAGCGCGGGTCGGCGCCGAGAGAGGAGTTGAGCGCGTAGGCCTGGGCGCCGGCCTGCCGCGCCCGGCGGGCGATGGAGAGCGGGTAGTCGAAGTCCACTTTGCGAAAGGCGACCTCGCTGCCCGCCTGTTTTCGCGTGGTGCCCAGCGTGCAGATGACACTGTCGGCCGTCCAGACCTCGGCGGTGTCGGGCAGGGCGTCGAAGTCCACCACCGGATTGCGCAGCCGCACCCGGGAAGGGGCGGGGGTGTTCAGAGGGCGGCGCGTCAGGGCGACCACCTCCGCCACCCGTGGATCGGCGAGCGCCTGGGCCAGCACGGACTGACCGACCAACCCGGTGACGCCGACCAGCAGCAGCGATTTCATGGGGCGAGCCTCGGGAGCCGGCGGTGGCGAGGCGAGTCTGGACGGTGGCGACCTCTCAGCGCGGATCGACCAGCTTGCGGACCGCCGTCAGGTACTTGTCGCGGGTTCGCGTGATGACGTCGACCGGCAGGCGCGGGGCGGGCGGCTGCTGGTTCCAGCGCAGGGAGAGCAGATGGTCGCGCACGAACTGTTTGTCGTAGCTCGGTGGAGACTGATCGGGCGCGTAACTCTCGGCCGGCCAGTAGCGCGACGAGTCGGGCGTCAGGGCTTCGTCGATCAGGTGCAGCCGGCCCGCGTCGTCGGTGCCGAACTCAAATTTCGTATCCGCCAGGATCATGCCGGCGCGGGCCGCGAGATCATGACCCCGCTGGTAGAGGGCCAGACTGATGGCCTTCACTTCGGCGTAGCGGGCGGCGCCGAGCGTGGCGACCCCCTCGGCGTCGGTCATGGGCGCGTCGTGCTGTCCCTTGGGCGCCTTGGTCGTTGGCGTGAACAGCGGCGAAGGCAGACGTTCCGCCTGGCGCAACCCAGGCGGCAGCCGGTGTCCGCAGACCTCGCCGGACTTTTGGTAGGAACTCCAGCCACTGCCCGCCAGGTAACCTCGGACCACACATTCGATGGGCAGCGGCTTTAGTTTGCGCACCACCATGCTCCGCAGTTGCAAGTCCCGGTCGAGCAGCCCCCGCCGTGCGAATTCCCCGGCTTGGTCCGGCAGCAGGTGGTTGACGATCAAATCGCTCGTCTGTTCGAACCACCACAAACTCAACTGAGTCAGCAGGATGCCCTTGCCAGGGATCCCATCCGGCAGGATCACATCGAAGGCCGACAGCCGGTCGGTGGCCACCAGCAGCAGAGCGTCACCCAGGTCGAAGATTTCGCGCACCTTACCCGAGCCCAGATGCCGGAACGGCAGGGAAGGACAGGCGGTGACCGCGACGGGCGGAAGCGAGAGGGCGATTTCTTGGGAAGTCATGTGCGGACAGAGGCTTGGGAGATCCGACGGACAGACGAGCCAGGACCCGCGCCAGCGGCAGCCAGACCGTCCATGCGAACGGATGGACCCGGCACCAACGCACGCCATTGCGGACCCTTTTCCAATCCGATTCTTTGGCAAACCGACGCCCGCACCCGCAACCCCCTGGCTCCAAACGACCCCCGCAGCCCGGAAATCCCCCGAAAAACGGACTTGCACGACGCCCGATCCCCCCTACCGTTCGCCCCCTTGTTCTTTTGCGTCCCCATCGTCTAGCCCGGTCAGGACACTACCCTTTCACGGTAAGAACCGGGGTTCGAATCCCCGTGGGGACGCCACTTTACTCCTTAGAAATAAGGAGGTTAGCGGTTTCAATGACCGATTTGCCAGTTGACGTGGCAAATCGGTCATGAATCACGCTGCTAAGTTCATCATCTCAGAGTTCACGA
>JAEUGY010000055.1 GCA_016794625.1 Opitutaceae bacterium
GCTAACATACGAAATGATTTTGCGCATAAGACCAGTCGGTTATTGGTTGATAGCAGCGCCAAAATCATTGTGTTTGAGGCGTTACGAACCGCAAGGATGACGAGAAGGCCGAAAGCAAAACAGGATGAACAAGGTCGATTCATATCAAATAAAGCCAAGCAGAAAGCAGGACTGAATAAGTCTATTCTTAATGTGGGCTGGCATGTGATCGAGACTTACACCTACTACAAGGCTTATTCATCCAGCAAAGCGGTATTTAAAATACCCGCACCAACAACCAGTCAGGAGTGCGCAAAATGCGGTCACACTCATCCCGACAATCGCAAAACACAAGCCCTGTTTGTTTGCGGTAATTGTGGAAATACTGACAATGCAGATCACAATGCATCACTGGTTATCAAGAAGCGGGCAATTAACTTAATTTTGGACACTGGAACGGTGTTATCTGGCGATGGGGTTCTGCGAACTCAGTCGGATAGTGGACGTGGAGGCAATCGTAAGACTGGCCGAGCCAAAAGCTCAACCAGCAGTGCTCAACGAAGCGTCAAAAAAGAAAAGCTGGCCGCTTAGGTTAGTTTGGAAGCTCGACCGCTTTAGCAGCGAGTAGTTCACCAGGTGCGGCTCAGTCCGGCGTCCAGTCCTGCGGGTCGAACAAATCTGGTTCTTGCATTGGCGGCTGGCTCATGAGGTCGTGGTATTCGCTGGGGCGCATGTCGTGCTCACCCTCAAGGAACGGCAGTTCCTTGGGACGACTTACCAGCACAAGCCCGCTGCTGGTCTGGTCGATGGCCCATCCCATACCGCCTTGCAGTCCGCGTGTGCGGTCTGAGATTTCGTCTAAAGCATCGCGTAGTTGACCCCGCCTGACTGATCGAACCTTCGTTGATGCTTCTTCCCACGCCGCCTTGCCCCATACGTGGGGCGCTAGCGTGTCGATGTGCGCCCCGTTGCCATTGCCAAGCGAACGGCCAAGCCGGATGTTTGAGCACAGCCAACAGTGCAGCAGCTTGGCGGCTTCACTCTCCAGCTCGTTGCGCTCGAAAAGCGAAACCTTGACGTGTTGCTCTCGAAAAACCGCCCCGGTCAGGCGCGGATTGACGGCAACAAAGATTTCCCCAGTCTTGTGATTGAACCGACTCGAAAGGAGATTGCAGCGGTAATCCCAGCCGGTAGCGTGATTGATTTCCCGTATCTGCGCGTTACCCATTCGGTTCAGGCTTTCCTTGATTCTGGCAAGTGCCGCCCCGCTTTCTGGGTCGTCATATCCAGCATCAATCAGCAGGCTGCGCAAACTGGTTTTCTTGGTTTTCAGCGGCCTTCCATCATCGTTGTCAAAGTCCAAAGCAAGGCGCAATTGCTGGCCTATTTCGCCGGGTGGTTTTGCCTCGATCATCAAGCCGTCAATGCCAAGCTGGGCGCTTACTGCAAGCAAGATTGATTGGTCATCAGCTCCAAGCTGCTCGAACCCTTGAAAGCTGATTTCACTATCGCCGAAGCGGCGCGGCGGCACATACAGTCGCCCGCGCTTCTTCCCCTTCGTGGGGACGAAAAGCCCGTCAAACACATGAGCGGGATCGAATTTGGCATAGGCCGGTTTAATACGCTGCTGAGTCATAGCCCTTGCCCCCCTTGTTGCCGCTCTCACGCTTGATTGTGATCGAGCAGTTAATTTTGACCCACCTGCGAGCAGATAAAATTGACCCACCCCCTGTGGCGTCGGTTCGCCCGGGTTTGGGTCTCCCCAGTTAAGAAACTGAGGGAGGCGTGGAGGGACGATGAGTCCCTCCACCTCCGGACCCGGGAGGGCAGACGCCGTCAGGCAGTTCCCACTCACGAACATCCCCGGGCCGGTTTTTGCTGCGAGCGGCCGGCCGTGGGGTGACGACCTCGCCACGGGGTCGGTCCGCAGGCCATAGCCCTGCGGCATGCTCGCGGCGCTCCAACACATGGATATCCATTTCCTCAAGCGGCAGGGTCATTCCGTGCGCCAGATCGCACGGCTGACCGGCCATGCGCGCAACACCGTGCGCGCGATCCTCAAGGCTGGGAGCCTGCGCGCGCCACAATCCCGGCAACGCCAGACCAAGCTCGATCCGCATCACGATTACCTGCGCGAGCGCGCGGGCACCGGCCTGTCGGCCGTGCGGCTGCTGGCTGAATTGCAGGCCCGCGGCTACCAAGGCGGCATCCATGCCGTGCGTCGCTTCCTCGCCGGATTGGAGGAACGCGCCACAGCGGCCGCCCGCGCCACCGTGCGCTACGAGACCGGCCCGGGCGAGCAGGCCCAGGTGGACTGGAAGCACGTCGGCACCTTCGCCGACGCGCAGGGCCGGCCGGTGACGATCAGCGCCTTCGTCATGGTGCTGTCATTCTCGCGGGCGATCTACGTGCGCTTCGTCACCTCGATGAGCCTGCCCGTGCTGATCGACTGCCACTTGGAAGCCTTCGCCTTCTTCGGCGGCGTGCCCGCGGCGATCCTCTACGACAACATGAAGCAGGTCCGGCTCGATCCGCAGCGCTGGAACCCTGCCTTCCTCGACTTCGCGGCCCACTGCGGCTTCACGCCCAAGACGCACCGGCCGTATCGTCCGCGCACCAAGGGCAAGGTCGAGCGCGCCATCCATTACCTCGACCAGAGCTTCCTGCTCGGGAGCCGCTTCGCCGATCTGGACGACCTCAACGCCCGGGGCCTGCATTGGTGCCGGCACACGGCCAACGCGCGGATCCACGCCACCACCCGGCGCCGGCCCGACGAGCTGCTCGCCGTGGAGTTGGCGCACCTCGCGCCCGCCGCGCGACTGCGGCCCTACGCCCCCGCGGTCGCCCGCAAGGTGGACGCCGAGGCGCTCATCGCCTACCACGGCGGACGCTACTCGGTGCCGCCCGAGCACGTCGGCCAGTTGGTCAGCGTCCAAAGCCTCGGCGGCAGGATCACGGTCAAGGCCGGCGAGCTGATTGTCGCCGAGCATACTCCCGTGCCCAAGGGCCACAGCCAGATCAATCCCGGGCACCTCCAGGCGTTGTGGAAGCAGACTGTCGCGCGCGCCACGACCGAGCGTTACGCTCCGCCGCCCCGTTGCACCGTGGTGTTCGCGCAAGCCGTCGAGCAGCGCCCGCTCAGCGTCTACGCGGAGGTGGCCGGATGAGCGCCGCCGTCTTTGAACCCAAGGCCGCGGCGGCCCTCGCCACCCTCGGCTTATCCACGGCCCATGGCCGCCTCGATGCCGTCGCCCAGCAAGCCGCCGCCGGCCAGTGGAGCTACAGCCACTTCCTCGGCCGGCTCCTCGACGACGAACTCGCCGAGCGCCACCGCCGCACCGTCGCCCTCAACCTCCAGTTCGCCCGCTTCCCCGCGGAAAAACGCCTGCGCGACTTCGACTTCCAGGCCCAGCCCTCGCTCGACCCCAAGCTCCTCGACGAACTCGCCACTGGCCGCTACCTCGCCGAAGGCCGCAACGTCGTGCTCCTCGGGCCGCCCGGCGTCGGCAAGACGCACCTCGCCATCGGCCTCGGCGTCGCCTGCGCCGAACTGGGCCACCGGGTCTACTTTGCCAGCGCCGTCGAGGCCGCCCGCAAACTCTCGCTCGCCCTGGCCGAGAACCGCCTCCACCGCGAAATGCACAACTTCACCCGCCCGAAGCTGCTCATCCTAGACGAGGTCGGCTACCTCGCCCTCGAGCCAACGCCGGCATCCTTGCTCTTCCAAGTCATCAGCCAGCGCTACGACACCGGCGGGGCCCTCGTGCTCACCTCCAACAAACCCTTCGCCGACTGGGCCCACGTCTTCGCCGGAGATGCCATCATGGCCGGTGCCGCCCTCGACCGTCTCCTCCACAAGGCCACCGTCGTCAACATCCGCGGCGACTCCTACCGCCTGCGCGAGCGCCGCCAAGCCGGCGTCCAAGACCCGCTGCTCACCAATCCGCCAAAGGCGGACAAACCCCAACCCAAGGACTGAATCACCCGGCACCCTCGATCCGCTCCCGTTCTTTGCGTCGGGGGTGGGTCAATTTACATACTCGTTAGTGGGTCAATTTTATCTGCTCGTTGACATCCGAAGCCCCCTGGACGACCTCATCCTCACGAGCCACCGCCTGCCGCCACGTCTTTGAAACGTATCCTCCTCCCCGCCGATCCGGCGGCTACAAGCTTGGCACCAGCGGCCTCCCCAGCCAGGATCTGGACGTGACGCTCGCCTACGACACGTCAGGTCGCCTCTCCGGCGTGAACTCCGGCGCGGGTTTATTCTCCTACGGCTACGTCACCGACAGCGAACTCCTCTCCAGCCTGACCGGCCCCCAAGTCTCAACCACCTACGCCTACGAGCCCAACCGGGACCTGCGCACCGAGGTGCTGAACCAAATCGGTACCACCGTGATTTCCCGCTACGGGTATCGCTCCGATGGCATCGCCCGCCGCAAAGACCGGGTCAAAGAAGGAACAGCCTTTTCCGCCGGCGTGTACGACCGCTTCGCCTACAACGACCGCAACGAAGTCACCCTCACCCGCAACTACACCGGAACCAACCCCGACGGACCCTCCGACCCAGAAACCGTCGCCCTTTCCCGACAGTTTTCCTACGACGCGATCGGCAACCGTCTCACCAGCCAAAACGGAACCTCCTCCGTCCGCGGCTACACGAGCAACGCCCTCAACCAATACACCGCCCTCACCAACCCCTCCGCCTCGCCCGTCCACGACCTCGACGGCAACCAGACTCAGTCGGGTTCCGGTTGGTACTACGAGTGGGACGCCGAAAACCGCCTCACCCTGGCCCGGGACTACGCCACGAGCCCGGTCAACGGATCCAAGAAACTGGAATTCACGTACGACTACCAATCCCGGCGGATCCGGAAAATCGAGAGCTCCTATGTGTCATCAGCCTGGTCGGTGCTGGATGATAGGAAGTTCATCTACGAGGGCTGGAATCTTCTGGGGGAATTTGCGACGAGCGGTTTCGCTCGCATCTGCGCCTACACTTGGGGACTCGGCCTGAGCCAAACCCAGCAAGGCGCGGGCGGGGTAGGGGGACTGCTTGCTGTCACGACCGCCACGCCCTCCACGGCCACTTTCTTCGCAACCTACGACGGGAATGGGAACGTCAGCGAATACATCAGCTCCACCGGCGGTATCGAAGCTCATTTTGAGTACGATGCGTTTGGTGAGATCTCCGCCTCTACTGGGTCGAATCTGGGGCGATTCAGCCATCGGTTCAGCTCCAAGTATTGGGATAACACGAGTGGTTTCTACTACTATGGTTTCAGGTACTATATTACTTCTGCTGGACGATGGATTAGTAGGGATCCGATTGAAGAGCCTGGCTTCATCCTTCTGACGACTGGTAAGTTTATCGACGGTGACGGTGGGCTGAATCTTTACCGATTTGCGGGGAACAATGGTCTGAACAGTTATGACTTGCACGGTCTTGCCATTGAGACCGGTTGGGATGTTTTCAATGTGGCTGGTGGGCTTGTTTCTTTTGGATGCAATGTCACGTCGGGAAATTATCTAGGCGCCTTTGCGGATGGACTCGGTCTTGGATACGACGTCTTGGCTACTGCTGTCCCAGGACTTCCCGCCGGTGCTTCAACAACCCTAAACAGCATTAGGCTTGCACGTGCGGGTAAGGCTTTGGTAAGGAATATGTATCAAGCGGCTGAAGCGGCAAAAGATACCAAAAGCCTTTTCCGCTGGGCTATTAGAGAAGGAAAAGATGCAGGTCACCACATTGTGGCAATAACGGCGAGAAAGGCCAACGAAGCGAGAAGCAAGCTAAACAAGCTAGGAATTGACATTAATGATTTTAATAATGGTGTGGCACTGCCGGTCTCTTTTCATCAAAAGTTACACACGGAAGCATATTACATAATGATAAATACAGCCTCCCGCGCGTGGAAAACAAAATCTGATGCGATCGCTGGTCTTGAGCAGATTGCCGAAGAACTGCTAAAGCAATCGGGCAAAATGAGGTGAGTTTCATGAAATTCTACAATTTCTTCCCGGATGGAGAGAATTCGCTGACTCTTGTACAAGAGGATGGGGAGTACTTTGAAAGCCAGCGGTTCGTTGGCACTCCTATGGCAGCGTCTTGGAAGGCTCCTAGGCTGCGCGTGATGGGAAGATCCAGAAAATTACGTGATTTTGTTTCTTGGGATCTCAGTGCTTTGGTTTTGACTCCAAGAGCAATAGAGGCGCTAAAGAAGCTAATTGCTCCCTATGTTGAGTTTCTTTCTCTTGTTGAAGTGAATGGGTGCGAATTATTCGCTGCCAATGTGATTGAAGTTGTGCACTGTCTTGATCGAGAAGCCTCCGGTATTACTTTTTCACCGGATGATCCAACTAGGATTATACACATTCAGAAGTTCGTTTTCGCGCCTGAACGCTTAAGGCGTGTACCGATATTCAAGATACCAGAGTGGCCCGGAACTATATTTGTGTCTGAGGATTTTGCTCAGATCGTAGTAGATGCGAAACTTGCGGGTGCGGGGTTCGATAACCCCGAGAAAATCCGATATGTAAAGTCGCTTTGGGATGGCACAATAGCTGGACTCCCCCCTGTCCGCGAGTATTTGCTATAAGCGGCATTTTGGGCTTCTTGAATTCAACAAGTAAGTGCGACATAAAAGCGGATGGGATACCAGCAGTTGAATGTCGAAGAGAGGCATCGGATCGCAGCGATGCGATCACAGACCATTCCAATGGATGCGATTGCGCAAACGTTGAATCGTCACCGGAGCACGATCTATCGGGAGGTAGAACGCAATCGCTCTCTATATGATGGAGCATACCGGGCCGCCAGAGCCGGAGAGAAAACAATCGCTCGTCGACGGCGCTCGCGGCGCAATAAACGCTTCGGTTCCCCGCAATTTGAACCGGTAGAGCGGATGGTCCGAGAGCAATTGAGCCCTGAACAGATCGTGGGTCGTTTGTAAGCGTCACACGGAGGGCATGGTAGCGAAGTAAGCGTGGGCCGGGTAGAATGGCGGGATGCAACTACAGGGTCTTGGGAAACGAAAGCGGCACCGAAGTGCCGAGGAGCGGGCGCAGGTGCTGGCTGCGTATCGAGCGAGCGGAAAAACCCAGAAGCAGTTTTGTCTGGACGAGGGGATAGCGCTGCCGACGTTGACCCTATGGTTGGGAAAAAGTCGGCGGGAGCCGAAGCCGGCGGCATCAAGGCTGATCGAAGTGTCGATGGCTGGAGTGGCGAACCGTATGCGTCCGACCAAGTGCCCCCTAGCGGATAGTTAGGGGTGCGGGTATGCTTTGGAGATGGGAGCAATTGTGGCGGAGGTGGTGGACGTCGGTGAGAAGCGCGACTCGCGGGGTCGCAGGGTGTTTCCGAGTGCGAAGCGGCGGAAGCTGATCGGGGCGTACCACGCGAGTACGGGGCACGGTTCAAGAAAACGTCGGGTCTCAATACAGTTGCCCATGCCGGTCGCCAATTGGCGACCCCATCTCACGCGCCACCGCCTGCCGTGACGTCTTCGAGAAAGATTCTCGTTCCGGCCGATCCGTCGGCTACAAGCTTGGCACGAGCGGCCTCCCCAGCCAGGATCTGGACGTGACGCTCGCCTACGACACGTCAGGTCGCCTCTCCGGCGTGAATTCCGGCGCAGGGTCATTCTCCTACGGCTACGTCACCAACAGCGGACTCCTCTCCGGTGTGACCGGCCCCCAGGTCGCAACCACCTACGCCTACGAGCCCAACCGGGACCTGCGCACCGAGGTGCTGAACCAAATCGGTACCACCGCAATCTCCCGCTACGGGTACCGCTCCGATGGCATCGCCCGCCGCAAAGACCGGGTCAAAGAAGGAACAGCCTTTTCCGCCGGCGTGCATGACTGCTAGCATCGACCCTTGCTTCTATGTGAATTCAGATGGAGTAAATGGGCCCAATCCCGCACCGTAGGATATCTTAAGAGAGCTATTGGGAAAGTGATTATGGTGTATATCAGTCGATTAGAATACGATTCCAGTATCGCTTCTGAGTTTCCGCTTGTCGCTGCTCTAAGTGATAGCACGATTGTTGGTGGCAAGATCGGTTCGAAAACACCCGGATGGCGTTTTTCTTCTGTTTTCGAGGCTGGCGGTAAGCGATTTGCGATCGGAAGAGGAGGCATAGCTTGTGGCTCTTTTACCTTAAATGAGATTGTTATCTACGATAGTAGTGGAGTCCGCAAGCGATCCTTTACAATTGACAAGCCCCAGGTCATTCAGGCGCAAGGTGATTGTTTCGCTCTGACCAACGCTGCCGAAGATTTCTATATAATTGGTGAGGGTGTGAGGCGCATTTCTGACGTTGGTTCAGTCAAGAATTTGTTTTTTATTTCTCAGAGTCACTTACTAGTTGAGGGTGATGAGCGTGTTTATGTTTGGAATGAGGATTCATGCAGTATTGTTTGTCGAAGGCAAAGGCCCGTCGTCGCAGTTGCTGCGCTAGATGAGTTCATCGCTATTTCTTGGCTTGGCGGTGGTTTAGAGTTGTTTGATCGCCGTACGTATCGCGTACTGGCGAGGTATAAGGCTGAAGGCATCGCCCAGTTTCAGTGCTTAGCGATTGTACAAGGGCCGACGATGTACGCGTTAGCCCAGACCAAAGGTCCGTTAAGTCGATCCCTGGTGGAAGTTAACATGAGTTCCAATAAAGTGACTAAAATCAAGGAGCTTACGCATAACGGAGGATTAGGTCTCTTTAAGGATAGTGTCACGGCTGTCCAGTTAAGGGCTGATTCAATTCTCGCATAGTCCTACTTCCTAACGAGAAAGGAGAAAATGGGAGTGTCTTCGAGCTGGCAAAAAAAGGTGCATTTCGTGCATTTCCGGCCCGAAGATGAAGAATGCACCGACGGTTTTCGCGCAGATCATGGCTGGGCTGGATGCAACGGAGCTGTCACGAACCGCAGCGCGCCGCCCGATGCCACGGGCGTCCAGATCGCTCAGGGTCTACGATCACTTCGCGGCAATGGTGTTCGCCCAGCTGACTTATAGGGAGAGCTTGAGGGGCATCGAGACATGCCTGAGTGCCCGCCCTTCGTTGACTTATCATATGGGCATCCGGGGACGAGTAACCCGAACGAATCTGGCGTACGCCAACGAACACCGCGACTGGCGCATTTTCTCTGATGTCGCGGCGGTTTTGATGCGCCGAGCACAACGATTGTTTGCCGAGGTCCCCGCACCACTCGGACTGGAGGCCGACTTGTTCGCCCTGGATGCGACGGTGATCGAACTGAGTATGGCGTTGTTTCCGTGGGCCCGATGGAAACAATCCTTGGCGTCGGTCAAACTCAACGTACTGCTCGACCTGCGCGGCGATATTCCAGTCTTTGCCAGCCTGCACGAGGGAAAAAAGCACGAGGTGGCGTCGCTTGATGACATCCCGATGCATCCGGGCAGCTACTACGTTATGGACCGCGGCTATTTGGACTTCGCCCGCCTGTACCGGTTGCATCAAGCCGGTGCATTCTTCGTTACCCGACTCAAATCGAACACCTGCTTTTATGTCAGCGAAAGTCGCCCAGTGGACGAGTCGACCGGGCTGCGCTCCGACCAGACGATCACACTCAACTCCGCGATCGGCCGTCGAGACTATCCAGAGAAACTCCGCCGCATCCGCTTCATCGATCCGGAAACCGCCAAAACGCTGGTTTTCGTCACGAACCAATTCGATTTGGAAGCGTTGCTTGTCGCTCAGATCTATCGACGCCGCTGGGCGATCGAACTGTTCTTTCGGTGGATCAAGCAGCACCTGCGGCTTCGCGGCTTTTATAGCACATCGGCCAACGGTGTCCGTGTACAAGTGTGGACCGCTATCTGTGCCTACCTCCTGGTGACCATTGCCAAACGGCGGTTGAACCTGCCAAACAGCCTCTGGGAAATTTTGCAGGTCGTCAGCATCGCCTCGATGGAGCAAATTCCTATTGGAGAGCTTCTTACGAAAGTTGATACAAGCACCGACCACGTTGACTCGTGTAAACAGTTGGAAATCAACTACTCATAACTGGACGGCCGTGGGATAGTGTCTTTTACAGGGATAACGGTTTTACGTTTGATTGCGTTACTATGCTAGAAGGATCCGTTGAATGGATCCAGGGGCTAGGGAGGGGGACCTGAGTTTGGACTAACAATCGTCAGCGTCCAACTTTCGGGGTCCAGCTCAGGCTGCGCGAAACGTCACGACTGTCATTACCGAACTTTGAATATGGGATACATGGTTTATACTCGAAATGGAGTGTTGTACGCACCGAGTACTGCCAAGACTGATGCTGGTTTCGAACGTCAAGTAGAGCCCGTCGGAGTTGCGCCTTTAGCGGACCGGGAAATGACACGCCGCATAGTAGTTGATACTATACGTAGAGGCAATCCACGCGTGCCTACTCCGAATCGGACTGATTACGCGAGTTTTCTTTTCAGCGGTTACGTGCCTAACTGTCGATCTTGGGCAGCCTTCCAGAAGTCTGCTGACGCGTGGCTGATTTCTGAGAAGAGTGGAAGATTTGGCTTTTCTCGTTTGGTTCGTTCAAAAGGTGGTTGGAGTGGCGGAGGCGGAAGTCCGTCTTTCGGTCCCGAAGGGGAGAGTTTGGAAGATTTTGCGGTTAGATTGTTGCTCAGCATCGAAGCTGAGTTGGCCAGAGTGTCTTGATTGAATGATCGCCTTTCCCCGGAGGCTATTGCATCTCGGGAATTGGTGAGCGGGTCGTGTTTGCCAACCCCAATGGAGAAAATTCAAGTTTCGTGTAGAAGTTCACGATTCGGGGAGTCTTTTGGCGACTGTTTTTGTGCGTCACACGGTGGGCATGGTAGCAAAATAGGCAGGTTCTGGCGGCGCATCTAAAAGGTGGTGTCCGCAGCCGGTTCGAGAAAACCCCTAACAGTCGGCACCGGCCATAAAATCCTGCCCCCTCCCGCGACACCACATCGTCCCGTCAGCCCGCGACGCGCCACTCCTCTCCCTCACGCACCCGAACCCTCACAACTCCTGAAGCCCAAGCCTCGACATGACTTCACGACCGATCCTCGCGTAGGCAAACGCCTGCGACCCAATTCCCCCCAGATAATGGAACCCCACCGGTCGCCTTGATTCGAGCTCGATCCACAGGGATCCAGAATCACCTGCCGCACTCAGCGTGCCTCCCCCCGGATAAAACGAGGGCAACGCAATCCTGAAGCGCCCTGCCTCCACACTCGTGATCTGCCCCTCGGTGGCTCCCGTCGTCGCGCCAAACTTGACCACGCGCATCCCCACGTCCGGATCAATCCACGTTCCCCTCAAGGGACCGAACACAAGCGGCTCATTCACACAGGAAACAGCCTCAAAAACCCGTGCCCCCGCCATGTCAAATTCATGGTCAATCATCGTGGCGCTCGTCTCCGCAACAGGACCCAAACCATCCTCGTCACTCGGCTGATAGATGGGCTGCGGGTGTTGGCCTTTCCCAATCAAGACATGTGCGCAACTGACAAGGTAGCGACTTTGCCCCTGGCGGGCGATGTAACCCAACGTACCCGCCTCCGATGTCAGCGGATTGTAGACCAACGTGGAAGGGCGGAGCGGCCGAAACGGCAAGAAAGCGTTGTTGGGCATTTAAGGAAACGCTCCCACGTCACGTTCGAGTTGCCGCTCCAAGTTGGGAGGCAGATCCGGCATGAAGTTGATTCCCGTCCGTGCCTCGACCCAATCCACACTCTTCACGAATTCCGAAAATCGAATGTCCCGCTTCGGCATATCGTAGGACTTGTTTTCCAGAACAAAGGCAACGCAGGACGCCTTCCTCTCCCGCAGCGTAACCACAATCTTGTAGTAGTGGGTGGGCACCGCGACCCTCTGCTTGACCCACGTCACCGGCACCAGTCCATCCGCAGTCTCAGGATCCTCCTCCTTGGGATCGATGAACATCGGACCCGTGAGCACATACCCGGAATCCGCCCCGCTGATCAGTTCCCGGGCCAAATCCTCCAGATAACTCCAGATGGCGCGATTGAACCCTGGACCAATCTGCGGGCTCATGTTCGACATGAAGAAGGACTCGTCCGTCGCCGCCTGACTGCGATTGAAATCTCCCGCCGGAGCCATATGCCCCTGGTCAAATCCTGACTTCTTGTAGTCCTTGGGTTCACTCCGCTCAGCCACCGGCAATTTCTCATCAGCCTTGAACTTGGACAGATCCCGGTTCCCCGGTCCGGAGAGTTCCTGCCTAGAAAGTCCCTCTGCGACCCACAGAGGCTGCCGATAAAACGAACTGTGATTGAGCGCATACCCCGCTCTCGAAATCGTCCGATTAAACCCCTCCGGCGGCGTCATGAGTTTGGGCTCCCCCGCATAACAGTTCTTCTCCAGCCAGGTACGCTCCTTCGGAGACAGTCCCGCCTGCCGCTCGACCCGCTCCGCCCGAAACGGAGACGGAATGGGAATCGTTGTCGTACTCTGACAACCCACCAACGCCCAGAAACTGAGAAAGACCGCGACCCCCCGAACGAGCGACGTGGTTTTCATGGCATGCTAGACTCAGGTATCATGGTTCCGTTTTTCCGCCGGGTGAGCACACTTCGAGCCCGTTCCCTCGGGTCAACGACATGCGGTGTTTCCTGGGCCCTGTCAACGAGGCGCCGTGCCCATGGTATCGAGATGATTCCGGTGATTGCTGAGTCACGACAGTCCAGGATCGTCAGGACCCGCCGCAGCGAGCGATGAATTCTCACCCGACGCTCCTTCGGATTGGACGAGGCTCTGCAAACCGACTCGAAGTGATCCTCCGACCAGCAACTCAAGCTGGGCACGAGCCCGGCGGGTCCCCGCGAAGGATCGCCCAGGAACTGACTTTCAATCACGAGACGGTTGCCGGTTTCGTTCATGCGTGCAGACCGGTCCTTTTGACCCGCGGTCTGGGGACAAGGTTGAACCAAACCCGGTCATTCCGCGTGGTTTGTTGTCTGAGACGTCACGCCCAGCCCACGTCGGCACGCCACCGGCGGGAGGTGGGTCGGAGGACGGGGCCGAGAAACTCCCGCAGACCGACCATCAAGGTTGGGAACTTCTCCGGCGGCCCGTCGAGTCCGTTGCGGTTCAGGAATCCCTGCCATTGAGCTTGGCGATCGGCATCGTGGACGTAAGCCGCGGTGAACGGAAGCAGCTCCCCCTCAAAAGCGGTTCCCCTGCGGGCGAAGGTGGCTGCAAGGGCCCGGTGCAGTGTGGCGCCGTCAAAGTCAAAGCGACGCGATAGGAACCACAGATCGTGGAAATCCTTCATCCGCGTGTTGCGGACACCCAGCGACACGACCGCCTCGAATTTTTCGGCGACCACCGTATAGACGGGATAGACGTTCACCCGCGGTGCCGGAAAATCCAGCAGCACCGGGAATTCTGTTTGCTCCGGCCCGGGCGTGACGGCGTCGCCTGAACCGACGTCGATCTGCAGGGGGAGGCGGCCCGTGCCGAGGCGGGCGGTCAGCTTTACGCGGATACCGCCGAATTCCCTGCCTTCGCGGATTTCCTCAGCCGCCACAGAATCCACGTCGAACTCCAACCCGTCCGCCGGCACCGGGGTCGCAATAATCTCGCGGAAGGCGGCGACCACCGTCGCCACTTCCATCGGCCCGAAACCCAGAAAGTCCACGTCTTTGGTGGGTCGCGGCGACCGTCCGTCCCACAGAACAAAGAGCATCGCTCCTTTCAGCAGAAACCGTTCGGCATGCGGGGACCGGCCCAGCCGGTACAGCAGCCGCTCAATGCCATAGCGAATGACCAATTCATTGAAGGTCTCGTGCCGGGCTTGGGCCAGGTTGAGCAACCGAGCCTTGACCGAGGCAGCCAGATTCGACGGTCCGCTCACGGGAGCATCTCCAGGTAGGGCTGAATGATCCGGGCGACCCGGCAGACGCGCGCGGCCTTGGTCAGGTCGGGCAGCGTGAACCTGCGCGTCCGCCAGCCTTCCCGCAGTGCCTCAACCGCCACGTCGAGGCCGATCTTCCGGCGATACTTGAAGCAGTCGGCGACCGTCTTGGCGACCGTGGTGACCCGGAGGTTGGCCCGGCCGGAGGGAACGATGACGACACCCTGCCGGAGTGCCGCCCCAGTGAAACGCACGAAACGCATGGGCGGGTAGGCCACCCTGGGCTTCCACGCCTTGCCATCGACGGCCATCCAAACCGCCCGGGGGCTCTGGGTGCCGATCTCATGGAACGCCAGGGCCGTGGTGAGGCAGAGGATGCCATGAGGCACCCGCAGGCAGGCCAGCTCCCAATCGTGGCGCGGGCTGATCTCCGCGTCGGCCGGCGCATACACCCCCCGGGTATGGCGGACCAGCCGGCCCGCGCGGACCAGCCGGCCGAGGTAGCTGGTCGGCAGGTGCCGGCGACGCAGGTCGGCCGGCCGCAGCGTGGCATGCGTGCGGAGAAGACGTTCCAGGGTCTGGAGCTTGGTGGGCATAGTGCTAAACATCGGTAGATCTGACTAAATACCGAGGAAATGCAACATTGCGTTTTCTGGGCCCTGGAAAAGCCGAGACTCTGCCGCAACCGCCCGCCCCTCCGAGGAAATCACAGCTCGGAATCGGCTTGAAGGTGGGAGACCTGCAGGTCCCATTTCCGTGGTTCTGGCGGCAATTGTTTGAGCTACGATGCGAAAAACTGCCGGGCGATGTGCTCTCGCAGGCGAAACGTGGTCTCAGGGAAATGTCGCCTTCTGGTTCGGCCCGCCGATGGCAGCGTGCTGTCACGATCAACTGCGACCCTACCCGTGATCGCCTGGAGCTTTCTCCCGCTGCATTTGGGCGGACTGCAGAACCTACTCGCGCAAAACCCAAACGTCATAAGGAGGACATTACCACGAAACACGAATAGGCCGGGTGAAACGTCAGACCGCAACCCCAGCGACTCAGCAAGTGAGGCCCCACCGCAGTGCCAAAGAGTGAGCACAGACGTGCAGCGGTCAGGCGCGTTCACACCACCGGGAAGCCGCATCTGAACCCAGGCGGGAAGGGGAGGGACCACTGCGACACAAGCTCCGTGTATTCACTCGTAGACTTGGAGTCGGCCCGGATATGCCGTGCGTGCGTGACCGTGCCCAAACCGACCCAGGGCAGGTCGAAGCGGCAAAACCCGGGAATGAATACTACCCAACCAAGAAAAGAGCCCAATCCGGTCGCCAATTGGCGACCTCATCCACACGTTGAGTCGACTTCCGCCACCCCAGTGGATCATGTCTGTTTCCCAGCCGAACCGGAGGCTGCACGCTTGGCATCGCGAGCATTCCCGGGCAGGATCTGGACGTGACGGTCGCCAATGACCCGTCAGGTCGCTCTGCCTCATTTTAACTCACTTTACCCGATCTGCAGTCTAGCGGACGGGGTCCACCTCACCAACGGCATCAGGGAGAAAGTTCAGCATTCGTCCAGGCGATGGAACGCTGCTGGTTTTGTCGACGGACCGCTGCAACCTGATTTGGGGTGATTGCGGGAGAGTCGTTCCCGAAGTGTGTACGGATATAGGTAAGCACAGCGGCGATCTGGGCGTCATCCAGTCCACTCGGAGGCATTGGCACGGCGGGTTCGCGGCCGTAGATTTGACCGTCGACTTCGTTATGAGCCTGACGGTAAATGTTATGGTTATAGGTATTTAGCTAAAGACAGGCTGGAACTACGGTGTAAACTACGGGTCAGTTAAAAGCAGTCACTCACCCTTTCACGAAGTCACACCGGAGTTTTTCGCATGGCCCTCGAAATCCAAAAAGGTCGCAGCAAGTGGTGGTACGGTCGCGTCACCGTGAACGGTGCCGACGTGGTCAAGAACCTCGGCGTCCAGATCAAGGGCGTCCCGCCGCGCACTCTGCGCGAGCAAGGTGACGCCGCCTTTGAGCGCTCG
>JAEUGY010000097.1 GCA_016794625.1 Opitutaceae bacterium
TTCTGGGGGAAAGGGGGAAGACTTGTAAAGCGGCATTCGAGGGGAGGGCGGTTTGCGTTAGGGGTGGGTTTGGGGCGAGGGGCGGAGGCGCGCCGCGGGGGCCGGCCCTACAATGGGGAAATGGTGCCGACGGAGCGGTGCCCTCTAAGGGTGCGAGGGGGCGGAGGGAGAAACGCGGAGGAACGCGGAGGAACGTTGAACGCTGAACGCTGAACGCTGAATTTTTAATGCTGAAGTGTTCGGAGTTCTGGGCGGAAGGAATTTCTGAGCTTTCGCACTTCACTCTTTGAACTTCGCACTTCCAGCCCCGTAGGGGCTGGGAGGCGCGGCCGCGAGGGCCGGCCCTACAATAGACGGAGGAGACGGGTGATTCGTTATGTTTGTTTTTCGAACTTTACCCTCCGAACTTTGCACCTCCAGGCGCGTAGGGGCTGGCATGCCGCGTGTGCCATCGGATGAAGAAACGCGTTCCGCGTTCCTCTACGGGGGAATGCGGCTGGAGCCGCAGCTACGTTTTTTTGCCCTTCGACAGGCTCAGGGCATTTTGCACTTCACTCTTTGAACTTCGCACTTCCAGCCCCGTAGGGGCTGGCAGGCGCGGCCGCGAGGGCCGGCCCTACAATGGGGAAATGGTGCCGACGGAGCGGCGGCCTTCGACGGGCTCAGGGCATGCTGCCCTCCAAGGGGGGCGAGGGGCGGAGGGAGGAACGCGGAGGAACGGGGAAGAACGTTGAACGCTGAACGCTGAACTTTTAATGCTGAAGTACGGAGCGCCGGAATTCTGAGAACTGACATCTGTTTGCTGAGCTCTGACCGCTGGACACGCGCCCGGCGCGTGTCATCGGATGAAGAAACGCGTTTCGCGTTCCTCTACGGGGAGGATGCGGCTGAAGCCGCAGCTACTTTTTTTCGCACTTCACTCTTTGAACTTCGCACTTCACCGCTCCGCGGTGCAAGCTGCCGCCATCGGGGTGCATGGGGCCGGGTTGCCGGGTGCGCCTCGGAGGGTTGGTGGCTGGACGTTGCTGGCTGGCGGGAGCGGGCGTTCGCGCCTGGCGATTTCAGCGGCGATGCTAAGATCGGGTCAGCGCAAGTCCCGCTCAGTTGCAAAAAAATCTCGGCCGGTGGGGTTTGACAAGGGTTGAGGAGAGGAGCGTTGCAAGCGGTTGTCTGGGTGGGAGATGGGAGGAACGGAGGAACGGAGTAACGCTGAACGCTGAACGCTGAACGCTTAATTTTTAATGCTGAAGTGTTCGGAATGGACGAATGGCGCTTGCGGGGCGGCGCGTTCAAGGAGGGCTTCTATCGTATTCAAGGGACGGATGTATGGCGTCGGTTTAAGGAATCGGAGGACGGAGGCGGGACCGAAGGTCCCGACGCGGCCTCGGCGAGGCCACCTCCAACGGAGCGCCGGCGCGGCGCGACGGGTGGTCACGAGGCGCAAATGGCGCCGACGGAGCGGCGCCATTCGACGGGCTCATGGCATGCTGCCCTCAAGGTGTGAGGGGCGTGTGTGTGCTATCGGACGAAGGAATGCGTTCCGCGTTCCTTTACGGGGGCGGGGGAATGCGGCTGAAGCTGTGGCTACGTTTGATTTTGAACTTCACTCTTCGAACTTCGCACTTCGAGCGCCGCAGGGGCTGGCGCTCGTCACCGCTCCGTGGTGCCGGCGCGGCGGGACTCGACGAGTTCTCGTTTGGCGAGGGTGAGTCGGGCGCCGGCGGTGTCGATGGCTCGGGCAATGGCGGCGTCGGGTTTGGCGTCGGTGACGATCGTAAAGCGGGGGTTGAAGCCCGCCGTGAGCGCGAGGGCTTTGCGGCCGAACTTGCTGTGGTCCATCGCAAACACGCTCTGCTCAGCCGCCGCGATCATCTTGCGCTGGGTGGCAACAATCAGGGCGTTGTGGTTCCAGACTCCGGACTCGGTGATGCCTGCTCCTCCGAGGATCGCGATGTCGGCGTGGATGTGCTCCAAAGACTGTTCGCACAGGGGGCCGACAAGCACGCCGAGGCGGTTGTAAATGGAACCTCCGGTCACAATGGTCTCCACGGTGCCAACTTCGCCGAAGAGTCCGGCGATGGGGAGGGAATTGGTGATAACCTGGAGTCGCTTGGCGGTGAGGAGGCGGGCCACCGCGTAGGTCGAGGTGCCTCCATCGAGAATGACGGTCATGCCGGGCTGGACCCGGTCCGCGATCAGGCTGGCAATGGCGAACTTTTCGGCAGCCATGCGCTGGTCGCGCGCGATGAAGTCGTATTCACGGGACACTTCATCGGTTTCGATGAGCGACGCTCCGCCATGGTGTCGGCGCAAAATGCCCTTGGTCTCCAGTTCGTTCAGCGCGCGTCGCACGGTGGAGAGCGAGATCGAAAAGCGCGCCGCGAGGGTGTGCAGATCGGCGTAGCGGTGGTCGCGGATGTGCTTCTCGATGAGATCGAGGCGTTGCTTGTTGGTCATGGCGACGGGGCGAGGAGCCGCTGGAAGAGGTCGAGGTAGGCGCGGGTTTGCTTCTCCGGAGAGAACGCGTCGAGGGCGAACTGTCGGACGCGTGCGGATTCTTGCCGACGAAACGCGGGGTCGGCGACCCGTTTCTCCAACGCACCGAGAAATGCCTGTTGATCTCCCATGGGCACGACGGTTCCTCCGCACTCCGCCACCCCCGAGGCCGCGTAGGCGAGGGAGGGCAATCCGTGGGCGTGGGCCTCGATCAAGAAATTGGAGAGCGACTCCGACCGTGAGGTCATCACCGCAAGGTCGGCCAAGGGGTAGAGCGCGGTGGGATTGGGTTGAAACCCGAGGAACTGGATGCGCGCGGACAGTCTGTGCGACTCGGTCCAGCGGATGAGGCGGTCCTTCGTTGGGCCGTCTCCGACGAGCCAGAAATGCCAGGGCAGACCCGCGGGCAGGCGCGCGACGAGGTCGAGGCATTCCTGGTGGTTCTTCTCCGGTCGGAACATGCCGACCCAGAGCAGCAGCACGGCGTCGTCGGGCACTCCTCGCTCGCGCCGGAGGGCGTTGCGATTGGGCGGAGGGGGGGAGGGGGCGAACACCAGGGAATTGTGGATGACCGAGACGCGTTCGGGGGTCGCCTGGCCGGCGGCGAGGACGCGTTCGCGGGTCTCATGGCTGTTCGCCACGACGTGCCGGGCCCGTCGCAAGGTGCGGCGAAAGAGCCAGGGGAGGGACTTGCCCGTGCGCAGGGTGGCCACCACCGCGGCTTTGGGCAGCCGGGCGGAGAGCAGCCACCCGAAGCAGTTGGCCATGCGCCCCATGCAGAGAACGGCATCGGGGTCGAAGCGGCGGGCGGCACCAATCAAACCCGGGGCAAACCAGTCCCAGCCGAGGTCGGAGGTCTGCAGCACCTGGCGCAGGACCCGGTTCGACGGCAGGACGGACAACGGGCCGCCGGGCCGGAAGGTCAGCAGCATCACTTGGTGTCCCGCCTCGGCAAAGGCGTTCGCCAGGGTGCAACTCTGGCGCTCGGTGCCCCCGCTGCGGAGGTAGTCCTGGACCACAAGGATTTTCAATGGACGCAGGCGCCGGGGCGGCGCAGGGTGGAAGGCCGATGAATCATCCGTTGCTGCAGTTGCTCTTGCGCTGGGCGGTCCTCGCTCTGGGGGTGACGCTGGCCTCCCATGTCATTCCGGGCATCGCTTACGACACCCCGCGGACCTTGGTCGTCGTGGTACTGTTATTGAGTTTCTTTAATGCGGTGCTCAAGCCGTTGCTGGTGTTGTTTACCCTTCCGTTCATTCTGCTGACCTTAGGGCTCGGGGTGCTGCTGATCAATGCGTTGTTGTTTCTATTTGTCGGGCGGATTGTGGAAGGGTTTCATGTGGAAGGGTTTTGGTCGGCTTTGGGCGGCGCGGTGATCGTCAGCCTGACCAACCTTCTCCTGTCGCGGGTGGTGTCGGGCGGACCCCCGGGTGGACAGTCGGGCCCCCCAGCCAAACGGCGGGGACGGTCGGATGATGTGATCGACGTTTGAAGAGTTTCCACTTGCGGGGTTTCGGGGCCGTGGCGAGGGTGCGAGTATGGCTGAAACTACGGACTACGACCTGATCGTCATTGGCGGCGGACCCGCGGGCTATGCGGGAGCAATTCGCGCCGGCCAGCTGGGCAAGAAAGTGGCTTGCATTGAGCTGGAGCGTGCGGGCGGCACCTGCCTCAACTGGGGTTGTATCCCAACCAAGGCGCTGCTGAAGAGCGCGGAGCTCTATGTGAAAATGCAGAAGGCGGAGCTGTACGGGCTCAGCGCCAAGGAAGTCACCTTTGATTTCCCCAAGGTCATGGAGCGCTCGCGTGGTGTCGCGGCGCAGATGGCCAAGGGCATTGAATTCCTCTTCCGCAAGAACAAGGTCGATTACTTCATCGGCAAGGGACAGGTGATCGCGCCGGGCATGGTTTCGATCACGGCCGGTGAGCACCAGGGGAAGTTCTTCCGGACTAAAAACATCCTCATCGCGACTGGCTGCCGGATGCGCCGCATCGCGGATCTGGCCTACGATGGTCAGCGGGTCATGACCTCGCGGGAGGCCCTGGCCAACACGCAGCTGCCGAAATCGGCGATCATCGTCGGCGCCGGGGCGATCGGGGTGGAGTTCGCCTACTTCTACAATGCCTTCGGCACGAAGGTGACGTTGGTCGAGATGCTGCCGAACGTGCTGCCGGTCGAGGACGAGGAGATTTCCAAGACCCTGCAGCGTTCGCTGGAAAAACAGGGCATCACGATTCTCACCGGGACGAAGTGCGAGAATTTCCGGGTGGGGGCGTCCTCGGTCAAGGTCGACCTCGTGACAGGCGACAAGAAGCAGGAGGTCGAGGCCGACGTGCTGCTCTCGGCCATCGGCGTGGTGGCCAACATCGAGGGCGTGGTGGCTCCGGCGGTGAAAGTGGAGCTGGATCGCAACTACGTGAAGGTCGGTGACGACTACCAGACGAATGTGAAGGGCATCTATGCCGCGGGTGACATCATCGGACCGCCCTGGCTGGCGCACATCGCAACCTACGAGGCGGTCAATGCGGTCAACGGCATATTCGGCCATGGAAAACCGAAGCGGGTGAAAAACTTCCCCGGCTGCACGTACTGCCAGCCCCAGGTTTCCAGCACAGGTCTGACCGAGCGGGCGGCGAAGGAGAAGAAACTCGACGTCAAGATTGGCAAGTTTCCCTTCACCGCGTCGGGCAAGGCGGTGGCCTCGGCGGAAAGCGAAGGCTTCGTCAAGGTGATCAGCGACGCCAAGACCGGAGAAATCTACGGCGCCCACATCATTGGCAACGAGGCGACCGAATTGATTGCTGAATACGGTCTGGCCATCGAGCTCGAGGCCAGCGTGGAGGAAGTCCACCAGACCATTCACGCCCACCCGACGCTGAGTGAGGCGATCATGGAAGCCGCCGCCGCCACCTCCGGCGAGGCGATCCATATTTAAGAAGAGCCGCGCTTGCCGCTTTGGCCGGGCTTGGAGTGTCATCCGGCGGATGACACTCGGTCCGGGCGGGGCGGGGGCGGTATGGGGGCGGCCGGTCAGGCGAGGAGCGAGCGGACCACGTGGCCGTGCACGTCGGTCAGACGGAAGTCGCGGCCGCTGTGTTTGTAGGTGAGGCGTTCGTGGTCCAGGCCGAGCAGGTGCAGGACCGTGGCGTGCAGGTCGTGGACGTGCACGCGGTTCTCCGTGGCCTTGAAGCCGAAGTCGTCCGTGGCCCCGTGGACGAGGCCGCCTTTGACCCCTCCGCCGGCGAGCCACATGGTGAAACCGTGGTGGTTGTGGTCGCGTCCGGCGGTCGGTCCGACCTTTTCGCCCTGCGACAACTCGACGGTCGGCGTGCGGCCGAATTCACCGCCCCAGATGACCAGCGTCTCGTGCAGGAGCCCGCGCTGCTTCAAATCCGTGAGCAGGGCGGTGATGCCCTGGCAGCTCTCGGCGGCGAGCCGACGGTGACCCTTCTCGATGTTTTCGTGACTGTCCCAGGGCTGCAGCGTGCCGTGCCAGACCTGCACAAAACGAACGCCCCGCTCGACCAGCCGCCGGGCGATGAGCATCTGGCGGGCCTGCGGCGTGTTGCCGTAGAGCGTCCGGATGTGCTCGGGCTCGCGGTCGCAGTCAAAGGCGTCGGTGGCCGCGGTCTGCATGCGGAAAGCGGTCTCGAAGCTGTGAATACGCGCCTCAAGGGCCGGGTCGTGGCGGGTGGCGAGGTGCCGCCGGTTGAGCGCGGCGGCGAAGTCGAGCTGCGCCCGCTGGGCGCCGGCGTCGAGCGAGGTGTTGCCGAGATGCTCGATCAGCTCGCTGGCCCGGCGATCCTGCGTTTCGATGTAGGTGCCCTGGTAGCTGCCGGGCAGGAACGAGGCCTGCCAGTTGTCGGCTCCGGCCACGGGCATGCCCTTGGGCACGAGCACGACAAAGCCGGGCAGATTCTGGTTTTCGGTCCCGAGGCCGTAGGTGATCCAGGAGCCGATGCTGGGGCGGGCCATGATGCTGGCCCCGCAGTTCATCAGGCGGAGCGAGTTCTCGTGGATCGGGGTGTCGGTGTACATCGAGCGGATGACACAGAGGTCATCCGCATGCTGCGCGGCGAGCGGTCCAAACAGCTCGCTCACTTCGAGTCCTGACTGGCCGTACCGCGCGAAGGAGAAGGGTGACCCCAGCGCGGTGCTCGTTGGACGTTCCGTCTCCAGGTGGATCGGCAGGCGCCGGCCATGGTACTTCGTCAACACCGGTTTGGGGTCGAAAGTATCCATCTGGGCCGGTCCCCCGTTGGCGAGAATCTGGATGACGTACTTGGCCCGCGGACGAAAGTGCGGGGGGCGGGGGGCCAGCGGGTCGGTGGTGACCCCGGCCTCGCCGGCCCGGGCGGAGAGATCACCCAGCAACGTGGCAAGGCCGAGGGTGCCGAAGCCCGCGCCGCAGCGTCGCAACATCTCGCGCCGCGACATGGGAAAGGCGGACGAGGCGGAAGGAAACGGGGTCTTCATGAGCGGGCGGGGTCAGTCGCAGAAATAAAATTCGTTCGACATCAGCAGCACCTGGGCAAACGCGGCCCAGTGACGCTCCGTCGGCCGATCGCCGAGATAACGGCGGGCGAGGGCGAGCTCCTCGCTGTCCGGCTGGCGGGCGAGGATGCGACGGTAGAGGGCGGTGATCCGTTCCGAGGAATCGAGCAGTTCGGCGATCTCGGGCTGGCGGTTCACGCCCTCGGCCTGGGCGCGCAGGAACGGACTGTTCAGGAAGTAGAGTGCCTGCAGCGGATGCGTGGTCTCGGCGCGGCGCGCGATCGACTGGTCCGGATTGGCGACGTCGAAGTTGCGCAGCAGGGCCGGGATGCGGAACCGGTCGGTGCTGCCGTAGATGGCGCGGCGGACGTTCTCATCGTCGAGGGGTGCGCTCCGCCCCCCGAGTTTCACATCGAGCCGACCTGAGACGCGCAGCAGGCTGTCGCGCAGCGCCTCGAATTCAAGCCGGCGCGGGCTCATCCGCCAGAGCAGCCGGTTCGACGGATCGCGCTCGAGTGCGTCGACGCGACCGGCGCTGCTTTGCTGCCAGGTTGCCGAGGTCATGAGGTAGCGGTGCAGTGCCTTGAGCGACCAGCCGTGGTCGATGAACCAGGCCGCGAGATGGTCGAGCAGCTCCGGGTGCGAGGGGCGTTCCCCGGTGGCGCCGAAGTCATCCGGTGTCGCCACCAACCCCCGGCCGAAGTGCTGCTGCCAGACCCGATTGACGAGCACGCGCGCCGTCAGGGGGTTGTCGCGGCTGGCCACGGCGGTGGCGAGTTGCAGCCGACCATCATCGGAAAAGGTGCCGTCGTGCAGGGCGGACAGCACCTGGGGCAGGCGCCGCGGCACGGCGGCGCCCAGTTTCCGGCGATCCCCGCGGATCATGATGTGAGGGTCGAGCGGGCGGCCGTTCACGGCCACCGCCTGGGCGCGATCCACCGGGCCGTTGGCTTCCAGGATGGTGAGGCGCTCGCGGATTTTCCCGGCGGCTTCGCCGTCGGGACGGGACACCAACTGGTGTTCCGTGATGAAGCGCAGGAGATCCTCCGCCACCTCATCGCGGCGGAACTGGAGGGGTGAGCCCGGATCGTTGATGAACGCGGCGAGCGCCGGCGGCTGCGGGGCTGCGAGCGCGGCGGTGATGACCCTTCCGTAGGCATCGGCTACGTCGAGCATCGAGGTGGGGGGCGTTTCGCGGAAGGCGGCCAGGACCTCGGGCGCGTGGCGTCCCGGTGTCTGTTCCGCCTCCTGCAGCACCGCCCGCGCGCGCGCGGCGAAGTCCTCGCGAGGCAGGGCGAGCAAGGTTGGCCAAAGCCGGAAGAACGGCAGATCGCGGCGGTTGCTCTCCTCGATCAACGCCTCCCACCGCGGCGCGCCGCCGCGCACCAGCAGGCCCCGCGGCGTATCCAGGGGAATAAAACCCTCGACGGTGCGGTGGCCGGGTGAGGATTCCACGAGACGCCGCAGGTATTCCGGGGCCAGTTCCCGGAGCAGACGGCCGGCCTTGATCACGCAGGCGTCGATGTGCTTCTCGTAATCGGCAAACAGCGCGGCGCGGTCGGCCCGGTATTTGGCCACGACCTCGGCGGGGCCCACCTCGGCCACCTCCGGCAGATCCATGGGATCCCGGCTGCTGGCCAGGATGCCGTAGAGCGAGTAGTAGTCGGCGGTGGGGATGGCGTCGAATTTGTGATCGTGACACCGGGCGCAGGCCACCGTCAGGCCGAGCAAACCGCGACTGAGGGTGTCGATCCGGTCGTCGATGATGAGTTCCGGCGCCTCCACATTGCCCTCGAAGCGCCGCCCCACCGTGAGAAACCCGAGCGCGCGTAGATCGGGGCGACGTTCGGCCGGCAGTCGGTCGGCGGCGAGTTGTTCGAGGACAAATCGGTTGTACGGACGATCCTCGTTGAAGGCATCGATCACGTAGTCGCGATACGTGTGGGCAAACGGGATCCGCCGCTCGCTGTCGGTCGACTTGTCGGTGGTGTCGGCGTAGCGGGCCACGTCGAGCCAGTGACGCGCCCAGCGCTGACCGTATTCCGGCCGGGAGAGGAGGTGATCCACCAGATCGGTGAACGCGCCCGCGGTCGGCGAGGCGACAAACCGTTCCACGCGATCGTACGACGGCGGCAGGCCGAGCAGCGTGAGGTAGGCTCGCCGGACCAAGGTGCGGGCATCGGCCGGAGGGCTCGGCGGAAGACCCTCGGCGGCAAGCCGTGCGCGAACGAAGCGATCGATGGGATGGCTGGCTTCACCCGCCGGGAGTGCGGGGGCCCGGATCGGCTGAAAGGCCCAGTGGGCGCGCGCCTGGTCCAGACTCATGGCGGCGATCTTGCCCGCCGGTGCCGACGCGGCTTTTACCCGCGTGTCGGGGGCCCCGCGCCGCACCCATTCGGTGAGCAAGGAGATCTCCCGGTCGTCCAACCGCTGCTTGGGCGGCATCTGCAGGTCCTCGTCGGCGTAACGGATGGCCGCGATGAGGAGACTCGATTCGGGATCGCCCGGCTGGATGACCGCGCCGCTGTCCCCGCCCGCCTGCCACGCCGGCCGGGAGTCCAGGCGGAGACCGCCCTTTTGTTTCTGTTCGCCGTGACATTCGTAGCAGCGCTCAATCAGGACGGGACGAATCCGGCTTTCAAAAAAAACCTCGTCCTCCGCTGTATCCGCGGCGACCCCCAGGGGCAGGAGCGCGACGAGCCAGAGAAGAGGAGGACGGCGGGAACGCATGCGGGGTAAGCGTCGGTGTCCCGGCCGGGGACTCAACCAGGCCGGAGCGAAACGTGACTCGTCGATAGGTGAGTCCATGCGCGCGGGCAAGGCCGCGCTGCGCTGAATTTTCCGTGGAGCACCCGGCCCGGCGCTGGAGGAGGGCCAGCCTCTCGGCGCAACCAAGAACACAACCACCCTCCTTCTTGGCCCACCGGTTGATTCCTTCGCTCGGTATCGGCGACGCACGGCGTGGCCGCGAGCGCCCTACATTCGACAGGCTCAGGGCTTAGGGCAGCCCTACATTCGAAGGGGCTGACGTGTGAACGCCTAGCGGTGGACGCTCACGCCTCTTGAGGCAGGAGTCCTTGGTGCGTAATGAAATTTCACTACGGCCGACGATTTGACCGGACCGTGTTGTGCGCCGCGTGAGACCCTGCGCCACGACTGATCCGAAAACTGGTGCGAGCGGCGGGAATCGAACCCACATCTACGGCTTCGGAGACCGCTACACTATCCATTGTGCTACGCCCGCAAGAGTCAGACTAACGTTCGGTGAGAAGGTGAAACCTTCCGCCGACTCGGCAATCCCAAAATGAGACCCCTCGCCGTCCCGACACAAAAAAGGCAGACCGGAAAATCCGGTCTGCCAGGAAAGGGAACTGAAGCGTGGACCTCAGACGTCGGGCTTGGTCTTGCGCAGACCCTGCACGCGATCGCCCGGCTTCCACTGGCCGCGCTTGCGGAGCAGGTCAACCCGCTCAAAGCGCTTCAGGACGTTGCGCTTGATGACAATACCAGAGATGCCTTGGAGGCTTTTGTGCTGTGACATGGCGGGAAAGGTAAGGGTGGGACGATTGAAAAGGTTCACAATGGACGCCTGCGCGACCTCATGACAAGCCCTTTTCTTTACGATGCCCCGGCGCGGGCGAGAGAAGACAGACGTGACGTGGACCGCAGGTACCGGAGTTTTGTTAAATTAACTGCATTTAGCCTCGTTACTGGGCCTGACGGGCCACCTTGTACTCGGAAGGCTGCTGACCGGCGGGCAGGGCGAGCAGATCGTAGTCGCGGTAGCCGGTGATGGTGACTTCGGCGAATTCACCCACGGGCAAGGAGCGCGGGACATAGACGCGGCCGTCGATGTCGGGCGCGTCGGCCTCGCCCCGGGCCACACCGGGTTCCTCGACCAGCACCTTGAGTTTACGACCGACGTAGGAAGCGCTCACCTCGGAGGCGATTTGCTTCTGCAAGGCCATCGTCCGATGCCAGCGCGCTTCCTTCACCTTGGGAGTCAGCTGTTCATCCATTTTTGCGGCGCGCGTGCCCTCCTCCTGCGAGTAGCGGAAGACGCCCAGACGCTCGAATTTGGTGTCGCGGATGAAGCCGCACAGCTCTTCCACATCCGCCTCGGTTTCAGAGGGGAAGCCGACGATGAAGGTCGTACGGATGGCAATGCCGGGGATCCCGGCGCGGATGCGGGCGATCAGCGTGCGAATGTAGTCGCCACTCGTCTCGCGCTGCATCCGACCCAGCATGGCATCGCTGATGTGCTGAAGGGGGATGTCGATGTAGCGGGCCACCTTGGGGCACTCCGCGATCGTCTTGATCAGTTCATCGCTCCAGTGAGCCGGATGCGTGTAGAGCAGACGGATCCAGAAATCGCCCTCGATGGCGTTCAGCTGGCGCAGCAACGTGGTCAAGGCCGTGCCCCGCGAGGAATCGACCGGGGTGCGCGGGTTGGGCCGCTGTTCCCAGGTGTCCATGCCGAAAAACGTGGTGTCCTGGGAGATCAGATTGATTTCCCTCACTCCTTCGGCGACCAGCTGGCGCGCCTCGGCGACCACGCTCTCGACCGTGCGACTGCGGTGCCGACCCCGGATCTGCGGGATGATGCAGAACGTGCACGGGTGATTGCAGCCCTCGGCGATCTTAATGTAGGCGAAATGCCGCGGGGTGAGCCGGAAACGCGGCGTGTCGTAGTCGGGGATGTAGGTCGACTTGGCGGTGACGAAGTTTTCGGGAACGGAGTTCTTTCCGCGTTCCTTTTCGTAGATGCCCTCGATGATGGGCGCGACCTGCGTGACCTGATCCAAGCCGATGAACGCGTCGACCTCGTGGGACAGCTCCCCGGACAAGTCCTTGGAAAAGCGCTGCGACATGCAGCCGGCGACGATCAGTTTCTGTTCCTTCCGCCGTTTACGCAGCCCGCGATTCTGGTGAACCTCGAGGATATGGCCGATCGATTCCTCCTTGGACGAGTCGATGAACGAGCACGTGTTGACGATGACCACGTCCGCCTTTTCGGCGTCGGGCACCACCGACATGCCGGCTTTGTGCAAGTGACCGACCATGATCTCGCTATCGACGAGATTCTTGGCGCAACCGAGGGAAATCAGACTGACTTTGATCATGGCGACGAAACGATGCTGGGAATGGGGGCGCCCGCAAAGGGAAACGCTCCCGCCGCAGGCGAGAGCGCCGTGACACCCGACAAAAAAACCGCGGCGCGAGGGCCGCGGTTTGGAAGGCTACTTCTTGGCCTTCACCGTCTTCTTGGCGGCGGCTTTTTTCCGCTTGAGGCGCGCCAGGCGCCGCTTCCGTTTGATGATCTTGTTTGTTTGTTGGCCCATAAAGAGATGAGGTGAAAGGGCTATGAATTCATGGAGGGCCGCCCGGAGTCAAGCCCGGCGCGGTCACTCCAGCACGACGTGATGCGTCTTCAGGGTCGTGCCCAGCTGGCGGTCATATTCGGCAATTGCCTTGCGGGCATCGCTATGGGCGCGGAATTCACGGGTCTCAATTTCAGCCAGGCTTTCCTGCAGTTCGAGTACGACGAAGGTGCTGCTGGTGCCGGCGCGCAGCTTCTTGACCTCGGCATCCAGCGTCAGCTGAGCCAGTTCCCGAGCGACGCGGGCGGTCTCGATGCGTTTTTGGGTGGTCTCGATCTGACCGGCGGCGTTGCCCACATCGACCACGATGGTTTGTTCGAGCGCGGCGCGTTGCAGTTCGGCCTGGCGAAGCGTGAGTTGGGCGGCGCGGTAGCGTCCCCGCTCCTGGGCGAAGGTCAGCGGGATTTCCACGATCACGCCCGCGCTGTAGGATCGATTTTCCCGCTCGGTGACCTGCCGGCGACTGTCGCGGAAGGCATTGTCGAGTCCGTTGTACCCGAGACTGGCCACGGCATCGAGCTGGGGCAGCCGTTGATTCCGCTGATACGTGCGATTGAGTTCCGCGCGTTCGGCCAGGAGCACGGCGCGGCGGTAGTCCGGGCGGTGTTCGAGCGCCGTGGGGAAATCCCGGGCCGGATCGACATCCACCGTCGGGGCCGGCGCCGGGGGCTCGATGGCGATGCCGGTGGTGAGAAGCAGCGGAGTACGATCGTCGGAGATCAGCTGCTTGAAGAGATTTTCGGTGTCTTTCAGGGTTCGCTCCGCGGCCAGCACCGCCTCCTCGCGACGGGCCACCCGGGCGCGGGCGGCCGTGACATCGTAGTCGGACATCGAGCCGACCTTGAAACGACGTTCGTTTTCCGCGACCAGCCCGAGTGCGAGCGAGCGCGACCGCTGGGCGGTTTCGAGGGTTTTACGGGCGAAGTGCAGGTCGTTATAGCGGAAAATCACGGCGGTGATGGTGGCGATCGCCGCCTCCCGATAATCCCAGTCGCTCCGAGCGCGGTCGACCCGGGCCAGGCGGACCTGGGTCAACTGGGCACCAAGGCCGAAATTGCGCAGGATGGGCTGGCGCAGACTCAATCCGGCAAAGGAATAGAACTGGTCGGCGAACGCATTGAACGTACCACGCCGGTTCTGCGTGCTGGCTCCGAGCCGATAGCCCAAGCCCCAGGGAGACAGCCCGGTCACTGCGGCGTCGTAGGACTCGACTTCAATCAACGAGGACGGCGGCCGCGCACCGCTGAACGGGTCCGAGGGCTGCGGATTACCATCCTCCGCGTAGGTGTAGCTCAGCTCCAGCTTGGGATCGAAACGACCCCAGGCGGTCAGCAAGTCCGCACGTGCGATCTGCGGCGTGACCGACTCGATGCTGATCGCGTAGCTTTTCGAAAGGGCAAGACGGATACACGCTTCGAGCGAGAGGGCCTCCGCGGCGACCACCGATCCGCCCAGTAGTCCAAGGCAAGCCAGTGAAACGATGAAGCGACGAAGGACGCGGAAGAATGGCGGCACGGGCGGAAGAAAGAAGGCGATGACGTCGACGACTGCGAAGGGCCCCGGCCCATTCCAGGGCGGGAACGCGGACCCACGACGCCCGCCGGGTGGGCTCAGGTCAGCCAGAGTTGGGCACGCGAG
The DNA here is from genome assembly GCA_016794625.1 of Opitutaceae bacterium. Taxonomy (GTDB): domain Bacteria; phylum Verrucomicrobiota; class Verrucomicrobiia; order Opitutales; family Opitutaceae; genus UBA6669. The sequence continues at coordinate 14,011 of JAEUGY010000097.1, forward strand.
GGCAGGGACCGTTTGCTGCCCTTGGTTTTGGTGGGAGACCCCTCTTCCGCGGCCACTGCTTTGGCGGCGGGCATCGGCTCGGCCGCCGGGGCCGACTCCAGGCAGTCTTCCGGCTGTGGCGCGCGGGCGGCCGCGGAGGCGATCGCCGGGCCGGCCTTGACCTTGGTTCGATCTAGCGGATTGCCAGCACTGGCAACAAGGGCTGTCAGGGCGAGAAGGGGCAGGATCGACATTTTCATGGAGGGAGGGAGGGCGTCACTCCGTTCGCGAATGCGGCGGGTGACGACCCGTGATTGCAGGTGTCGTGCCAGCGCACTCGTCCATCTTTAAACAATTAATAAGCAGGTGTTTAAGAAAACAGCGAGCGGTTTCGAACTCGCCCGTGACGCCGGAATTGAAACGAAGCCGTCCCAAGAATGGGACGACCTTGGCCGCGGACGGAGACATCGCCCGCCGGTCGACCGGGCGGGAGACTCGCGTCGAGAGCGCTGAAAACGCGGGGACTCAGGGGAGCAGAGGCGCCCCGCCCGAAACGGTGGCGTCGCTCCGTTCCCAGCGATAGAGCAGCGGTCCGCGATTGCGTTCGAGGTGCTTGTAGAGTTCCGGGAGCGTCCGCCGCGGCAAGGTCAGTTCAACCACGCCCTCCGCGTCGCAGCTCAGCATCCGGGCGTAGGGTTTGAAGTGCTCCGGACGCCCGATCAACCGGGCGGTGCCGGCGGGCAACGAGGGGTCGGCGACGGCGCCGCGATCCGCGATCACGTAGGCGTAGGGCAGACTGCGCAGATCGATCCCGGCACGCTGGGCAAAGCGCACCCAGTTGCGATCGGCGTGCACGCCGGTGGGGGGAGGGGCGAAGTGATGACACCAGTGACGCTCCTCGCCCGCGCGCAGCAAACCGCAGGCTTCCTGATGCGTGCAAGGCGCCACGATGCGGGCGCCCCCGGCGCGCAATCCCTCGCGCCAGCCCTGCAGGGCGCGGGCGACCTCGTGGGTGCCGGGTTCGACCCAGAGCACGTGACGAGCGCGACCGACCAGTGCGCGCAACTCCTCCTGGGCGGCCGGCGCGAGTTCATTCAACACATGACTGACGACCAGCACATCGGGCGCGGATGCCGCCCCCGCGCCCGCCACCACGGCCAGGCCGGGAAACTCCAGGCGCGCGCGCCCGGCGGCGTAGGCGGTGGCCAGCGGCGAATGATCCCAGAGCGCCAACTGCGACACCCGGTCCGCTCCGAGCGCGGCGACCACGCGGCGCCCGGCGATGCCGCTGCCGCAGCCCCAGTCGAGGACCTGCAATCCACCGGTGGACGCGGAGGGAAGCAGGGAGCGCAGACGCAGCTCGCGCAGCACGGCGTCCCATTTCCAGCCGATGCGCTCGCCATAGGTCAGGTCATAGACGGCGAGATCGTGAGGGGATTTCCAATACGGACCCCGCGCGGCCCCGCCGTCGAGGAATCCGGCCCGCAGCCGGTCGAGGGTGGGCCAGTCGAGGGTCTCCCAGGTGACGATCGGGCTGGAGCTCATGGCGCAAGCGTGGCGCCCAGATGCGCGGCGAGGCGCTGGGTGCGCACCCCGTAGAAACCGGCAAACGCGCGCAACCGCTCCAGCGTGGCGGGCTGGCCGGGAGCGTGGTCGCGGATGCCCGCGATCATCACGTTCCTCGCGGTGTGCTCGGTGGCGATGAATTCAAAGACCTTGGTCCGGTAGCCCGCCCACTCCAGCAGCTGGGCGCGGAGGGCGTCGGTGACAAACTCCGCCTGGCGTTCGTGGAAGATGCCGTGGCGAAGCGCATCCGCGAGCACCGCCGGGGCGCGCAGCTGCGGGCTCACTTCCTTCTGACAGCAGGGCGACACAATCAGAAGCCGGGCGCCGAGGGAGATGCCGCGGGCCAGGGCGTCGTCGGTCGCCGTGTCGCAGGCATGCAGGGCGAGCAGGACGTCGAGTGAACCGAGGGCATCGAGTCCGGCCTGATTGATTTCGCCCTGCACAAAGCGCAGATGCGGCAGGTTTCTCGTCGTGGCCACCTGGTTACACAAGGCGACGAGGTCGGCCCGGGCTTCCACGCCCGTGACCGTGGCGCGATCGCCGAGCAGCGCCGCGGTAGCGAAGGTGAGGTACCCCTTGCCGCTGCCCATGTCGGCCACCCGCAGGGTGGGCGGGGGCGAGGCCTCCGGGGCGTCACCCGGAGAGGACGTGAGCCCTGCTTCGACCAGCAGGTGCTGCAGGATCTCGGCGAACTTCTCGATCTGGCGCAGCTTGGAGGCCTTGCCCTCGCGCGGCTGGCCGGCGGAGTTGGTCACGCCGAGGTCCTGGAGCCAGGGCGATGTCGGTGCGACCAGCCGAAGTTTTTCCCGGTCGTGCTGGGCGGAGGGGGCTGCCGGGGCGGCGCTGGCCAGCTTGACCCGCAAACGGCCGGCGCCGTCCGGGGTGAGCTCGAGTTGGGCCGTCTGCGCCGGGGTGAACGCGTGGGCGTCCAGCATTTCCCGGCCGAGCAACGCCTCGATGACACCGAGGGCGTCGGCCGGAAGATGGTTCTTGGTCACGTCGCGCGTTGCGTGCCGGTATACGAACGTCAGATGCGGTCCCCCGCGCAAGGTGACCGGCCGGACAAAGATGTTGCGCAGCGTGTCGTCGGACGCCGTGGGGGCCGGCTTGCCCAGCGTGAGTTTGACCAGCGTGCCGTCGGAGACGGCGGACTGGAGGAGAGCGAGAAAGCGATCACGGGCGGGCGGCAACGTCACCCGGTGACAGTGTCCGGCCCGGGCTCTCCGGTAAATAGCGGAGTTTTGACCGCCTCCCAGCCCTCAGGAGGCCGCCGCGGGTGCAACCAGTCCGGGCAGCTCCCAGGCGCCCTCGAGCGCCAGCAGTCGCCGTTTGCGCTCCTCGCCGAAGGCGAAGCCCGTGAGCGTGCCGTTCGCCCCAATCACGCGGTGGCAGGGAATGAAGACACAGATGGGATTGGCGCCGTTCGCCGCGCCTACGGCGCGGGCGGCCGAGGGCGAACCGGCATCGCGGGCCAGATCACCATAGGATCGGGTTTGTCCAAACGGGATGCCGAGGAGCAGGGCCCATATTTTCTGTTGGAACGGAGTGCCGACCGGGGCGTACCTCAGGTCGAAACGCGTGCGCCGGCTCTCGAAGTACTCGGACAGCTGCCGACGAAGCGCGGGCAGGGCGGTGGGTCGTTCCGGCAAGGCGAGATCGCGGCGCCGGGTGAGAAGGACGTCGCGCCCGCCGAAAGCGGATGCGAGCACCTCGCCGTGCGGACCCACCGCCACGGAAAAGGGGCCGAGCGGGGTGGAAAGGGTGTCAAAGAGGACGGTCATGTCAGGTGGGAGCGGGTTGAGTGAGCTGCCAAAGGTGGGCGGTGGCGAGCGAACGGTAGGGAGAGAAGACAGCCATCAAACGCCGCGTGGCGTCGTGGTCCGGGCGTTCGGTCAGACCAAAGAGAGCCTGCAATCCGCTGCCGACGCCGGTGTCTCCCAGCGGCACGCAGTCGGCGAAGCCCAGCGCGCGCATCATGACGTAGTTGACCGACCAGGGCCCGAGCCCGCGCACTCCCAGCAGCGTGCGTTCGACCCGGGTGGCCGACTGGAGGGCGAGGGCGTCGAGCGGCAGCGCGCCGGAGGCCACCTGCCGGCTGATTTCGATCAAGTAGGACGCCTTGGGACGCGAAAATTTGAGAGGGAGCAGGTCCGCGACGTCGAGCGCGGCGACCGCGGCGGGCGTGGGCGGCAGGTACCAATCTTCGGATACACGTTGACCGGCGCGTTCGAAGAGACGACGGCGCAGCTGGTAGGCGAAAGGCAGGTTGATTTGCTGGCCGATGATCGACCAGAGCAGTCCGTCGAACACGGTCGGTGTTTGGGAGAGACGCAACTCCTCACGCCCGGCGGTCAGCCGTGCCAGCCCGAGTTTGGCGGCGAGACGAACGAAGGGCACCGTCTCCTGACCCAACCCCAGCAGGCCGCCCACGACCGCATGCACCGCCGCGCCGAGCGCCGGCTGGGGACCGGAGGGGGTGAGGAGAAGCTCCCAGGTTGCGACCAGCGGATCGGAGCGCAGGTCCAGGCGAATCTTGACGGGAAGGGTGTCGACGCGGGTGACCAGGGTGAAAACGCCCTGATCGATGCGTTCGGTCACACTGACCGGATCGCGACCGAGGGCCCGCACGAGGTGGGCACGGGGGTAGGCGGGAGGCAGTTCGATCGCAAACCCCGCCGCTCCCGCCGCGGCCAGCGCGCGGTAGGCGGCGGGCGTAACTCCTTGAGATCGCCGGAAGTGTTCGTGGAAGACGGAAAGCGACTCAAACCCGGCGTCGAAGGCGAGGTCGGCGAGTTTGGTGTTCGTGGTGGCTAGGCTCACCTTGGCCCGGGCCAGCCGACTGCGCAGGATCAACTCCGCCGGGGTGAGGTGGAAGTGCTGCCGGCAGAGTTCAAAGAACCGGGTCGTGCCGAAACCCGAGCGCTTCACCAGGGCGGGCACATCGGCAAACCAGGCCGGGTTCTCCCGAATTTCCGCCGCGAGGGTTTCCATGTCCTCCCGCACGGGATCGGAGCCCCGGGCATAGTCGTCGGGATGGCACTTCCGACACGCCCGCAGCCCGGCGGCGCGGGCGGCTTCGCAGGTCGGATAGAAATCCACGTTTTCCGGCTTCGGTTTGCGGGCCTTGCAGGAAGGCAGGCAGTAGATGCCGGTGGTGCGCACTCCGGTGAAGAATTGCCCGTTGTAGGTTGGGTCTCCCGCCACGAGGCGGGCGTACATGTAGGGATGACTGAGGCGCATCGGGACGTACTCTACGCGGCGGGGGCGGTTTTGTCGTCCGGATAATTTCGGGGCAATTTTCCCGGTGACTCTGGCGGGCAGGCCGTCCGGGTCAGACCCGCGAACCCAGCGCGTGGGCAAAGGCACGCGCAAAGGCGGGGGCGTCGAGCAGCCGGGAGGCGAGCAGACGTCCACGGAGGGACAACCGGAGCTCGCGGAGGAGCTCGGGCGCGCCGGCGAGCGTGACGACCCGCTCGACATAGTCGCCCACTGAATACGTGATCACCTGGGGAAGCCCGGCGGCATCAAGCAGGCTGGCGCCGCTGCGGCTGAACGGGTGCCGGCCGGCGCAGGTGACGACTGGCGTGCCCATCCACAGCGCATCGCAGGTGGTGGTGGCGCCATTGAACGGGAACGTGTCGAGGATCAGATCGATCTGCGCGCAGAGTCCGAGGTAGTCGGAGAACGGAAGACGGCCGACGAAGGAGACCCGTTCGGAGGCGATGCCCTGCCGGCTCCAGCGATCGAGGACGGCCCGGCGCTGATCGGCGGACGTGGCGTGCAGGACGAAGCGGGCGCGCGGGAGTCGCCGCAAGATGTCCGCCCAGGCATCGAGGACCGCGGGCGTCACTTTGCCGGGATGTCCGAGGCAGCCGAGCTGGACGACGTCGCTGGCGCGGGGGACGGTGGGAGGTGCGTTTTCCGGTGGCGTGTAGCACCAGTACGGCGACTCCAGCATGACCGGGATTTCAGGAAAGAGCGCCGGCTCCGTGCCGGGAGCCTCCAGCAGACGATCGGTGAGCCGGTACGGGATGGAAGCGACGCCGGTGCCGCCCGGATAACCGAGGTAGCTGATCTGAAACGGAGCGGGCCGGCGCTGGAAAAGCGGAAGACGATTGCCGCTGGTATGGAGGGAGAGATCGATGAGCACATCGATGCCGTCGGCCCCGATCCAAGAGGCCACATCGGCGTCGCTTCGACCCGCGATGGGACGCCAAAGAGCGGTGTCCCGCTTCAAGCGGGCACTCAGCCCGTCCTCGCGCACGGCATCCGAATACGCCACCCACTCAAGTCCGGCGGCCGCCCCCTCTGAGAGCAGCCCGAGAAGAAACCGACCGACGGGATGTTCGCGCAGGTCGGCACTGACCAGACCCACGCGCAGACGGTCCGGTCGGAGCCGAGCGCGGCGTGCCGGTGTGGGACCGAGAGCCGACGGAAGCGCCGGTGGCACGCGACGATTCCAAGCGGCGAACGCGTCGTGCAGGACCGATACGGGAGCGTCCGCGTAGTGAAGTGCGAGAATGAGATTGCTCTGATACGAGGCGTCCGCCGGTGCGGCGACCGAGGCCTGGCGAAACGAGACGGCGGCGTCCGCCGGCCGACCCTGGTCGAGGCGGGCGTTGGCGAGATTATTGTGTGCCGCGGCCAGTCCCGGGGCGAGGGACACCGCGCGTTCCAGGACCGCGACCGCCTCGTCGCTCCGGCCGACGGCGCGCAGGGCGGTGCCGAGCGAAACGAGCAAATCGGGCTGGTCCGGGTGAAGCGCGACGGCCTCGGTGAACCGCGTGACGGCGTCTTCATTTCGCCCTGACACGAGCAGAAGATTGCCCAGGTCAAGGTGAACCGAAATCAATCCGGGAGCGAGGGAGCGGGCGCGGAGAAACGCCTGCTCCGCCGCTGCGAGCAGCCCACGGTCCTGCCAGACACGACCCAGCGAGGCGTGCGCCGGGGCGAGGGACGGATCGAGCTGCAAGGCCTGTTCGAGCGCGGCCTGTGCGGCTGCGGGGTCTCCACTCAGGCGCAACAGCGCTCCCACATTGGCGTGCAGGGCGGCATGGGACGGCTGCAGCCGAAGCGCCTCGCGGTAGGCGCGAATGGCTTCGGCGAGGTGGAGCGCGTGCTGACACAGCGTGGCGTAGTCGATCCACGCCTCGACGGAACGCGGATCCACCTCCGTCCGGGTGCGCAGACACGTGATTGCGGACTCGCGTTGACCGGCGGCCAAGAAGGCCTGCGCGAGCAGACGTCGCGAGTCATCGGACTCCGGGTTGCGCGCACACGCCCGCTCCAACCAGGAGACAGCCAGGGCGGGCCGGTTGGTCTGCAGAGCGAGAAGTCCCAGCTGATGCAGGATGCGCGGTGCTTCGGGATCCGACTCCAGCGCCTGGCCGTAGCCCGCCTCCGCGTCGCCGAGGCGGCCGGCGCGGTGGTGGTCGAGGGCGCGGGAAAAGAGATCGTCGGACACGGTGGAAGCAACCTGTGGTCGCAGGTCCCGAGCCGATCAAGCGCGGCGTTCCGAAGCGAGCTGATGTTGCACCGACGTTGCGGGCGCCGCCGACCCGGTGCGGTGAAACGAAAGCGGACCCCGCCCGGTGATGCGAGGAGGTGGCTTGCACGACGGAAGACGTGCGTTAGCCTCCATCCCGTTCCCCCTATGCACCTCCGCTTGCGCCGCCTCCCCTGTTTGCGCCTGTCGCCCCCCGTCGTTGGACCCGGACGGACGGAGGGTCCCACGTCGACGACCGGGAGGATCGTCCCCGCGTTACGGGCGTTGGGCGGCTTTCTGGCGCTCGTCTGCTGCTTGTCCGCCAGTTTCGCAGCCGCGGACACCGCACGCACGGTGCTTTTCATTGCGGGTCCGCCCAGCCACGGCCCCGGGCTGCATGAATTTCCCCGCGGTTGCACCCTGCTGGCGGACGCGCTCGCCTCCTCCGGGTTGCCCGTCAAGGCGGAGGTCTCGCTCGGCTGGCCCGCCGACGAGCGACGGGTGCGGGAGGCGGATGTTGTGGTGCTGTATTCGGATGGCCTCGCCGACCACGTGGCCAAGGGCCAGGGACCGGCGCTGCGGCGGCGATTCGACGCCGGAAAAGCGCTGGTCGTGCTCCATTTTGCACTCGAGGCCCCCGAGGATGACGCCGAGCTCCGCGCGGTGTTGCTCGATGCCGTGGGCGGACGCTTTGAGGCCGGGTGGTCGGTGAATCCGACCTGGACCGTGCGGACTCCCGCGTGGCCGCGGCATCCGGTGACGCGAGGAATGGCGGCGTTTGAAGTGGAAGACGAGTGGTACTACCACCTCCGGTTTCGCGCCGGCGGCGTCGGGTTGCAGCCCATCTTGTCCGTGCTTCCACCCGCGAACAGCCTGGGCGACGACGGTCCGCGTTCCGGCAATCCCACCGTGCGTGCCGCGCTCGCCCAAGGCGAACCGCAGGTCCTGGCCTGGACCGCCCAGACCCCGCATGGGGCGAGAGGGTTCGGTTTCACCGGAGGTCACTTTCATCGCAACTGGTATCAGCCGGCCTTTCGCCGCCTCGTGACCAATGGCATTGCCTGGGCGGCGGGCCTCGAGGTGCCGGAGACCGGCGTGACGTCCACGGCCTCGGCGGCGCCCGTGTATCCGACCATCGATGAGTCGATTGCGCGCGGAGATGTGGCCGACGTCGCGCGCCACCTCGATGCGGACCCGGCGCAGATCAACGGCCGGCCCGAGGCCAAGTTGCGCCCCCTCCATCAGGCGATCCTCCGCCGCAAGGTGCCGGTGATCGAGCTGTTGCTCGCCCGCGGGGCGGACCCCCGGCTGCCCGACCCCGCGCAGCGTTCCCCCTTGCAGATGGCGGTGGAACGTGCGGATGCGACGGCGGTGGAATTGCTGTTGAAGGCTGGGGCCGATCCCAAGGCGAGGGACAAGGCCGGCTGGTCGGCGCTACACCACGCGGGGGCAAAGAATCAACTGGCCATCGCCCGCCTCCTGCTCGATGGCGGCGCGGACCCCAATCAGAAGAGCGAACTCGGCGGAACTCCGCTGCACGAGGCCGCAGTGGGCGGAAGTGTGGAGCTGATCCAGCTGCTGCTCGAACGCGGGACGGATCCCACCGTGGTCTCCAAGACAGGTGTGACGGGACTGGACCTCGCCCGGCAGTACAAGAACGAACCCGTCGTCCGATTTCTGGAGAGCCGCCGCTAGCCTCTGCTGCGCTTTGCTGCGGTCAGAGCCCCAGGGCCGACCAACGGCTCAGTTCGCGCCCGATGGCCTCGTGCAGCCCGGCCAGCGCGAGCCCGGGAGGCTGCCGCCGCAGGTGGAGCCGGTAGGATAGCGCCGAGGCGGCTTCAGGCCAACCCTTCGGCTCACGGGGATGCGTCCACTCCCGCCACAGGTAGTCGGCGCACCACCGCCGCGCCGCCAGGGCGGCCAGGCGGTCGCGCCACCGCAGCGTCAGCCGACGCGTATTGGCTTCGTCGCGACGCTTGCGTCCCGGCGAGCTGCTCACATGGTGCCGCACCCGGCTGCGCAGGGCGACCACGTTGCGCCGGCCGGCTTCGGCGGCGCGGAAACACAGGTCCACGTCCTCACAACCGTTGAGGTAACCCTCGTCGAAGCCTCCCAGCTCCCCCCAAAGCCCCCGGTCGATGAGCAGGCAGGCGCCCGTGACCGCTTCGGCGGCGACCACGCGGCGCAGGCCGACCGAGGAGCCGAAGGGAAGGGTGCGAACGTGCTCGGGTTTTCCCTTCAAATTGATGCGGATGCCGGCGTGGTCCACGTGACCGCCGTCCACGGCGGTCTGCACATTCCCGACCACGCCGGCGCGAGGCCCGAGGGCGCGATGTGCGGCCAACATCGGAGGCAGCCAGCCCGGTTGGAGCACCAAGTCGTTGTTCAGAAGAGCCAGCAGCCGCCCCTCGGCCACGGCGGCCGCGCGGTTGTTGCTCACGGCGTAGCCGAGGTTGCGCTCGTTGAGCACCACGCGGGTGTCATTTCGTCGCAGATTCGCCAGCCAGTCGCGGGTTCCATCCGTGCTGCCATCGTCCACCAGAATGAGCTCCCGGCTCAACCCGGATGGCCAGGTTGAGTCCAGGCTCGCCAGACAGGCCTGCGTCAGGGCGAGGCAGTTGTAGAGAGGGACAAGGACTGAAACCGTCGGGGCAGAGGACCGGGGTGCCACCACGGCGACAAGCACGGCTCAGGCCAGTATGCGACGCAAGTATTCTCCGTAGCTCGACTTGCCGAGCCGCTTGATCTGCGCCTCGAGACCGGCGCGATCGATCCAGCCCTGCCGCCAGGCGATCTCTTCCAGACAGGCGATCTTCAGGCCCTGCCGGTTCTCGATCACACTGACGAACTGGGCGGCATCGAGCAGGGAGTCGTGCGTGCCGGTGTCGAGCCACGCCGTGCCTCGCCCGAGAATCTCAACGTGGAGTGAGCCCTGTTCCAGATAGAGCCGGTTCAGGTCGGTGATTTCGAGTTCGCCGCGGGGAGACGGCTTGAGCGACTGCGCCATCGTCACCACGTGGCGGTCGTAGAAATAAAGACCGGGCACCGCGAAGTTTGACTTCGGCCGGGCGGGCTTCTCCTCCAGACTCAGGACGCGGCCGTCGTCGGCAAACTCGACCACGCCGTATGCGGTGGGATTCGCCACGTGGTAACCAAAGACCGTCGCCCCACGCTCGCGGAGCGATGCGGCCTGCACGGATTTGGCGAAATCGTGACCGTAGAAAAGATTGTCCCCCAGCACGAGCGCAGAGGGCGTGGCGTCGTCGAGGAACCCGACCTGGGAGGCGATGAGGAACGCCTGGGCCAGACCATCCGGGCTCGGCTGTTCGGCGTAGGTGAGCGTCAGTCCGAACTGCTCGCCCGTGCCGAGGAGACGCTTGAACAAGGGAAGATCGAGTGGCGTCGAGATGATCAGCACCTCGCGAATCCCGGCCAGCATCAGCACCGACAGCGGATAGTAGATCATCGGCTTGTCGTACACCGGCATCAACTGTTTGGAGACAGCGATGGTCAGCGGGTAGAGCCGGGTGCCGGAGCCGCCGGCGAGCACGATGCCCCGGCGTTTCGACCGGGAGGGAAGGTACGAGGGGGAGGTCACAAGAGGAGAGAGAGAAGCCTCAGCTGCCGGTGCCGAGGCGCTGACGCTGGTAGCGACGCTGGGTGATGTCCGCCGCCCAGTCGCGATGCCGCAGGTACCAGTCGACGGTCTTCTCGATGCCGGTGTCGAAGTTCTCGCGCGGCGCCCAGCCCAGCTCGCGCCGCAGCTTGGTGCTGTCGATGGCGTAGCGCCGGTCGTGACCCGGCCGGTCGGCGACGAAGGTGATCTGGCGGTCGTAGGACTGGCCGTCCGCCCGGGGCGACTTCGCGTTGAGCAGCTGGCAGATCCGTCGCACGATCTCCAGGTTCGGACGCTCATTCAGGCCGCCCACATTGTACGTTTCGCCCACCCGTCCCTTTTGCAGCACCAGCCAGATGGCGGTGGCATGATCCTCCACGTAGAGCCAGTCGCGGATCTGCTGACCGTCGCCGTAGACCGGCAGCGGCTTGCCCTCGAGCGCATTGAGGATGACCAGCGGGATGAGTTTTTCCGGGAAGTGGTAAGGCCCGTAGTTGTTGGAGCAATTCGTGGTCAGCGTCGGGAACCCGTAGGTGTGCTGGAACGAACGGACCAGGTGATCGCTCGCAGCCTTGGAGGCCGCGTAGGGCGAGTTGGGCTCGTAGGGACACTCCTCGTTCCACGGAGCGTCGCCGGCGTGCAGCGTGCCGTAGACCTCGTCCGTGGAGACGTGCAGAAAACGAAACGCCGCCTTCGCCCCGGCGGGCAGGGCGGACCAGTGACGACGCGCGGCGTTGAGCAGCCGCAGCGTGCCCACGACATTGGTTTGAATGAACGGCTCCGGCGAGTCGATCGAGCGGTCGACATGGCTTTCGGCCGCGAAGTTGACGATGGCGTCGATGTGATGCTCCGCCAGCAGACGGGCGACCAGGGCTTCGTCGCCGATGTCGCCGTGGACAAAGACGTAGCGCGGATCACCGGCCAGATCCGCCAGGTTGGCGGGATTGCCGGCGTAGGTCAGGACGTCGAGGTTGACCAGCCGTTGCAACGGGGACCCCGCCTCGGTCAGGCGCTGCCGGATGAAATTGCTGCCGATGAAGCCGCAGCCGCCGGTCACGAGAAGATTCATGGAGTGAGGAAAAGGGGAGATTCGATGGCGGGGCGACGGGCCTCAGCCGGGGAACCGGCCGAGATTCATGCCTTCTGCCAGCTGCGTAGTGCCTGGCGAATCGCGTCGCGAACGTCCGTCATGACAATGCCGACGGAGGCGAGTTTGGCGGACGTCATGGTGCAGTTGCTACGCGGAGTCTTCGCCGCCGTGTGCATGAATTCCTTTTCGTCCTGGAAGAACTCGAACGTCTTGGTGCAGACCCCGCTGGCCCGGATCAGGTCCACCACCTCGCGGGTGGTGACCTCGCCCGGATTGGTCACATTGTAGAGACCGAACGGCACCCGCTTTTCCCAGCACGCGAACGTGGAGGCGACAAATTCGTGCAGTTGAGAGATCGAGTTGGTGGCCTCCAGCAGCCGCTGGTAGCGCATCAGCTTGGTCAGGTAGTTGCGCGGACTGTCGATGTGATCAAACGGGATGCGCAGCCGCCAGATGTAGACCGATTCGGCGCCGGCGAGGACTTCCTCACCCAGCGCCTTGGTGCCGCTGTAGAACGAGCAATTGTCCTGCCGGAAAGTGAAGTTCGGCCGGTCGGTTTCGGTGAAACCCGTGCCATCCGCGCGGGTTCCCGTGTAGATGCACCCGCTCGACACGTGACCCCAGGGAACACCGGCCGCAGCGCAGGCTTGGGCGATTTTGCCCGGCAAGACAGCATTGCCAAAAAGACATTCCGCCTTGTGCAGTTCGCAGGCATCCACATTCGGTTTGCCGGTGTAGCCTGCCGCGTTGATCAGGAACTCCGGGCGATCGCGCCGCAACGCCTCGGTGAGCAGCTCGGGATTGGCATAGTCCAAATCGGACCGGCGCAAATTCTTAAACGGGATGCCTTTCCGGGTCAGGAGAAGTTGATAGGCGCTGCCGACGTAGCCGGAGCCACCAAGCAAGTAGATCATAAACGAGGAGACGGTTGGGCAGAGAGAGGACGCGAACAAGACGAAAGTCCTGTTGAAGACCCGGTTCGTCAGAAACGGTTCACTGACCCGCCTTCTCAAGACAAAGTTGAGCCCGCCTTCCAGAAAAGTGCTGACAGGCAGGCGGCGGGGAAGGCAAAGCAAGCGTCCGCGACGCGAGTCGAGGGCCTTCCATGCTACTTGGGATCTATCGCTTATTATTTGCGCCGGCGGCGCTGCTCCTCGCGCCCTATTATCTGTGGCGCATGCGTCGGCGGGGCGGATATGCGAAACACTTTTCGGATCGGTGGGGGTGCTTTGATCGGGTGCCGGCCCGTCGTCCAGGGGTGAAACGGATATGGATTCAGGCCGTCAGCGTGGGTGAAATGCTGGCGATCGGCCCCCTCTTGGAACGGCTTGTGGCGGACGCGACGTTGGAAGTGGTGCTGACCTGCACGACTAGCACCGGGATGGCCATCGCGGAGGAACGGTATGCGCGGCGCCTCGCCGGCCTGGGGTATTTTCCGCTCGATGCGTGGCCGTTTTCGCGCCGGACCTGGCGGGCGATCGATCCGGACCTGATGATCTTGACGGAGGGCGAACGGTGGCCGGAACACCTCGCGCAAGCCCGGAAGCGACGCGTGCCGGTCCTCTGCGTCAACGCCCGCCTGAGTGATCGCAGTTACCGGCGCATGCGGCGAATCCGGTGGGCCGTGCCATCGTTGATGCAAGGAATCACGCGGGTGGTGGCGTCCTCGACCCAGGATGCGGCGCGCTTCGTCGAACTCGGCTTCGAGGCGTCCCGGGTTTCCACGGTCGGCAACCTCAAGCTGGATATCACGGTTCCCCCGTTGGAGCCGGAGCGACGGATGGCGCTGTTGACGTCCCTCGGGTTTCCCCCGGATGAGCCCGTCCTTCTCGGATCGTCGACCTGGCCCGGAGAGGAGAGCGCGTTGTTGTCCGCGTATCAGGCGTTGCGAAACGAGGGGATGACCGCGCGCCTGTTGCTCGTGCCGCGCCATGCGGAACGTCGAGGCGAGATCGTGCCGCTGCTGCAGGCCACGGGACTGACCTTCCACGTACGCTCGACGGGTCCGGCCCCGGGCCTGGTCGACATTGCCCTCGCGGATACCACGGGTGAATTGCGCCAGCTGACCCAGCTCGCCGAGGTGGTGTTTGTTGGAAAGAGCCTGCCCCCGCACCATGAAGGGCAGACGCCGATTGAGGCCGCTGCGGTGGGCAAGCCGATCTTGATGGGACCCGAGATGAGCAACTTTCGCCCCATCGCCACCGAGCTCACCGCCGCGGGAGCGGCCATGAGCGTGGGCAACGGAGATGAGTTGGGTTCCGCGGTGGTGCAGTTGTGGCGTGATGCGAACCGCCGCCAGTCGATGGCGGCTGCGGCTCGGGCCTGGCACCGCGGAAACCAAGGGGCGCTCGACCGCACCTTGCGCGCGATTCACGAGGAACTCGACCGCGCGACGCCGGCGGCGCGATAAAACCGTACACCGGCAAGTGACGCAGCCCTAGGGTGTTTCGCCCGGGACGGGTGAATGCGGCAAAATTTGAATTGCCGGGCATGGGAGGCGCTCTAGAACCGACTTCTTTAGCTGGATGCAAACCCACGGACCCAAACGCGTCTACACTCCTCGTTCGGTTGAGTTTTGGTTCGAGAAACTTTCGGACGAGTGGGAGACCGCATTTACGGCGCGGCAGCTGGACGAGGGGGCTCGGATGTACCGGGAGGGTGAGGTGCGGGAGCTCGAGTTGACCGACAAGGACGCCATTGTGCACCGGCGCGTGGAGAAACGGGACGAGTACGCCGTCATCGAATGGATTGGATCCGGTCTGCAAGTTCGATCCTCCTCGACCGATCTGGACGTGGCCCGGGCGCTGGCGGTGGCGGGCCTGCACGAAATTGAGGAGCTGGTGGCTGATGAAGTCTCGCCTCTGCCTGGGGACTACCCGGCGGACGCAACGGTCCTCACCCACCCGGGATCGGGAGCCGCGACGTCCACCAACGGGTCGTCGGGCGGGAGCACCGGGCCGACGCCGGTGGCGAACCACGGCACCAATGGACACGGCGCCTCGCCTTCCACCAATGGCCACGGCCACGGCTCCACGTCCTCCCCCACGCCGGTCGCATCCCCCAGCCGAGCCTCGGCCGGCGGAGCCACGGCCACCCCCCGCGTCGGCGGATCGGTGCACGGGGGGCCGGCGCGGCAGCTCGTGCTGGCATTTGTCACGCGCGTGGAGGGTCTGACGTTCCAGGCATTTTGGAAGAATGGAGAAAAGTCCCGCATCCCTGCGCATGGGCCGGCCGCCCACGTCAACGGCAACGGGCATGTCACCTCGAGCGAGCGAGCCAAGCTGATCGGACTGGCCGCCTACGCGCGCAAGGCTCACTTCGCCTATCAGGCGGAGACGGGACTTTACACGCTGGGCTCGGTGGTGGAGATCCCGAACTTTCTGAAGGTGACGCTGCCGGCTTGGAAGCGATTGTTCGCCGTCGAGCTGGATGAGGCGTCGCTCCGCCTGCTCAAGGGACCGCTCTCGATTGAAATCGAGGCGGTGGCCGAACGCCGGGGTGGCCGCGGGGCCGCCGCCGGCTCGCTCGACTTGCGGTGGATTTTCCGCGCCGGGGAACGCCTGCTGACAGACGAGGAAGTCGCGATCATCACCCGGAGCGGTTCGAACCCTATGATCCTGCCGAGCCTCGGCATTGTCACGCTGCCCGTCGAGAAACTCGCGTCGGTCAATGCCTGGCAGCGCAACGTGGCCGAGACCCATGCCGATGGCGCGCTGTCGCCGTATCTGATTTTTTCGCTCTTCAACGACACACGTCTGAAGCTCAACCTGTCCCCCGAGCTCGAAGCCTGGCGGCAAAGCGTCCTCTCTCCCGCGGGGGCGCCACCGGCGCTGCCGTCCTGGCTGCGTCCCTACCAACGCCGGGGCGTGGAGTGGCTCAGCCATCTGTGCGACGCCGGCTGCCACGGCCTGCTCGCGGACGAGATGGGACTGGGCAAAACGCTGCAGGTGCTCTCGCTCCTGTCGGCGCGTGAGGTCGCCGGCCGGGCCCACCTGATTGTTTGCCCGGCCAGTGTGGTGCCGGTCTGGCGGGAGGAGATCGCGAAGTTCTTCCCGGCGCTGTCCGTGGATGTGCTGAAGACAGGCAATGATTTTTCCCAGCGCAAGGACCCGGTGATCTGGCTGGCGAGCTACACCCAGCTGCGCAAGCACCGGTCGCTGCTTGAAGGCATGGAGTTTGGGTATGCGGTGCTCGACGAGGGCCAGTTCATCAAGAACCCGGACGCCAAGGTCACGCAGACCTGCTTTGCCGTGCGGGCGCGGCACCGGTTGGTGTTGACCGGGACGCCTCTCGAGAACCGCCAGCTCGACCTATGGAGCATCTTCCGTTTCCTCCTGCCCGGCTTGCTTGGCTCGCGCTCGGCGTTTGAGTCCGCCCTCGCCACGGACCGCCTGGGCACGTTGGAGCGCCTCCGGGCGCAGCTGGCCCCGTTCATTCTGCGGCGCACCAAGAACGAAGTGGCGACGGAATTGCCGCCCAAGGTCGAGATGGAGCTGATCTGCCCGATGACGGACGTGCAACGCGCGGAATACGCGCGGATCTGCAGCGAGGGATTGCAGCGGCTGGGCGACGACGTGGGCGCGGCGATGCGCGAAAAGAGTTTCGGTTTCCTCGCGCTGCTCACCCGCCTGCGGCAGGTCTGCTGCGACCCGGACATGCTGCCGTGGCTGCATGCGCCGCTTTCCGATTCGGGCAAACTCAACCTGCTGGTCGAGAAACTCGCCGAGATCGTGGGCAGCGGGCACAAGGTCGTCATCTTCTCCCAGTTTGTCATGCTCCTGGACCGGGTGCGGGCGGCATTGACGCAGAGTTTTCCCGACCTGCCTCGCTACGAACTGACCGGTATGACCCTCGACCGGCTCAAGCCGGTGCAGGCGTTCCAGAACGCCCAGGGCGCGGCCGCGATGCTGGTGTCACTGAAAGCCGCCGGCACCGGGATCACCCTGCATGCCGCGGACTACGTCTTCCTCCTCGACCCCTGGTGGAATCCGGCGGTTGAGGCGCAGGCGGTGGACCGGGTCCATCGTATCGGCCAGAAGAGTACGGTTTTTGTTTATCGCATGGTCACCGCCGGCACGATCGAGGAGCGCATCGAGTCCCTCAAGGCCTCGAAGCGCGACTTGTTCGACAAGCTGGTTGGCGGGCTGGGAGGCGATTTCGACCTCAGCCAGCACTTCACCTCGCTGCGCGAGCTGACCCAGCTGACCAGCGCCGCCGCGGAGACGACCGAGCAGGTGCTCTGAGGGGCGTGTGGCGCCCGAGGCGAGGGCGCGGACGACCGCGTCGGGCGGGTGGATTCGGCCCGGAAGGCTCCGGATTCGACACGCGTCCGTAACCTAGGTTACGGCGCCTTGTCGGCGAGGTAACGAGTTCGCGACTCCGACACATTCGGTTTGTCTGTCGCTTCGACCGGCTGGCATCTCGGGGGCATGTTCCGTCTTACGCGCAGGTGCTGCGCTCGATCCCTTCTCAGTATGGCCCTGATGCTGGCCGCCGTTGCCGTCCGAGCAGGGGCGCAAACCTCGTCCGGCGCGATTTCCGGAAAGGTGGTCAATCCGGCCAGCGGCTTGAGCGTGCCCAATGTCACCGTGACGGTGGTGGGGAGCGAGAATTCCACTACCACAGGCCTGGACGGCAGTTTCCTGCTCCGCGACGTATTGCCTGGTTCCCGTGATGTCGTGGCTTCGCGCGACGGCTACCAAAGCTCCACGATTGCTGGAGTGAGTGTGAAGGCGGATGAGCTCACGCGGGTGGACATCCCGCTGAGCGTGCTGAGCGAGAAGGTGGTGGTCATGGAGTCGTTCAAGGTGGCCGCCGACATTGTCGAGAGCTCGGATATTGGGCTGCTGGCGGCCCGGCAGAAGGCGGTCGCGCTCAGTGATGCGATTGGCAGCGAGCAATTCGGCCGGCTGGCGGTCGGGAACGCGGCCGAGGCGCTGAGCAAGGTCACCGGAGCAAGCCTGGTCGACGGAAAGTATGTGCTCATCCGCGGGCTGGGTGACCGTTACTCGAACACCCTCATGAACGGCGTTTCGGTGCCCAGTGCGGACCCTGACAAACGGGCGGTGCAGATGGACCAATTCCCCAGCGATCTGGTGGAGAGCATCACCACCACGAAGTCGTTCACGCCGGATCAGCCCGGAGCGTTCTCCGGCGGAAGCGTAAATCTCAAGACCAAGTCCTTTCCCGAGCAGTTCTTTGCTTCGTTCTCGGCCTCGGTGGAATACAACTCCGCGGTCACCGGAGAGCCGCTGTTGCGCACCAAGAACGCCGGCGCGACAGCGCCGAGCCTCTCGTCCTCCCTGCCGTCGCGCACCTTGGCCGAAATCTCCGCCCGCCAGGGGAACTTTGCGCCGGCCGAAGAGCTGGATCGGGCGACGCGGGCGTTCCCCGGTGAGGTCATCTATCCCCACACCGAGAAGGCAAAACCGGACGTGGGCTTCTCCGCCGCGGTCGGCAACCGCCATGCCTTCGGCGAGGAGGGACTGTTTGGTTACACGGCGAGTGTGACCTTTGACCGGTCCTACTCCCACTCGGAGTCGGGCGAAGCCAATCGCTTCATCGGCACGGCTTCGGCTCCCCAGCCTCGCATTCTTCTGACGAGTGACGCCAGCCTGCTCAGTTTTGGACGACAAGCATTGGTCGCGGGCACGCCGCTCCTGGGTGTCACGTCGAGCACGTTTTCCGAGTCGCTCGGCCTGTTCACCAAACTGGCCCTCCGGCCCTCCATCGATCACGAGGTCAGTCTCGATCTCTTTGTCAATGAGAGCACCGACGACACCGTACGGCGCGGCGTGGGCGAAGAGGCGAACAACTACACGGGCAGCGTCTTTGAGGTCTATGATCTGCTCTACACGGAACGCTCCGTGGAGTCGTTTCAGTTGGCCGGCAAGAGTCTCTTTCCCCGCCTTGGCGAGCTGCAGGTGGACTGGCGGGCCTCCCTGTCGTCCAGCACCCAGGATCAACCCGACTACCGCACGCTCGCCGCCGTCTACGAGCCCGACGGTTCCTTTGTCAATGCGACGGGAGTGCAGCCCAACCGCTTCTTCCGCGAACTCGAGGAAGACGCGTCCGAGGTCGGGTTGGACGTCACGCTGCCATTCGCCGCGGGCGGGCGCGAGCATCGCTTCAAGGCCGGAGCCGTCTATGCGGAGAACGAGCGCACGTATGAAGAGCGGCGCTTCCAATACGCGGTGAATCCGCGGAGCCGGACCCAGCTGGAGTCGTTTCCCAATCCGGTGGGAATCATCAGCCGTACGGCCACGAGCGTCGCTCTGGGCAATACCATCACGCGTTTGCAGGAGCCGAACAACTACCGGGGCGAGCAGACTATTTCGGCCGCCTATGCCATGGTCGATCATCAGACCACGGAACGGATTCGCACCGTGGTGGGCGTGCGCCTCGAAAAGACGGAGATCGAGGCTACTCCCGTGGAGGTGCCCGGCTTGTCACCCTTCCGCGGCTCCATCTCGCAAACCGATGCGTTGCCGGCCCTCAGCCTGATGTTTGCGCAGTCCAACAAAGTGAACTGGAGGGCGGCCTATGGACGCACCATCGCCCGGCCCACGTACAAGGAACTGTCCGACATTCGTTATGAGGACGTATTCACGGGCGATGTTTATCTGGGCAATGCGGCGCTGAAACTCACCGTCATCGACAACTTCGATGTGCGTTGGGAGTGGTTCCCACGCAAAGGCGAGACGGTCGCGATCAGTGCGTTCTACAAACGCATGGACCAGCCGATCGAAGTGCTCTACCAGCCGGCGGTGGGGTCGATCCAGCCCCAGAACGTCGACCGTGGCACGGTCTATGGCCTGGAGTTTGAATTTCGCCGCGATTTGCGCTTCCTCGGCGGGCGGTTCGACGCTTTTTCCCTCGGAGCCAACCTCAGTCTCATCCACTCTGAGGTCACCATCCCGAGCGCGGAGATGCAGGTTTTGCGGTCGTTCGACCCGAGTGCCTCGGACCGGCGGGAATTGCTGGGCCAGTCGCCCTACGTGCTGAACGCCGATCTGACCTACGACCGGCGTGTCAGCGGGACCACCGCCACCCTTTCGTTCAACGTCGTGGGCGAGCGGTTGGACCTGGTCAACTACGGCCCACTGCCCGACGTCTACGAACAGCCGGCTCCGTCCCTGAACCTGGTGGTCTCGCAGCGCCTGTCTCCCCGCTGGCGCCTGAAGCTCAGCGCGAAGAACCTGCTCGATCCCGACCGGGAGAAGACCATCGGTCTCAACGACCGTTCCCTTGTGTATTCGAGGTACAGTGACGGACGCAGCTTCAGCCTGTCGGCCTCCTACCTGTTCGAGTGATTTTCCCGTTTGTCCGTAAACCCAGATATAGCAACTGCATCATCATGACTATGAAACCTCTGCTCCTGGCCCTGGCCCTCGCCTCGGCGGGCCCGATTTTCGCCGCGACGGTCACCAAGACCGGCAAGCTTTCCGCCAGTGAAACCTGGACGGCCGACAACACCTACCTGCTCGACGGTTATGTGTTTGTCACCGGCAACTCCACCCTGACCATCGAGCCGGGTACGGTGATCAAGGCCAAGGTGAGCACGGGGGGTGGCGCCGCTGCCCTCGTCATCACCCGCGGCTCGAAGATCAATGCCGCCGGCACCGCGGCCAAGCCCATCATCTTCACGTCGGAACTCGACAACCTCAACGGGAACCTCGGTGTGTCTGACACAGGGCTGTGGGGTGGGTTGGTGATCCTCGGGCGTGCGTCGATCAACTCCCGCGCCAACGGTGCGGTGGTGGCGGCGCCGGTGGAAGACCAAGTCGAAGGCTTTTCCGTTCCTGCCGCTGACGTTCCCCTGATCACGTTCGGTGGTACGGACGACGCCGACAATTCCGGTGTGCTTCGCTACCTTTCCGTCCGCCATGGCGGCGCGGTCATTGGTACGGCGAACGAGATCAACGGCGTCACGCTCGGCGGCGTGGGTTCCGGCACGACCATGGAGTACATCGAAGTCTTCGCGAACAAGGACGATGGTTTCGAGTGGTTTGGCGGCTCCGTCAACGCCCGTTATCTCGTGGCTGCCTTCGGCAATGACGACGCGTTCGACATGGACCAGGGCTTCCGTGGCAACCTGCAGTTCCTCTTCTCCATCCAGACCGACATTACGACGGATTCTGGGGACAAGGTGCTTGAGTGGGACGGTGCCACCACGCCCCTGACGGCGAGCCCCAAGGGCAAGTCGACGGTCTCGAATCTGACGGCGATTGGCATCGGCACCTCCGGTCGTGGCACGGTGAACAACACTGCGGTCAACATCCGCGACGCGGTGGAAGCGACCCTGGTCAACAGTGTTTTTGTGAACTTTGCGAAGGGACTCGACATCGAGGATGATGTGGACGACGGCCCGAACCCCGCTCCGGTGATTTCGAACAACCTGTGGTTCAGCCACGTGGCCGCGAACAACACGGCGGCGGGCCTCAACGCCCGGCCGACGGGAGCGATTGATGCCAGTGCCTATTGGAGCAATGCGGCGCTGAACAACACGATTGCGAACGCCTCCTTGCGCGGCGTCTCCTACACGGCCAACGCCGGACTCGATCCGCGGCCCGCGGCCGGAAGTGCCGCACTGAGCGGCGCCACGGCGGTGTCCGGTTCCGGCCTGACGGCGGTGACCTACAAGGGAGCCTTTGGCACCACCAATTGGGCGGCGGGTTGGACCAAACTGGCCCGCGACGGCTACTTTGATCCGGCCAGCGCGATTGTGCCCGGTTCCACCAGCAAACTGGTCAACATCGCCACGCGTGGCTTTGTTGGCAGCGTAGCGGGACAGGAGTTGATCGCCGGCTTCTCGATCACCGGTACGGAATCCCAATCGGTTCTCATCCGCGTCATCGGACCCGGCCTCGCCGGCTTTGGAGTCGCCGGCACCCTGGCCGATCCCGTGCTCGAGCTCTTCAGCGGCTCGGTCAAGATTGGCGAAAACGACGACTGGTCGGGCGCGCTGGTTTCGACCCTCGCCTCGCAGGTCGGCGCCTTTGCGCTCGTGCCCGGCAGCAAGGACGCGGTGCTTGTGGCGACGCTGCCCCCGGGTGGATACACGGTGCAGGCGAAGGGCAAGTCTGGCGCGACCGGTGGCGTCATTGTCGAGGTGTACGAAGTCGATTGAGGTTTTTGAGTTGGCCCGTGTGGCGCTTCATCTGCGCCACGCCGAGACCGGGGTCCGCAAGGGCCCCGGTTTTTTCTTGGTGCAGAACGTCGCGTCCGGTGCGCAGCTCGCGTCTTTGTGGCGGGGAAGCACGCCGGCGATGGGGACGGCGGAAATTTACAGAATTGAGGCCAGTGGATGGCGTTAATGCTGGATTGTTACCCGGTTGTCACATTCTGACGGGCGAAGCGGCCCAGAAGTGGCCCGGTCGTAACATAACTGCCACGTGACCGTAACAATTGTGAGGAATACTGGAGAGGCAGTTGGGGCTCCGAGCCCCTGTCAACGTCCCTCTGATCGATCCTCCCTCCATGTTCCTCGTTTCTCGCATTTCCCGTTCTCTGGCCGTGGTGGCCGGTGGCTGGGCGCTCCTGACCGGAGTCCCCTTGGTGGCCCAGGACAGCGGCCCCCTCATTGACCTGCTGGTCCGGAAAGGGATCATCAACGACCAGGAAGCGGAGGATCTTCGTACAGAGCTGGTGCGGGAGTTCGTCGCCAATACCTCTGCTGGGAAGCTCAATTTGAGTTCCAGCCTGACCGAGTTTAAGCTCTCGGGTGACATTCGCCTCCGCCATCAGGTGGAGACGCAGGCCCCGCAGAACGGTACGATCACGAACGAACGGACCCGCGAGCGGTTCCGGTTTCGCTTCAATGGGGACGCGATGCTGCAAAAGGGCTGGGGTGCGGGATTTGCCCTCGAGACCGCGTCGGCCGCGGACTCTGGCAATCAGACCTTCCAAGACGGGAACAACGATTACAACCTGTACCTCGCCCGCGCGTATCTCTCCTGGCAGCCCAATCTCCATTGGCTCGTGGTGGCGGGAAAACAGCGCAATCTCCTCTACACCACCGACCTCGTCTGGGATGCGGACATCAATCCGCAAGGGGTGACGGAGGTTTACCGCCACCTGCTCTCCGGCAAGGATACCTTTGAAGTTCGCGCGGCTCAGATCCTGATGGACGACCGGGCGGAAACCGTACCCGGACCCAATGGCCGCGACGCCTGGTTGTTCGCGCAACAGGCGGTCTATACGAAGTGGTTTGGACGGGATGAGATCGGCAACCAGTCGAACAACCTGATCGTGGCGCCGGGACTCATGCTCTACAACCAGTCCACCCTGGACGGTCTCGACAACGAGACGCCCTTCAATGGATCCACCCGTGGTTTGGGACTCTTGACCTTCGCAGGCGAAGTCAATTGGGCGCACATCCGCGGGAACGGGACCCAGCTGAAGCTGTACTGGGACTCTTCGTACAATCTTGAAGCCGAACGACGTGTGCGTCGGGTCTATGGACTGCCCGCGGCCAATAAGGACGCCCTCGCCTGGCTGGTCGGAGTGGGCTACGCGTTCGGTCAGGGCAAGATTCAGGGCGACTATAGTCTGCGCGTCGACTACCGCCACATTGGGCTGGGCGCGGTGGATCCGAACCTTAACGACTCCGATTTTGGCTTCGGGAACCTCAATCAGGAAGGATTCAAGATTTCGGGCAGCTACAACGTGACCGATTTCGCGAATCTCAATCTGACCTACTTCCACACCACGGACATTCGCGAGACGCTGATCCAGCCGGCGGTAGCACGGAATGACCACAGTCAGATTCTCCAAGCCGACCTCGTGGTGAAATTCTAGGTCTCATCCCTTTTCCCTTAACCTCCGTCACTATGAACAAACTCATCCTTCTCCTCGCCGTTGCGCTCGGTTTTGCCACCAGCGCTTCCGCGCAAAAGCTCGTGATCAAGGGGTCCGACACGCTCGGCGCCAAACTCGTGCCGCAGCTGGCGGAAGAGTACCGCGCCAAAAACCCGGGCGTCTCGTTTGAGATTGCGGCTGAAGGCTCCACGACCGGGCTGGCGGCCATCACCGACGGCACCGCGCAGATCGGGATGTCGTCCCGCCGCGCCAAGAGTACCGAAGTTTCGGCGGCTCAAGCCAAGGGCGTCACCATGAAGGCACACATCGTGGCCTTCGACGGCATGGCCGTGGTGGTCAATACCGCCAATCCCGTCTCACAACTGACCAAGCGTCAGGTGGAACAGATCTTCACCGGTGCCGTGAGCGACTGGTCGGCGGTCGGTGGCACGCCGGGCAAGATCTCGATTTACACCCGCAACACCTCGTCGGGCACCTATTCCGATTGGAAGGAACTGGCGATGAATCGCAAAGACTACGCCAGCTCGTCCCAGAAGATGGCCGGCAATGAACAAATCGTGGCCGAGGTCGCGAAGAATCCGAATGGCATCGGTTATGTGGGTCTCGCCTACCTCCACGCCGAGGGCATCAAGGTGGTGCCGATCGACGGTCATTCACCGACGGAGGAGGAGGTTCGGAGCAAGAAGTATCCGTATGCCCGGCCCACGTTCTATTACACCAATGGCGAACCGACCGGAGAGGCGGGAAAGTTCATCGCCTTCACCCTCAGCAAAGAGGGTCAGGCCATCGCCCGCAAGGTGGGCTTCGTTCCGCTGGAGTAAGTCCTGAATTGATGCCCGAACGTCACGGAGGGGGGCTTGACCGCGCCCGCACCCCTCTCCGTAGTCACCGCTCGATTACGTCTCCAGCATGACCACCGAACCGCCCGCCGCGGCCGTCCCGCCGCCCTCGTTTGCGATCGTCAAGCGCCGGCTCAGCTTTTTCGGGCTGACGCTGGACGAGTGCATCCAGGTGTTTTTTGGGGGCAATGCGTTCGTGGCCGTGGTGGTTCTGGCCCTGATCACGTACTTCCTTTTCCGGGAAGGCTCCCAGTTTTTCGGGCAGAACCGGCAGAATCTGACCGTCTATCGTCAGGCCGGACTGGAATACGTGGATTTCATGCGCCGGCAGGAGCAGGCGCACACGGCGCTCACCCGGGGGCTTTTCGAATTGCGCATGCGCGCCGTGGTGGACCTGACCGAGCGGCAGAAACTGTCGCTGGCGGACGCCAATCAGCGTCTGGCGGGCTTTGACGACTATGCCGGCCGCTTCGACGACGCCATTGGTCCGCTGCGGGGCATGGTGGCGGACCTCACGGAGGTCGCCACGGCCATCAAGACGAAGTTCACCATCAATGAGGACAAGATGGAAGAGCGTCAGCAGCTTCTCGAGGCCGGCCGTGTGGCGGAGAGCGAGGCGGTGAAAGTCGAAGCGGTCGATTTCGAGCGTGAACTTGCGCCGATCTTGGGAACCAAGGAGGCTTACCTGGAAATCAATCGGGCGCTGAAAGCGGAGTTTGCGACGTTGCTGCAGCGGATGCCGCCGGCGCCCACGCCGGCCCTGCAAGTTGAGGTGGAGCGGTTCAAGGTGAAGGTGCAGGCCTACCTGGACACGTTTCCGTCGATCGAGGCGAACCTCGCGGCGTGGGACTATCGGCGTCCCGTCCCTCTCTGGAAGGCCTTCTCGGCCTATCTCTTCGGACGTCAGTGGCTGACCGCGAGTTTCTGGCAGGACTGGTATGGCGTCGTGCCGCTGTTTGTTGGTTCGCTCATGGTGTCCGCCGTGGCACTGTTCCTGGCCATCCCGCTCGGGGTGGGCGCGGCGGTGTATGTCAACCAGATCGCTTCCGCCCGCGAGCAGCGGTTCATCAAGCCGTGCATTGAGTTCATTTCGGCGTTCCCGTCGGTCGTGCTCGGGTTTTTTGGCATTGCGGTTCTGGGCGAGGCGCTGCGGTCGATGTCGCAGGTCACGTGGCTGCAGTGGCTGCCGGGTTTCCCAATTGCAGAACGGCTCAATGCGCTGACCGCCGGATGTCTGCTGGGTCTGATCGCCATTCCGACGATTTTCACCCTCGCCGAGGATGCGCTCCAGAATGTGCCGCGGTCCTTCAAGGAGGCATCCTATGCCTTGGGCGCAACGCGGCTGCAGACCATCACCCGTATTGTGGTGCCAGCGGGACTGTCAGGAATCATTTCCGCCGTGCTGCTCGGATTGGGACGCGTGATCGGTGAGACCATGGTGGTGCTGCTCTGTGCGGGCAACCGCATCGCGATCCCGGATTTCACGGAAGGCCTCGGGGCCTTTGTCCAGCCGGTGCACACCATGACGGGCATTGTCGCCCAGGAAATGGGGGAGGTCGTGCGGGGTGGCATTCACTATCGCGCCCTTTTTGTGGTGGGTATCTTTCTCTTCTTCCTTTCCCTGGGCATCAACTTTCTCGCTCAAAAAATCGTCCGTCGGTATCGGATTTCTGTGGGCTGATCGAACATGAGCACTCCCGTTTCTCACCCGTTCCAGGCCAAACCCAGTCTTTCCCGGACGTTTGAAAGCGGCGTCTTCTGGCTGTTCCGCTCCGCCGCCTACCTGGTGCTCGCCTGCGGCGCGTTCGTGTTTGCCGACATTGTCATCAAGGGGGCGCCGGCGGTCTTCAAAACATCCTTTCCCTTCGTCAACACGGTGTTTCTGACGGAGGCGCCGGAGTCGCTCTGCGTCTTCGACTATGAAGGACAGAAGCGCGAAATGGGGGACCGGGAGTTCCGGGCGTTCCGTGAACAGGAGGCCGCGCGGGCCGCAGCAGAAGGGCGCAAGGCGCCCGAAATCAAGGCGACCAGCTTTGTCTACTCCGCCGGCGGTATCTTCCCCTGCATTGTCGGCACCGTGCTCCTGGTGGTCGGGTCGATGACGATTGCACTCACGCTCGGGGTGGCGAGCGCCATTTACCTCAGTGAATACGCCCGCCAGGGGCCCGTGGTCGCCTTCATCCGGCTTGCCATTCTGAATCTGGCCGGGGTGCCCTCGATTGTGTTCGGTCTTTTCGGCATGGGGATGTTCGTGATCTTCCTCGAGTGGAATGTGTCGTTACTCGCCGGCTGGTTCACCCTGGCCTTCATGGTGCTTCCCGTGGTCATCACCGCGTCCGAGGAATCCCTCAAATCCGTGCCCAAGGGGTTTCGTGAAGGTTCGCTGGCGCTCGGGGCGACCAAATGGCAGACCATCCGCAAGGCCGTGCTGCCGTATGCGCTGCCGGGCATTCTCACGTCGTCGATCCTGGGTGTCGCCCGCGTGGCCGGGGAGACCGCGCCCATCATGTTCACCGCCGCATACGTGGTGCGGGACAAACTGCCTTGGCAGGACCTGCAGAGTGCCGGCGACTTCTTCTTTCAGGGCGTCATGGCGCTGCCCTATCACATTTACGTGGTGAGCTCCAAGATCCCGCAGAATGAGTACACGGAGCGGGTGCAATACGGCACGGCCTTCGTCTTCCTTTTCATTGTCGCTCTCATCGCCGCCTCGTCCATCGTGCTGCGCACCAAACTGCGCGGCCGCTACAAGTGGTAGCCTCGTTTGCCATGTCTGCTCCGACCTTTTCTGCCTCCATGGATTCCCCGACGAAGTCCCTCCGTTCCGTCAGTCACCACCCGGCCTCGCCGGATGGCAAGTCGACCGCCGCGGTCGCGCCGACCCTGATCGACATTGAGAATCTGGACTTCCACTACGGAGCGACCCAGGCGTTGCACGGCATCTCGCTGAAAGTGCCCGACCGGCAGGTGACCGCCTTCATCGGTCCGTCGGGTTGCGGCAAATCGACGTTGCTCCGCTGCCTCAACCGCATGAACGATCTGATCGACGGGACCCGCATCGGCGCGGGGTCGATCAAGATTCGCGGCGTGGATATTTACCAGCGGGACGTGGACGTCATAGAGCTGCGCAAGCGGGTGGGCATGGTGTTTCAGAAGTCCAATCCCTTCCCGAAATCCATTTACGAAAACATCACCTACGGCCTGCGACTCCAAGGGGTCAAGGACAAGGGCCGGCTCGACGAGGTGGTGGAGAAGTCGCTGCGCGGCGCGGCGCTCTGGGACGAGGTCAAGGACCGCCTGCATGCCTCCGGGCTCGGTTTGTCGGGAGGTCAACAACAACGGCTTTGCATTGCGCGCACCATCGCGGTCGAGCCGGAGATCATCCTGATGGACGAGCCCTGTTCGGCGCTGGATCCGATTGCGACCGCGAAGGTCGAGGAGTTGATTCACGAGTTGAAGCTGAAGTACACCATCGTCATCGTGACCCACAACATGCAGCAGGCGGCGCGTTGCTCGGACAAGACGGCGTTTTTCTATCTCGGGAAGCTCGTTGAGTTTGCAGCGACCCGGACGATCTTTATGAATCCGGAAAACCCACAGACCGAGGCCTACGTCTCGGGACGTTTCGGTTGAGCCGCTGACCCCCCCTACCATGAAGCGTTTTTTTGACACCGAACTGGAAACCTTTCGCTCGCAGCTGATCCTGATGGGCGAAACCTCCATCCGGCAGGTGCGAGACTCCATCAAGGCGCTGGTCGATGCCGACGTGGGCCTGGCCGACCGGGTGATCGCGGCCGACGATGAGCTCGACCTGCTGGAGATCCAGATCGACGACGAGGCCATCCGCTACATGAACCTGCGTGCGCCCGTGGCGACCGAGCTGCGCCTGGTTATCGTCGGCATGAAAGCCTCGCACGACCTGGAGCGGGTGGGGGATGAAGCGACGAGCATTGCCAAACGCAGCGTCCGCCTGGCAGCGGAGCCGCCGCTCAAACCCTACGTCGACATTCCGCGCATGGCAGGGATCGCCCTGGAGATGTTGCGCGATGCCCTGGACTGCTTTCTCGATGGGGATGCCGACAAGGCGCTGTCCGTCTGTCGTCGCGACGCCGAGGTCGACCAGATCAACAAGCAACTCTACCGAGAGCTGACGAGTTACATGATCGAAAAGCCCGGCACCATCAGCCGGGCGCTCGAACTCATGTTCATTTCCAAGTCCATCGAACGGATCGCGGACCATGCGACGAACATCGCCGAGGAGATGATCTACCTCGCGAAGGGCAAGGATGTGCGGCATTCAGACGAGGTGAAGAAAACCGGCTTCGCTTCGGTGCCGGGCACTCAGGGCGGGGCATAAGTACCAACGGGCCCGGCAGCGGTCCCTTCAGAGGCGGCCGGTCAGTTTGGACCAGGTCAGGCCGAGGAACTCGTAGATGGCCTTGGTGCTCCGTTCGAGGCCGCTCACATCCCACGCGAGGTAGTCTCCAAGCCTCAGGTCGTCGTTCCAACGCGAGGCGTAGTCGGCGGGGCACGGCACCACGGCCAGGCCCGCTTTCCGAAACAGGGCAACGGCGCGCGGCATGTGCCACGCGGAGGTGACCAGGGCGACCGGTTCAGGATGGGGCCAGCGCGCCCGCACCGCGCTCGCTTCGCCCTCCGTGTCACGCCCCGTGGTCAATTCGACCACCCGGTCCGGAGACAGACCCAGAGCCACCGCGGAGGCGCGGAGCACACTGGCGTGGGTCGGAAGCGAGGGATTGGCGCCCGGTCCGCTGACCCAGAGCTCGGCCGCCGGCAGCGCGTGTGCGATCCGCACCCCTTCCACCAGCCGGGCGAGGGCGGAGGGGCTGAGACGATGGGTGGCCGCGAGCGAAGCGGTATCGGCATGACCGGCGCCGAGGATGACCACCACCTTGCAGGTCGTGACGGCCCCCGCCAACGTGTCGCCCTGGGCGGGATACTGACGCTCCAAGACCGAGACCAGGGCGGTGCCCACGCCGCGATTGCTGGTGATCACCAGCCAGACCAATCCACCCACCAGCAGCCGTTTTCCCCACGTGCGAAAGCGTTCCCGTCCGACGATCAGTATTCCCACACCCATCAGAATGAGAGACACCGTGAACGGAAGAAGCAGGAAACCGATGAGTTTCTTGAGTTCGAAGGCCATGCCGCGTGAGGGAGGCCACCGTGTGCAATCGACCGGATGAAGTCGATGGCCGGCCGCGGGATTTTCGCGCCGGTGGCGGCTTGTGGGCGTCCCTGGATCCCCATGGCTGGCCCGGAAGGTCAGATTCGGACTTTCCCCAGATGGGAATCTAGGGTGGGCTGGGGGCATGGACTCCACTGCCAGCCCCACCCCCTTTCCCTACCAAATCCGTCCGGCGGAAGCGCGCGATGCAGAGGCCATCGTCGGGTTGGTCACGGAACTGGCCGAGTTTGAGAAACTCACCCACCAGCTCGAGCTCACCCCGGAGCGACTGCGGCGCCATCTGTTTGGCGCCCGCCCGGCGGCGGAGGCGGTGGTGGCCGAAGTGGACGGCACCGTGGTGGCCTACGCGATCTTCTTTACCAATTTCTCCACGTTCCTGGCGAAACCGGGATTGTACCTGGAAGATCTCTACGTGCAGCCCCGGCATCGTGGGGCGGGCCTCGGCAAGGCCCTCCTGCGCCACTTGGGAGCGATCGCCGTTGAGCGCGACTACGGCCGTTTCGAATGGACCGTGCTCGACTGGAATGAAAATGCCATCCGCTTCTACCAGCGCATGGGGGCCGCCCTTCTGCCCGAGTGGCGGATCTGCCGGATCGAAGGAGCAGCGCTCGCCGGCTTCCGTCGCTAGACGGTGAACCCGGGCGCCTGCCAGATGGCAGCGCCCAGCCGGTAGGTTGCGAGCACGTCTTCGGGGGTGACGCGAGTCAGCACGCTGGCGGTGACGTGTCGACTGGCCCGCAGGTGGCTTTGGCGAAAATCCAGGACGGCGAACGACGCGGGCAGTCCTTCGGCGAGGTAGCCGTAGTGGTCGCCCCCCAACACCGCGCGGATGTTGGTCGTCGCCATTTTGAGGATCGCGGTCGGATCGGGGCGCAGGGCGTCGCCGAATTGGGACTTGGCCAGCTTGTAGGTGAAATCAAGTTCCGCCAGCATCGACGGTGAATTCAGCAATCCGTTGTCGGTGCCGAGCAGCAGATTGGCTCCGGCCGACAGCAAGGCGGCCACCGGAGGCAGCGGCAGGCCCAGGTTCGCGTTGGCCCTCGGATTGAGCACCCCGGTCTTGCCGGCGCGAACCAGCAGCGCGATCTCCTCGGCGTTGGCGACCGTGAGGTGAACGATGAGGTGGGGGTCGTACAACTCGATCGCGCGGATGAGATCGCCCCGGCCCGTGATCTGCAGCGAAACATCCCGGTACCCGGCGTTCTCGAGGCAATGGATGGCGCGCAGCTTGCCCCGGGTGCGTGTGAGTTCGCGCAATTCCCGCCAGGCTGCGTCGGTGAGATCGTTCATCGTGCTCTCGCTGAAGCCGTCGGCCGCGTCGAGCAGGGCGGACAGTTCGGCGCGGGCCTCCTCGGAGAATGCCGCCTGGTTGGCCTGCAGCTGGTCCGCGGAAAACGGCACGCTGTTGAACTGACCGAGAATCACGGACTGCACGCCGCTTTGTTCACTCGCCCGCCGCAACAGCCGGGCCCCCGGGGCGCCCTGCTCGCGGAAGTCGAGGTGACAGACTGTGCCGGTGCGGGCCATGTAACGCAGGTGAGCGGTGACATGCGGGAGATGCTCCTCCTCGGTCAGCTTCGCCAGTTCGCGATACTTGTAGCCGTGCGGCCGGAAAAACCCCTGTTCCAGCGTCAGCCCGGTCGCTCCATCGGGCAGCACGCTGTCCCCCATGTGCGTGTGACTATTGTAGAGTCCCGGAATGATGACCCGCGTGCCCTGATTCCCGCTCGAAAACGACTGCACCGGATCCTCCAGCTCGATCGCCTTGAGGGTGTCCCTCTCCCAGGTGAATCGACGGCAGCGGAAGGGGGTGAGTTCAGGACCGTGCAGGACCACGCAGTCGGCAATCGTCGGCATGAGGAGTAAAGGCAGCGTGAAGGCGACCGTGGAATCCGTCGAGGGCGAAGGCGGCCGTGTGCGTCAGGACTCCTCGTCCTTTTGGTTCAGGAAAATCAACATGAGGCCAAGACAGGCGAACATGCGGAAGGCCGCGTCCTGACCATTCCAAGACTTGGATTGCCACATGAGAAACCATTCCCCGCCCACGCTGATGAAGGCGACGAACCACTGCAGCATCGAAACGGTGAGCCCCGCGGCACCAAGACCCTTGGCCGCGTTGAAGACCGCGGCCGGGGCGAGCCGGACGCGCCAGAGCTTCCACGCGCCGGCCAGAATCATGACGCAGGCGAGCGCCTCCCAGGCGATGATGGACCAGTAGAACGCGTGGTGAAACCACCAGCTGCCATCCGCCGGCGTGGGATCACGAAATGCGCGCCACGACTGGGCTTCGCCGGAAAACAGCGTGTCCATGCTCAGCACGTGCTGGACGAAGCCGTAGTTCGATGGGTAGTCGAAGACGTTGTTGAAGACGACGAGCAGGAGAAAAAATCCCGCGGAGGCGAGCAGGGCGATTTTGCAGAGACGCATGAAGAGGCGAGGGTCAGCCGAGGCGGAGGGTGATGAGGGAAAAATCAAACCAAGTCGCCCAGCTCCGCGTAGTCCGGCACCGTCCGCGGACGGAACGATTCGCCGTGAATCAGCCGGCGATCCGAGGCGGGTCGGGCGAGCAGTTCGTTGAACGTCCGGGCCGGGAAGACCACGAGGTCGGCCGGCGCCCCGGGCGCGACGGTGCCGTAACCCTGGGTGTGCAGACCCATGATGCGCGCCGGTCCGGTGGTGACCACGGCGGGCGAAGCAGCGAGACGTGTGTCGAGATGAGCGATACGGATGGACTCCTGATACACCTCCATCGCATCCAGATCCCCCCAGGCGTAGAAGGCGTCGCGAACATTGTCGCTGCCGCAGGCCACGGTGACGCCGGCTTCCATGAATTCATGGAGCAGCGTGATGCCCCGCCAGCGCGGGGTCAGCGGAGGACCGGGCACCTGGGTGATGACGTCGGCCGGCGCCCGTGCGCGCCCCTGCAGGTAGAGATTGCAGAGTGGCAGGGAAATGATGTGCAGGCCGGCCTCGCGCACGAGTTCGAGGGTGCTGGCGGCGCGTGACGGATCCTGGATGGCGAGCGAGCAGTTGTGACCGCACGCGACCGGGTAGGGGAATTGGTTGCGCAGCACGGCCTCCGCGGCGGCGCGCAGGCATTCGGCGTGCGCGAGACCGCTTTCGTCGACGTGGAGATCGAGGCCGATCCCGAGCTCACGGGCGGCCGCCATCAGCGCATCGTATTGACGTGGCAGATCGGGATTGGGCTGGGGAAAACCGCCGAGCGCGGTCGCGCCGTAGCGAGCGGTCAATTCCACAATCCGATGGGCATCGCCCTGGGCGAAGGCGCTGAGATTGCAGAGACTGACGGTTTGAAGATGGATGCGCCCCTGCCACTCGTGCCGGAGCTGTTGCAACGCTGCGTGTCCGGGCTCTCCCACCGCGCCGGCTCCGGTGTCGACGTGGCTGCGCAGCGCGTTGGTCCCATGGGCATGGGCGCTGCGGAGCGCGAAGTTGGCCCGCCGATAGATGTCGGCTTCGGTCCAGCGGCGCGAGTCGTCGCCGAGAGCCTTGATGGCGTCCCAGAATTCGCCCGTGGGGTTGGGCGCCCGGTGCCAGGTGTGAGCCTTGTCGAGGTGCGTGTGCACATCGAGCAAACCGGGAAGAACGATCACGCCGTGCAGATCGGTCACTCCGGCCGCAGTCGCGGGCGCAGGCGCGTCTGTGCCGGAGAGCGTCACGGAGACGATGCGAGGCCCCTCGATCGCTACGTCGCACTCTGCCCAGGGTTCCAGACGCACCTCCTGCCCGGCGGGAAGCGCCTGCAAGGAGGAGGGCAGGCAGGCGACGGGGATGCGGGCGCGGCGAAACAGGTGCATGAACGTTGGAGGCAAAGCAGATCGCGGGCCGCTCAGCGGAAGAAGCGAGCGGATTTTCTCACAAGGTCTGGCACGTCGGGAGCATCGACCCTGCTCCGCGGCGCCCGGTCGCTCCGGGGTGCGGAGCGCGGGACTAGAGAGGCGGCAGGTAGGCGGTGGTCACGACCTGATCCACCGTCAGACTCCCCTTTTTCAGGATGCCGAGCTCTTCCAATTGAGAAATCTGGGTCTGGAAACGCTCCTTGCTCACCCGACCGATCTGTGCGGCGCCACCGCCGACCCGACCGGTGACCAGACGTTCATCGGCGATCATCTTGCGACTGTAGGCAAGGAAGGCGTCGGTGTTGTTGGGATTGAGCTTCTTCATCAGGGCGTGGGCCGGTTCCGGATCGCCTTCGAGGTAGTCGCGCCAGCCGCGGATGTAAGCGGCGAGGAAAGCGCGCACCCGGTCGGGGTGCTTCGCGACCCAGGGCTTGTTGGCCGCCAGGACCGTGTAGGCGTCAAAACCGGCATCCCAGGCGTAGAGGAACTTGGGCGCCTGTGCGCCGCCCTGCTGGATATGGAAGGGTTCAGCGATGTAGAAACCCTGCTGGATGAAGTTCTTGTTTCCGATGAAGTTGGCGACCGAGAAGTTTTGGGGAATGATGTTGAAGTCGATGCCGTACTTCTTTCGCAGGTAAGGGAGGAACGCCCACTCCGGACGCGCCATGATGGTCTTGCCCTGGAGGTCTTCGAAACGATTGACCGGATTGTCGGCGTGCAGCATCAGCACCGACGGATCGTTTTGAAAGACAGCGCCGATGTGAATGACCGGCAGTCCCTCCGCGATGGCGAGCAGCACATTGGTGCTGTCGGCCTGGCTGATGTCGGCCTGCCCCGTGGCGACTTTTTGCATACCAAACGCATTCGGACCGCCGGGGAGCAGCACGACGTCCAGACCCGATTCGGCGAAGTAGCCTTTCGCGGCCGCCTGAAAGAAGCCGCCATGTTCAGGTTCCGGCACCCAGTCCAATTGCACGGTGACCTTGAAGCCACCCGCCGGGGAGACGCCCGGGGTGGGTGAAGCGGGAGCTTCCGCTTTCTTTCCGCAGCCGGCCATGAGTGCCGCAACCACGGTCAGGAGTCCTAGAACGGTGGGGAACGTCGGTTTCATTGGTGTTTACAGCTAACAGGCATCCGACTTGCTAGCAAATCCGTGCTGTGCGAAATCATCGTTCAGCTCGCCGGGGACCTTGCGCGGGTTGCTCCGGTGTCGTGTTGCACCCCGCGTCGCCGTTCGTTTGTTGCAACTCGTCTATGATAGCTCGTAACATCATCCGCTCTCGTGGCGGTGCTCTCCTGCATCGAATCTGGTTCGGTCTCGCGGTCCTTCTGGGCTTGGCGGGGCCATCGGTCCAAGCCGGTCTCCCCCTGCTGACCGAGCGCAGTTCCCCCCATGACCTGGCGGTCACGGGCCGGATCGAGGGAGCTCCGCCCGGCTCCACACGTTATGTGCGCTGGTCGGACTTGCGGGCGCTGCCGACCCACAAGCTGGTGCTGGAGGGAGAGTTTGTCGCGGGGGAGCAGACCATGACGGTCGTGTACTTGAGCGACGTCTGGAAGGCGCTGCCGCGGGGCCGGGGGGCGGACACGGTGCTCGCGACCTGCACCGATGGCTACGCTTCGGTCTATACCGAGGCATTTGTCGCGGAGTACCGGCCCTTTGTCATTCTGGAGATCAATGGCACCGGGCCGGAGTCCTGGCCGCCTCCAGGAATCAACTACAATCCCGGTCCGTACGTCATTTTTGTTTCGACCAAGGTGGCGGCGTCGGTCGCCGGCATCCTCGATGTGGGTCACAAGCGGCCGTGGGGCGTTTCCAAGATCGAATTGGCCAATTACGAGGAGCGTTATGCCGCGATTCATCAGGGGCGCTGGTCAAAGCTGTCGCCGCGGGCGGCGCAGGGGCGCCAGATCTGGATCAACTCCTGTGCGAGCTGTCACCAGGGACCGGGCGGCATCTTTGGCGGAACCAAGAGCGATCGTCCCTTCGAAGTCCTGGCCGCCCATGCGGGCTACAACCAGGCCTATTTCCGGCGTTATGTGCGCGACCCGCAAGGGGTGGTTTCCGGAGCCAAGATGGAGGCCCATCCCCACTATTCGGACGCGCAGCTTGACGCTCTGATCGCCTTCATCACCGCCGAGCCTGGCACCTGAGTGTCCTACCGTCGCGGACTCAAGGCGCCAGCGAGCCGTGGACAAAATCCTCGGGTGGCTCGGGCTTTTCGAGAAAGCCCATCGCGATCGCGGCCTCCTGCATGCGGTTCCACTTGGCCCGGCTGAGCGGCGCAAGGGGGGCCGCTCCGGCGGGTGAGACCAGGGGGGCGAGGGCGGAAAGCGAGGCGCGCAAATGCGCGGGGTCGGGCGGCGTGTCCATTCGACGGGCCACCGATTGAACGGTGCTGTCCGGGTGGGCCAGCGCGTGCCGCCAGCCGCGCCGGGTGGCCTCGAGGAATCGTTCGAGGGTGGCGCCGTGTCGCTGCACCTGGGCGGGCGAGGTCACCAGCAGTTCGGAGTAGGAGTCAAAACCCAGGGTGCGAAATGATACGAACCGCGCCGCGGCCCCGACCCGGGACTGGAGGCGGATGTACTCTTCGATCGAATACCCCTGCAAGGCGTGCAGGTCGCCGCGGACGAGGGCATCGATGTCGTCGCCGGTGAAGACGAGTGTGGCCTCCGATTCCTTCACGCCGGCGCGGGCGAGGAACCAGCGGTAGAGCGGGTCGGCATGGTGGTGCACGCCAATCCGCCGGCCGCGGAAGTCCGCCGCCCCGCGGATGCCGGTGGCGGCGAGCGACAGGTACCCCGCGGGGCTCTCCTGAAACATCGCGGCGAGGACCTTCCAGGGCGTGCCCCGGGCGCGGGCCTGCAGGAAGATGTAACCCTCGATCGCGGCGACGGCGCACTGCTCCGGTGTCGCTTCAATCCGCGCCGCCGTCTTCTGGCCGAAGGCGAACGGCACCAGCTGCACCTCGATCCCCTGCTCGCGGTAGAAGCCCTGGTCGATCGCTGCGTACAGTCCGCTGAACTGGGCCCCGGGAAACCAATCCGGGTAAACGGTCACCG
The DNA here is from genome assembly GCA_016794625.1 of Opitutaceae bacterium. Classification (GTDB taxonomy): domain Bacteria; phylum Verrucomicrobiota; class Verrucomicrobiia; order Opitutales; family Opitutaceae; genus UBA6669. The sequence goes on from JAEUGY010000097.1 coordinate 50,538, forward strand.
ACTCGGCGCGCAGCACGGAGGCCAGCATCAGCGGGAGGAGGAGGCGGAGGAGTCGCGTCATGGCAGCGACGAAGCCGGGACATTCCCGCGACGGAAAGCGCAATCACGAGCCGGGTGGCGGTGGTTTTGAAGATTTTCTGGCATTCGCCCGCCGGAGTTTCGTCGCTTCCGCCGCGGGGCACCCGAGGTGCTACGGTGCAGGGCGTCATCCCGACGTCATTTCTTATGCCCACCTGCCTTCCTGCCCGTTCCTCCTCGTCCCGTCATGGTTTCCGCCGGCTTCGCCCCGCCGCACTGGCTGGAGTCCTCGCGGGGTTCCTTCTGCTCCCGTTCTGGATCGCGGCGAAGGCGCCCGAACGGTCGTCCGAGGCGCTGAGCTTCGAGCTGGCCAAGTTTCCGGTGGACCACCAGGGGCCCCAGGTCATCGACCTGCGGGTCAAGCTTGCCTATGTGGAGGGCATCGGGGCGAAGGAGTATCCAGACTTCGAATCGGTGTATCGCGACATTGCCGCCTTCATGAAGGCCTATCCCAACGAGACCGACTACTGGGAGGTGTTCAACAAAGCCATCTGCCGCGACGTGCTGGCGCGCTACAAGATGGTGGTGTCGGTGGAGACGGAACTGAAGGTCTACCCGACCTTTTCCATCCCTTACAGTCATTCCAGCCATTGCGCTGTCTCCCGATGATAGCCGGCCCGACGGGAAGGCGACTGCGCCGCCTGGGTCACCTGGCTCCTCTGTTCCTCGGCCTGGCCGCAGGGGGAACCGCCGGTTTTGGGGCGGAGGCGGCGGCGCCGGTGCCGCTCGTCTTCCAGCTCGATCTCGGGGTGAAGAATGCGCAGTTTGCGGGCCTGCTCTGGGCGGACCATCATGGGTGGTACCGGGAGGCGGGGCTGGAGGTTCGCATCGTGGCGGCCACGTCCGACCTCAATGTGGCCCGACGCGTGGCGGAGGGGCCCGCCACGATTGGATCGATTGAGAGCGGGCTCTTTATTTCCGGACGCGCCGCCGGTTTGCCGTTGGTGGCGATCGGGACGATGTTCCAGGCGTCGCCCCTCTGTCTGATCAGTTTCACCGATCTGGGCATCAAGACCCCGGCGGATCTGGTGGGCAAGCGCGTTGCCATCCACGGCGACGGCCATGAGGCCCTGGCGACTGTGCTGGAGCGGGCGGGCATCCGCTCCCATCAGCTGACGATATCGGAAGCGCAGTATGGAAACGGTCCGCTGCTCCGGCGCGAGGTCGATGCGAAGCAGGGATACCTGATCGATGAATTCGTCGCCTTGCAGACAGCCGGTCATCCGGTCTCGGCCCTGTCCCTGCGCGATTTTGGCCACCAGGCGTACTCCCAAGTCTATTTTGTCTCCGAGTCCCTGCTCCGCAGTCAACGCGCGAGCTTGGTGCGCTTTCTTGAGGTGTCGAATCGGGGGTGGCGCGCAGCGCTTGCCGATGTGCCGGCGGCAGCCCGGCTGGTGGTGAATCGCTACGCTCCGGGGTTGGATCTCGCCTACCAGGAAGCCTCGTTGCGTTCCCTGGCTCCGCTGATCACCGCCGAAAGCCCCCGTGTAGGGACCATGCAGCTCGCCACGTGGCGGGCCAACCTCGAATCCTACCAGCGTTCCCACGCCGACAAACCGGTCGACGCCATGGAGCGCTGGCTTGATTTCACCCTCGCGGAAGAAGCCAACCGCATCGCAGAATCAGCCGGCGGATCCGCCACCAATGCGGCCATTGTGCCGGTGTATGGGAAAATGAACGAAAAACGTACGCTCATGAATGACGAAGAACTGGCGGCGGCCGTCGCCCAGCTCCCGGGCTGGAAAATCGAGGCGGGCAAACTGCGAAAGACATTTGTCCGTAAGAACTTTCCGGCGGCGGTCGCGTTCATTCAATCCCTCGTGCCGGTGTGCGAGGAAATGGACCATCACCCGGAGATCTTCACCGTCTACAACAAGGTCAACCTGGCGTTGGTGAGCTTCGACGCGGGGAATCGTGTCACGGCAACGGACATCGAGCTGGCCCGGCGTATTGAAACGCTCTCGACACCCTGACCCCTCCGCCTGGATCCAACCCGTCCCTTCTCATGAAACCACACTCCTCTTCACCGTGTCGTGCGCTCCACCCCGGGTGGATGCTCGCTCTGCTCCTGCTCGTGTTTGCCCCGGCCGCTCCCGCGGCGCCCTCGGCGGCGGAGAAGGAGGCGTCCCGCGTCCTCATCCAGACCTTTCTCAAGTGCTGGGAGTCCGGCGACGCCGCCACGTTTGCGAGCCTGCTGCATCCCGACCTGGTCTTCGGTTATCCGGGTGGACGCATGGGGCGAGACGCCCTGGTGTCACTGTTTTCCGAGTACCGTAGGGCGAAGAAGGACATCAAGATCTACTTTGGCGACGTGTTCATCTCGGATGGCAAGAAACACTGCATCAACTACCAGTTTGCCGCGACGGACCGCGCCAGCGGTCGTCGATTTGCCGTGGGAACGGGAGTGATGTGTGAGCTGGCGGACGGCAAGATCATCGGCTTCCGGGAGTATTGGGACACCCGCATTCCCGAAGCCCAGAAGCAGGGTGAACTCCCCCTCGACGAAGGCGTGGTCACCCCGTGGCCCGCCTCGGTCTGGCTGCGCAAGGAAACCATCAACTGATTTTGCCCATGACCTTCCTCCACCGACTTCTTGTCCTCCCGGTTGCACTTGCGCTGGGTGGCACCGCCTTCGCGCAGACCACGGAACCGAAACCCATGAAGGTGATGACCAACCTCGCCTCCGAGTGGATCCCTCTCTACGGGGAAACCTGGTGGGACTACTATCATCCCGATTGGGAAGGCTTCTTCCCCGGCGGTCGATCAAACCGCTTCCATGAACTCTACCTTGCGAAGGTGCGCCGGAACAATCCCCTGACCGTGGACTGGCGCATCTTCAACCGGAAGTATGTCTATGACGGCTCCTGGTTCGCGGTGGAGTGGTTTTATCGCGCCACCCACGTGGAGGATGGGTTCCAGCAATGGGAAGCGACCCTCGGCATTGGACGGATCAAGGAAGGAAAAATGGTGCTGTGGACCGAGTATTTTGATGACAACGTCGGCAACCTCCAGCGCGTCGGCCTGATGCCCTTTTACGAGCCCGACGAAGCGATCATGCCCTGGCCGAAGGGCGCGGTGCTGAAGCTGCCCTACCGGCCCTGAAGGAAGCGGAAGCAGGAGGTCGCGCGCTCCGACGTGCGACCTCGTATGAGGGGAAGAGAGAACGGGACCAGGGGCAGGTTCACCTGTGGGCAGCGGGGGTCCGACCCTTGCCTGACCTAAAGGGTGACGAAACGACCGAGACCGGTCGTCAGTTCCACGATCACGGCCGCGACTACGGCGGCCGCGCTGAGCACAATGGTGATCCATCCGGCGGCGCCCAATTCGGGCGAGTGTAAGTAGGTGCGATCGGACCGTCCCGAAAAGGCGCGGGATTGCAGCACGACCTCGATCTGCTGGGCCTTGTGCATCGCACTCAGGATGACCGGTACGGCGATCCGGCCGTACGTACGGACCCGTTCCAGCGGCCCCATGGTTTCCAACGCGAATCCCCGCAGGCGCTGCGTCTCCCGGACGGCCTGGATTTCGTCAAAGATGAGTGGAAAGAAGCGCAGCGTGGACGAAATCAGGAAAGCGAACTTGAAGGGTATGCGCAGACGAACGAGGCCGACCACCCATTGGTTCGGATCGGTGGTAAAGACACAGAGGGGCACCAGAAGCAGAAAGGTGAGACTCTTGCCCACGGCGGTGGCTCCGTAGAGCAGTCCTTCCTTGGAAAGTACCATGCCTCCGACCACCCACCACGGCTCCGGCACCGCGATGAGGGCGGTGAGCTGTTCCTGTCCCGTCAGCCGCAGGACATACTGCTGATTGAAGAAACCGTGGGTGCCGAGCAGCAGCACGAAGAAGGGAGACATCACCCGCAGGACGAACGCGAGATAGGACCCTGAAATGCCTGCCGCCCGACAGCCGGCGAGCACGATCAGCGCGAGACCGACGGTGAATCGAACATCGTCCCACAGGATGGCAAGGCAGCTGGCGGCGACAAAAATCGCGGCCTTGGCCCGGAAGTCGAGGGCGACGAATCCGGTCGAACGGCCCACGGAGTGCAGCGTGGGCGAGGTCACGGCGTGCTCCCTTGGCTGGTCGGGTGCGCACCGTAGAGCCCGGCGAGTTCTTCCGGCGTGAAGGTTCGCAGTCGGTCATCCGCCGCGCGGGCGAGGGCCACAGCGTGGGTAGGCTGCAGATCCGTCGACGCCAGCGCCTCGAGGTCGTGAAATGCCGTGCGGAGCGACGCGTCCAGCACGAGCCGCCCGCCGCGCAGCAAGATCGCCCGGTTGGCGTAGCCTGGAAGAAGAGACAGGTGGTGCGTCACCAGAATCACGGTCCGCCCTTCCTGGTTCAGCCGGCGCGTGAGATCGAGAATGGCCCTCGCACCCTCGTCGTCCTGCCCGGTCGTGGGCTCATCGAACACCAGAATCTCCGGCTCAAGGGCGAGCACCGCGGCGATGACGACACGGGCCCGGTCGCCGCGGGAGAGGGAGAACGGATGGCGATGCCGCAGAGGCAGCAGTCCAAGCGAATCCAGGACAGTGTGGATTCGACGCTCCCGTTCGCCCGGTGGCAGCGAAAGCACCCGCAGGGAAAAACCGACCTCGGCCTCGACGGTCGCGTTGAAAAGTTGCCGATCCGGGTTTTGCGGAACATAGCCAACGCGCTGTGCAAGTTCCGGCGCCGAGTAGGTGGCAAGCAGGGCGCCGTCGATGCGCACCGACCCTTCCGTCGGCTGCAACAGGTGGAGGAAGTGGCGCAGCAGCGTGCTCTTCCCGGCGCCGTTCTGACCCAGGACGGCGAGATAGTCCCGACGATGGACCTCGAGCGTGAGGTCGGTGAGCGCCCGGGTTCCATCCGCGTACACATGTGAGACGCGATCGAGCGAGAGGATCGGCACCCCGGACTGAGCCGGCGTCGCGACCGGAGGATCGAACGGGCGGGGCGCAGGCAGGTGTTTGATCTGCTCCAGGCCCACCTCCAGCCGGATCGGCGGAGCCAACCGGGTCGCGCCGCGCTCGGCCAGCTGCGCGAAGGTGACGGTGACGCCCGGAGGCCGGATCGAGTTCCGGGAAAGGAGCGGCAGGTCGCGATACACGTCCTCGGGCGGCGCATCGGCGACAACCCGGCCCCCGGCGAGGACCACCAGACGCTGCACGGTGGCGGCCATCTCCTCCGGAGCGTGACCCGTGATGAGAAAAGCGATACCGTACTGGGCATTGAGTTCGCGGATGAGCGCAAACACCCCGAGTGCGCTCCGGGGATCCAGCTGCGACGTGGGCTCGTCCAGCACCATGAGACGCGGTCGTGTCGCAAAAGCAGCGGCCAAGGCCAGACGCTGCTGCTGTCCCCCGGAGAGGGTGTGCGGATGCCGGGCCCGCAACGCGGACAGCCCGACCGCGGCCAGCGCCGTCTCGATGCGGAGCACGATCTCGGCCCGCGGCACGCGGAGGTTCTCCAAGGCGAAGGCGATCTCCTGTTCGACCGTGGCGGCGATCAGCTGGGCGGAAGGATCCTGCAGCACGAGCGCGACCCCGGCCGCCTGTTCGTGGATCGGATGGTCCAGCGTGTCCCTTCCCTCCACGAGCAGCCGGCCGTAAAACCGACCGCCGAAGAATTGGGGCACCGTGCCGTTCAGGGCGAGGCAGAGCGTGGTTTTGCCCGAGCCTGTCGCACCCGTCAGTCCGACGATTTCCCCGGCCCGGATATCCAGATCGACATCCAGCAAGGCCGGCCGTTCCGACCGCGGGTATTCGTAGGAGACCTGACGAAAGGAGACGAGCGGGACCGGCATGACCGTGGCGTGACCGCTGCTAGTAGCGTGCGTCCCGGGGCTTCACGAGCGACATGGAGCGCAGCCCGGCGATGACGCCGGTGCCGATGACCGCCCCGATCCCACTCCGCGCCGCCTGTTCGAGCGGAATGATGCCCGCGAAAAACACGAACAGTTCATCCGGCCAGTTGAGGATCAGATATCCCATCATGGACTCCCCGAACATCATCAGACTGGCGGCCATCCAGGTGCCGAGGAAGAGGCCGAGCGCCACGCGGCGCAGATCAGGGCTGGCGATCAGACCCCCGATCCAGCGACGGGTCGGCAGGAGAAAACCGACGATCGCGATCAGGTGGGTCAGGTACGCGGCCACGAAGACGCCGGGACGCACACCATTGGTGAACACCGCATGCCGGACGAAGATCACCACCTCGAGCACAATCACCACCGCCAGCAGTCCGGTCAGACGACGATGAGTGCGTTGCCGGGTGATGACGCCGGCGAACAGGGCCCCGCTCGCCGCCCCGCCGACGGTGATCCAAGGGATCCCGGCGGTGTGGGGGGCGAGGAAGATGCCGATCAGGGAACCGACGCCGCTCGCGGTGGCGCCGGCCCAGGGGCCGAGCAGCCAGCCGGTGAGCGAATAGACGCCCTGCGCCATGGGGAAGCCATTGCCGGCCGAGAGGGCGACCGAGAACGGGATGAAGGACAGCACCGCCACCACCGATGCGAGCACGATCACCGACGCCACCGGCGCGCCGCCGATTTGGGCGGTGCCGTGGAACACCACCGTCCTGAGTTCGCCGCTGGGCACGGACGACGGTTCGGCGATGGACGCGGCCGGTCCGGGTGTGCTGCGATCGCCACTCATGGCCACCGCAGCAGCCGGCTCGCGTTGCCTCCGAGCACGAGGTCCAGTTCCGCCGGGGTCAGTCCGGATGTGAGGGCGTCAGCGAGATCGAGCCGGAACGTGGGCACCTTTTCGATGGAGGGATGGGTGAACAGGGGATAATCCGTGCCCCACAGGATGCGATCCGGTCCGATCATGTCGCAAACAGAACGATACACCGACTTGTCGTAGAGCAGGGGCGACGCCGCGGTGTCGTAGTACACGTTGCGCAGAAGACGTCCGAGACGACGATTGAGTTCGTAGAAAGGAATGCCCCCGCCCCAGTGGGCGAAGATGAAGGTGTTGTCTGGAAAGTCCTTCACGAGCTCGATGTACGGTTCGAGCGGGGTGGCCTTGACGCAGGAGCCGGGGGTGATGGCGAGCGGATCGGTGACGTGCAGGTTCACCGGCACCGCGTACTCACGGGCCAGGGCGAGCAGACGGCTCCAGGCTTCGTCCTTGAAGGTGAAACTCTGGGCCTGAGGCAGCAGTTCACCCAATCCGCGCAAGCCGGCGTCAAGGGCCCGCCGTGTGGCCTCCAGTGCGCCGGGGGCGCCCGGTTTGACGGCAGCGAAACCGGCCAGTCGATCCGGGTGGCGGCCGATCCAGTCGATGAACCAGCTGTTCTGCAATTCAGCCGTGGCTTGATTTTCCCAATACCAACCGAGCATGACGGCCCGGTCCACCCCGGCCGCATCCATGTCGCGGATCAGCTCATCGACCGTGGCCCAACCCTGCAAGGTCGGCTGGTGTGGCGGAGCGACGCAGTACGTCCACCACGGCTCCCGGTGTGCGTCCCCCCACGCGGTAGGGTCGGCGAAGACCGAGGCCGGATACATGTGGATGTGGGAGTCGATGACCATGGGGTGAGCTTGGCAGAATCAGCGGTGGCTGTCACCTGCGGCGTCGGCCAGCGCCTGCAGGAACGGAGTCAGCTCGGCCATGGCCGCATAGTCCACGCCCTTGCGCCGCAGGGTGGCGAAATCGCCGAGGGCAAACGCGGCACCGCGCCGGCCGTGTGCGATTTCGACCGAGCTGATGGCCCGGTAGAGCGTCTTGGCGGCTTCGAGTTGCCCGACAAAGGCGAGACCGTGGGCCAGGTTGATTTTATGGATGGCGGACTGGGGCTCGGCGTGCAGCCCGAGGAGGGCCTCGGTGATGACGCGATCCGGCTTTTTCATGTAGAGGTAAAGCTCGGCGCTATAGGCCCGAAAGCCGGGATAGTCCGGTTCAAGACGCAGGACCGTGGCATAGTCGGCCTCGCAGGCGGCAAAATTCCCCTCGATCAATCGATAGGCCAGATCCCCGCGATAGAGATAGGCGCGGGCACAGGTGGGGTCGGCGGCGACCGCGGCTTTGAAGTCAGCGGCGGCGGCGGTCAGGTCCTTGGCGCCAAAATGCGCGAAGGCTCGTTCCAGATAGCCCTCGGCTGCGTGGGGATGGAGGGCGATGGCGGCGCTTGCCTCGCGCACGGCCACGACGAAGTCCTTTTTCGATCTCGCCTCCATGCTCAAGGCGAGGTGCGCCACGGCGTCACCGGAACCGGCGGCGCCCGAGACCGAGGTCAGCGCGCCGAGGAGAAACCCGTGCCAGAGGACCCGGCGCGTGGCGCGGACGGCTTGGAGGGACAGGCGGAGAAGGGAGGCCATGCGTTTGGGGGGGCGAATGATCACGGGTTGAGCAGGGCGGCGAAGGGATGCGGTGCCACGGACGCCGTCCGACCCTCCAGACCACGGACCTCGGTTTCCAGACGGGAGATGCGGTCATCAATTTCGCGCCGCAGCCGTGTTTCATCCTGCGTCATCAGACGGAGCCCGTCGGCGACCAACCGACCGCCCACATAGACCTGCTCCAGATTGCGCAATCCGCAGGCGAGCACATACGTGGCGACTGCATCATGCAAGGGACCGGTGTCGGGACGGCGTGGATCAACGATCAGGAAGTCCGCGTATTTGCCCACCTCGAGGCTGCCCACCTTGTCGGCGATGCCCAGCACGTCCGCGCTGCCCAGCGTATGCAGGTAGAGCATCTCCCGGACGGAGAGTGCCTGCGCGCTTTTGTACTTCGTGCGGATGAGCGCCAGACCGATGCGCAGGTTTTGAAAAGGATCGGAGATATCGGTGCACGATTGATCGTCCAGCCCCACAGCGACCTTCATGCCCGCAGCCCGATAGGCCACGATATCGGCCACTCCGGAGGCGAGCCGGCTGTTGGAGGTCGGTTGCCAGGACATGCTGGCCCCCGCGGCGGCGGCCTGGCGGACCAGATCAGGAGTGGTTTGGATGAAGTGGCCAAAGATGAACTTCGGTGAAAGCGCGCCCGCATCTGCGTACCACGCGAATTTGGCCTGCTGTTCCTCCACCCGCTCCGGGCTCTCGAGAAAGTGGGACTGATTCATCAAGTCGTAGGTCTTCATGACATGCGCCTCCAATTCGGCGGTCTCCCGCGTCGGAGCGCGCTGCAGTCCACCGCTGATCGCCATGCCGAGGTAGAGCGGATTCCGGCCGTAGGTTGACTTTGCGTGGGCGAGCAACCCTTCCAAGCGCGAGATCATGTCGGAGCGAGTCCCGACCCGGGGCAGACCGACGCTATTGATGAAGCGCAAGCCGGCGTCGGACTTCGCGCGCAGTTGATTCTCCTCGAACGGACCGGGCTTCAAACTGGGAGGAGGAACCTTTTCCCCCACGCCCACGGCCTGCCCACCGACCGCGCCCGAGTAGGTGAAGTCATAGGCCGTGGTGATCCCGTTGCGGAGAAAGTCGAGCGAACCGTGCAGCGTGAACCAATAGATGTCCTCTGCCGTGGCGCGATTGTTCAGCCGGCTGACCGCGGCTCCCCAGCCGTAGAGCGTCTCGGTGTGCCCGAGACCCCGCAGCGGACTCATGAACAAGTGGCTGTGGGCCGAGATAAAACCAGGAGCGACGAATTTTCCGCTGGCATCGATCACCCGCTCCCCGGCTTGGGGAGCAGGGGCCTCGCCCGGGGCGATGGCCGTGATGCGTCCGTCGTTCCCCACTCGCATGTATCCGAAGTAGGCCTGCTCGTCGCCTGGCTTTTGCGTGATCAAAAGGGCATTCTTGACCAGCAGCCCCTGGGCGTTTGCGGTCAGGCTGGTGGCAAGCAGCAGTACACCCAGCCCCTGCCGGAGCTGGGCGCGGAGGGCTCCCGCCGGAGCCACGAACGCGGGAGAAGATGGGATGGCCGGCGTCCGGGCCCACCGCGAAAAAAGGAGACCAGACCGGGCCGGGAGGCGGAACAACGGGGAGAAGAGCATGGCTCTGCAAAGCCGATTGCGTGCAATCTCGACCTGACCGGGCGGACAAGCGTGGTGTTTTTGTGCAAAATCTGGGGATCACCGACCCGGTCGACGGAACCCGCGGGAAGGAATTCCGCGCCAAGCTGCGAACCGCGCGCAAACTCCCAGAGTTTCCCTGAAAGTGCCAGTGGCGGTGAAAAATCTCACCCGATGCGGTCAGGGAGATGCTAAAGGAAGCTTGTACCTAAATGTACGGCCCAGCTCGGCTCCACGGAGTTTCACACACTGACGGGCTGGCCCGGACAACTGATCTACCAACTATGAACAAACTAAAGAACACGTTGCGATTCACGGGATGGAGCGTCTGTTCGCTCGCCCTCGCTCCTCTCACCTGGAGTCAGAAGGCCCCGCCGCCCCCGACGGGCGAGGCGGTCACCGAGCTGGAAAAATTCATCGCCTCGGAGACGTCGGTGCAAAGTTCCGATTCCCTCTCCCAAAACAGCCGGCCGGTTGAAAGCGTCTTCCTCGGCAGCAACAGTGTCTTTGATACACCCCGGTCCGTGACCATCCTGACGCCGGAGGCGATGAAGCAATTTGGCGTCAAGACATTCGACGATCTCGACAAAGTCGGCGCCGGACTGACCCGTCCGAACATCTTCGGCATTCCCGGTCTGCCCTTTATCCGCGGTGACAATGCCGCGGTGTTTTACAATGGCATGCTCCGGATCCCGAACCAAAACGAGACGCCAACGTCGTTCGGCTCGCTCGACGCCATGGACATTGTGAAGGGCCCGGCGCCGGCCCAGTTTGGTCCGACCAACGGCGGTGGATACGTCAACTTCATCCCGAAGTCGCCCTATTACGACAAGTTCCGCGGTTCGGTCCAGCTCCAGGTGGGATCCTACGAGTTCTACAACACCCAGGTTGACCTGGGCGGTCCGGTGCTGGTCGGAGGCAAGCCCATGGCCTACCGCATTTCGATCACGAATCAGCAGGCGCAAAGCTACTACGACGACATCAAGAACGACTACATCTCGGTCTATGCCTCGGCCAAGGCCAAGCTGACGCCGAAACTCACGCTCTTCACCGGTGGCGAGTACTACAACTTCAAGTCCAACGAGAACGCCGGCTGGAATCGCCTGACCCAGGACTTGGTGGACAATGGCAACTACATCTACGGCGAGATGGATCCCAACACGGTGTCCTCCGACTATCGGGGTTTCACCGATCCGCGCCTGATCCGCAACCAAGTCGACATCGCGTTCAACACCGGCTATGATCCGAACCTCGCGATCGTGGTCCCTGCGGCGGACTTCCAGGCCCGCTTCGGTGCGCCCACGGGTGCGGGTGGTGCCTATACATCCGGCGCGGCTGCGGCGGCGACGGTGGTGAACTACCTCGGCAAGCTTTACGGGTACAAGTACACGCCGGGCTACTTCACCGCTGGCGGCCAGCTCTTCACCAAGAAGATCGAAGGCAACCAGGTGCTGTCGGATCGCAGCGACTATGCGAACTCCGAGACCCTGATCGCGTTTGGCGACCTCCGCTACTCGGCCGACAGCGGCCGCACGATCAGCGCCAAGTCCTTGTTCGAATGGATCAAGACCCGCAAGATCTCCAGCTACGGTTTCGCGCACGACTCGGATTCGTTCGCACTGATGGAGAAACTGGTGGTGGAAGAGACGCACACGGTCGGCGGCGTACCGGTGTCACTCCAGTACGGAGCCGACGCGCGCTACACCTACAACAATGACGCCAACGATTTCGGAGTGGAGCCGTTCAACCGCCGCGATATCAGCGCGGACATCATTGTTCCGCAGTCCGTGGTGTTGACGGGACCGCAGGTGAACTGGCCCGCCGGGTATGTCGGTGGCAGCCGTTCGACCCTGGGACAGCTCGGCCTCTTTGGCCAGTTTGCGGCCAAGTTCTCGGACTCCTTCTCGATCTATGGTGGCCTCCGCCTTGAAGGTGCCAGCTTTGAGCTCAAGACCCCGAAGGAATTCGCCGTCCAGGCCCCGACCCGCACGGGTGGAAAGAACTACTGGAGTGCGTCGGTCAATCCGGTGTTCAAGGTCAACAATCAGGTCAGCATCTACGCCGCGATTCAGCGTGGCACGGTACTGACGCCCGGTCAGACCGGTGGTGTGAACGGCGGCGAGGGTAACTTTGCCGAGACGCCCTTCTACGAAGGCGGCGTCAAGGTGAACCTGGTGGAGGGGAAACTCTTCGCCTCGCTGGCCGCGTACGAGTTTGAAAAGTCCACCCTCGCGACCTTGCCGATCGGCGGCCTCGACAGCACGCAGTACAAGTCCGAGGGCGTGGAGTTTGAACTCACCTACACGCCGACGAAGAACCTCTCGATCGTGGCCAACTACGGCGAGCAGGAGTCGGTGTACGTGAATTCGTTCCCCTTCGCTACCCGTCCCTTCACGCCGCAGCAAGTCGCGCTGTATTCGGGTTCGATCCAATACGGTCCCTTCGGCCAGGGGCCGTCGGGCAGCCGGTTTGTCAACAACCGCGAAGGCAAGCGAGCCGGGCTGCCGGAAAAGGGTGGCAACCTCTATGTGGTGTATGAGTTCGACGGTGGCTTTGGTTTCGGTGTTGGACCGAACTACAAGTCGGCCTTCTGGCTCGACAACGAGCATACCATCCGCCTCCCCCGCGCGCTGGTCTGGAACGCCAACCTCTTCTACAAGACGAAGCGCTTTGAGGTGCTGCTGCGCCTGAGCAACTTCACCGATGAGGACTACTTCCTCGGTTCGTCCTTTGCCCCGACCATGATCGTGACCAAGGCCAAGCCGTTTGAGGCCAACCTCACGACCACGGTACGGTTCTAAGCGAGAATCTCGAGCGGAGGCGCCCGGCCGGGCGCCTCCTCCAGCATCAAGCCGGGCGCGAGCCCGGCTTTTTTGCGTCGTGTCGGGCCGGAGTGAACGCTGAACGCGGCACGCTCGGCTCGAGCGGACGAGGCACGCCCGCGAGGGGCGGCCCTACCATGGGGAGGTGACTGTTGAGCGCCGCGGTCAGCTCGCGAGCAGGTTGCGGTGGGCGTCGTCGCGGTAGGTGCCGGGACTCTGGCCGGTGGCCTTGCGAAAGAAGCGTCCGAAGTACGAAGGATCCTGAAAGCGGAGGTGGTAGGCGATTTCGGATACGTTGAGCGACGAGTGGATCAGGAGCCGCTTCGCCTCCAGCAGGATGCGCTCATGGATGATTTCGCTGGCGGAGTGTCCGGTGGCGCGCCGGAGATCGTCATTGAGATGAGAGCGCGACACCTGCAGCAGGGTCGCGTAGTCGCCCACCTCGAGCATGGACGGAAAGTGCTCCTCCAGTGCCATACGAAACCGTTGCGCGAGCGTTTCCGAATCCGAAGGAGGGAAAGCGGCCGCGGGCGCGCGCCTCTGATAGGCCTGACGAATGAGCGTCAATATGATGGTGATGTAGGCCCGCACCAGGTCGTCCCGTCCCGGTGCTGCCTCCGACGCGTCCTGCCGGAGATGCTGAAACGTGCGGTCCATCCGGGCGCCTTCCTCTTCGTCGAGCGTGAGCACGGGGGTGGGGTGGGTCGCCTGAAGGAAGGGAAGCCGCCCGAGCAGACCCGGCTGCTCCGCGCTGACGAGAAAGAACTCTCGGGTGAAACTCAGGATTTCGCCCTCCAACGGGTCGACGGTCTGCCACGCATGAATCTGCCCGGGTGACGTGACCAGAAGCGTCCGATCCTGAACCGGAAAGGTCCGGAAGTCGCTTTGCACCACCCCGCGGCCGACCGGTAGCCAGATGATTTCATAGAAATCATGGCGGTGAGGCACATAACGATTGATCCGTTCACTCTGATTCTCGTCAAACCGGAGCAGATGAAAGTGCCCCGGTTTGCGGATGCCGCTGGTGTAGGCGGACATCGCGTAAAGGGTGACCGGTTCGGAGGGATCTGGCGCGCGTCGGCTGGGAAGAGCGGAGTCCGTGGGGGGGCTCATGCCATGGTTGCTAGCACAACCGGGGCCAAACCTGGCACAGACCCCGGGCGGCGCGGCGGCGCGACCGGTCGACGCAAGGAACTCCCTCTGGGCGAGGGAGTTGTCGGAGCTGGCTAGAATTTGTACCGCCAGGCGAGGGAGTAGTGCGCAGGTGTGCCCGGCAGAATCACCGCGTTCGCGGCAAACGCATCATAGGGATGGAAGTAGCGCTCGCTGAAAAGGTTACGACCCGAGAGCGTAAGATCCCACGACGGCCGGGTGTAGCTGAGCGCCGCATTCCAAAGGGTGAACGCGGGCAGCTTCAGGGTCTTGTCGGCATTGCCCCAGACCTCGGAGGTGTATGTCGGGCCGCCGCTCAGACTCAGACCGCGACCGAGGGCGACTTGGGCGAAAAGTCCACCGGTCCAGGCGGGAATGCCGTAGCGGGGACCACCCGGGTTGGGCCGTCCACCGAAGTCAGCGTAGTAGATGCCGGCGTAGCGGACCATGTCCTCGGCGCTGAGTGGCACGAAGCCGCCGGGAAGACTGGCCGTGCGAAAGTGGTGCTCCTGCCAGGTCGCATGAGCGGTGACGGTGATGGAACGGCTGACCACAACGGTGGACTCCAGTTCGACCCCCTTGCCGCGCTGAGGAATTGCAGCACCTCCGCGGGAATCAAAGTGCACCAACTCCTGGTGATAGAGAGCGAGACCGGCGAACAGTTTATTGTCCCAGGCGGAGGCCTTCAGACCAAACTCCGCCAGGCTGCTTTCCTGGAAATTCGCATCGCCAAGATCGACGGGGCCGGAAACGAAGTAGCCCTGAAAAGCCGTGCCCCGCTGCACGGTGGCGTAGGTCGTGAGCGCCGGCGTGAGTTTGTAGACGGAACTGACGCTCAGGTTGGTGTAGGAACGCCCACCGCTCGGCCGTGGACCGCTGTTGAAGTCCGCACCGAGGTCCGACGGCACCGCCCGGTCCCAGGACGCATTGTCCCATCGGGCGGAGAGCAGGAGGCTGAACCGGTCACCGAGGTGGATCTCCGGATTGAGAAAGACACCGACCGTCAGCAGCTGTGATTCGAAACTGCCAAACGGATCCCAGTAGTTCACGCCTCCGGAGTCGCGTTGGTCGCCTGAACGCAGGCGATCATTGCGGGTGGGTCCGGCGGAAAGATCGCGCCGACTGAAGGGTTCCACCGTGAATTCCGTCTTGGCCAGGGCGTCTTCGTGCCGGACGGAGGCTCCATAGGCCAGGCGCGTGTCGCCCAAGCCGGGAAGCTCCTGCTCTACGAGAAGCTTGTTCTCGACCGTGATGTTTCGTCCGAGTTCGCCGTAGCCGTAGCTGGATACCTTGTCCCGACGGTAGGCGTCGACCAGGAACTTGTTTGACACCTTGAGGGTGGACGAAGGCTTGGCGACGGCGTCGAGAAACACCAGGGCCGTGTCGGCGTCCGCGAAGTCCGGCGCGTCCGTGACGATGCGGCTGGCGTCGAGCTTGACCGTGCGGG
This sequence comes from Opitutaceae bacterium, assembly GCA_016794625.1. GTDB lineage: Bacteria > Verrucomicrobiota > Verrucomicrobiia > Opitutales > Opitutaceae > UBA6669. The sequence continues at coordinate 65,982 of JAEUGY010000097.1, forward strand.
CGGTGGGATTGTTGATCGCGCCAAGGTAGCGATACAGGTAGCTGGCGTCGGCGCTCAGTGCGGTCAAGTCGGGACGGAAGCCGGAGGTGACAAAGCCGTTGGTGGCGAGGAACGAGCCATCGAAGTTGCCGCGGGTGCCGCCGAACGGCGTGGCCGTTTCCAGAGCCGCCCGGTTGACGAACCCGGGTGATGTATTCACAAATTCAAGCACCTTTCCGCTGGGCAGGGTCAGGCGCAGGGTGGCGCCCGTAAGGTCGTTGACCGGAGCGCCGGCCAGGTAGTTGCCGTGGTCGATCAGGTCCTGGGTCACCCGGTTCCAGCCCGGATTCTCCTTGGAGCGGTGACGGTAGTATTCGCCCCCGCCGAACAACGAGATCGTGTCACTCAGCTTCATCTTGAAGGATCCGTAGACCGAGGTGTAGTCGTTCTTGATTCCCTCGTAAAACGAGTCCGCCTTCTGACCGGTCACCGAAAGCCGGTAAGCGGCCGGTTTTCCAAACGCGAGCAGCGGGCCGCCGACATCGAATTGGGCGTTGGCCTCATTGTGCTCGCCGACCGTGACCCGGATCGCGCCCCGCCGCCGGTCAAAGTAGGGAGACTTCGGAATGAAGTTGACGAAGCCGCCCGGACTCGCGGCGCCGTAGGTGCCCGGGGCTGGACCCCGTACGTAGTCCATGGATTCCAGAGAGCCAAATGAAGTCGGGAAGCCATTGCGATTCCAGACCCGCTGCATGCCATTGAAGTAGAGACTGGACGAAAGCCCGCGCGTCGTCGGCACGCCGGGAACGCCGTAGTAATTGATCACGGTGGATCCCGGGACCAGCGCCGCCAGGTCATAGACGGTCGCCACTCCCCGTTGGGCCAGTGCTTCCGGGGTGATCACCGTGATGGCGCGCGGCGTGTCGACCAGATCCCGGGTGAACCCGTAGATGGAGTCGACCGGACGCGACGTCGGCATGAGCGTGTTGGAGCGCTCCACCGCGGATTCCGTGGTGATGAAGCGGTCCAGTTGGGCGACCGGATCGGGCGCTTGGGCGGAGAGCGACGATGAGGTTTCGACCCCGAGGACGAGGACGAAAGCGACAGTGAGGAAGTTGCGGGCGAAGACGGCCGAAGTGTTCATACAGGGCGGACACGCCGTCGCATGGGCGACCGCGTGCACATCAACGCCCAACATCGGCTTTATCTGATGACAGAGAAGCGAATACAGCTCAAATGGGGAGAGCTCCTCGCGCCCGGGGCGCGGGTTCCCCTAGGTGCTTTTCTCAGTCGTGGAGGCACCCCGGAACGCCCGGGACTAGGGCGCGTTGGCCAGGGCCTGCAGATCAGCCGGGAGAAAATCGAACGAGACGGCCTTTTCCAACGGAAGGGGAGCGGATAGCATCTTGAGCTCGACCAGTGACTTCATCTGATCCTCCAGTCGTTTGCGGGTCAGCAGTCCCGTGCGTTCACCCTGTTCGGGTCGCCCGGAAATAAGCTGGCTCTCGCGCAACGAACGAATGGTGAAGTCCATGAATTCGCTCGTCATTTTCTCGTTCCGCTCGCCGATCAACTTTTTGCCGGGAGCAGGATCGCCGCCGAGAAAATCGTCCCATCCCCGAATCGAGGCGGCGACAAAGGCGCGGACGAGGTCCGGCTTTTCCCGCGCCAGTTTGTGGTTGGTGAAGATGATGCGATAGGGATCGTAGCCGGACGTGGCGAGCAGCAGGGTGCGCGGTTTGCCCCCCGCCTGGGCGACATAGAACGGCTCGTTGGTGACAAAACACTGCTGGATGAACGTCTTGTCCGACATGAACTGAGCGAGCCCGTAGTTGAGGGGAATGACGTTGAACTTCACCTGGTAACGCGCCTGCACGTAGCTGATCCAGGCGGAGCCGGGCACGGCCATGATGGTGCGGCCGTTGAGGTCGGCGAACGTCTTCACGGGATCCTCGTCGTGCAGGAGTAGGGCCTGGGGATCGCGCTGCATCAAGGCGCTGACCATGAGCAAAGGAATGCCCTCCGCCACGGCCAGCATGTGGTCGTCGCTCCGCCCCATGCCAAACTCGGCCTGTCCCGTCGCCACCTTTTGTCCTACGAACGCGCCGGGCCCCCCGGGCAGGATTTCGACGTCGAGACCCGCCTCGCGATAAAACCCCCGGGCCAGCGCCTGATAGTAGCCCCCATGTTCAGCCTGTGGATACCAGTCTGTCTGGAACCGCACCTTCGTCAGCCCGGTGCCGCCGGCCCCGGTGGACGGCGCGGGGCCGGACGGACCGCAGGCCGAGAGCAGGAGTGCGAGGACGACGCCGAGACCGGCGAGGACGGAACGAAAGGCAAAGCGGTGAGACGTGGACATGGAGAGAACGGTTCAGCTGTCGGCGCGACTGTAGGAATCGTGCCACTTGTGCATGCTCAACCAGCTGAGCGCGATGACGGCCGAGGCGAAGAGAAACCCGAGCGCGCAACTGGTCACCGCGGTGGCAAAAAGCGCGGGCATCTTGAACTGCGAGCTGTAGATGATCGTGAGGAAACCGAGACCACCCTGACCGCCGGCGGAGTTGCCGGCGTAGAAATCGCCCACAATCGCCCCGATCGGAGCGAGCGTCGCCGCGATCCGCAGTCCCGTGAAGAAGTAGGGCAAGGCGGCCGGCACGCGGAGCAGGAAGATCTCCTGGCGCTTCGTCGCTTTGCACATGCGGAACAGGTCGACCAGATTGCGATCGGTGGAGATCAGCCCCTGCGTGGTGTTCACCACCATGGGGAAAAAGCAGATGAGAAACGTGATGACCGTGACGCTGACCAAACCCGGCCCCGCCCACAGGATCAGAATCGGCGCGATCACGATGATCGGAGTCATCTGCATGATCATGAGGTAGGGATACAGGCTCGCCCGCACCAGAGGCGTGAGCGAGAGGATCAGGGCGACCACAAAACTGCCGCTCACCGCCAGCCCGAAGCCGAGAAATGCGCCGCGCAGGGTGTTCAGGGCGGCGCTCCACAAGGATGGCCCCTGATCATGAAAAGCCTGCAGAATGAGATGCGGTTGCGGCAGGAGGAACTTACGTTCGCTCGAAAGCAGGAAATTTGCGAAGTACCACAGCGCGATGAAGAGCACCCCGGTGAACAGCGGCAGAGTGCGAGTGAGGGCTTGCTTGGACATGGCAGGATCGGCGGCGACGGTGGACTCAGAGCTGGTTCCGTTCGACGGAGCGCAGCAGTTTGGAGACCTCGGCCACCAGACTCTGGTAGCGGGCTGACTGTCGGGTTTCCTCCGTGCGTGGGTAGGGCAAATCCACCGCCACTTCCCGGTGGAGACGACCGGGATTGGCGCTGAGCACAAAGATCCGATTGGAGAGAAACACCGCCTCGGCGACGGAGTGGGTGACAAAAAAAGCGGTCCAGGCCTTTTGCTCCCGGATCGCCAGCAGCTCCTCGTTCAAGTGATCGCGCGTCATCTCGTCGAGGGCGCCGAACGGTTCGTCGAGCAGCAGAATCTTGGGCGAAAGCGAAAGGGCCCGGGCGATTGACACCCGCATTTTCTGGCCGCCGGACAGCTGACGCGGGTAGTACCCCGCCCGTTCCGACAGGCCGACCAGGGCCAGCGATTTGGTGGCCAGATCCGAGCGCCGGTCCGCCCGGGTCGACCGCAGCCGCAGGGGCACCTCGACATTCTTCTGCACCGTGAGCCAAGGCAGCAGGGTCGGCTCCTGAAAGACGAAGGCCAGTTCCTCCAAGGCATTGTCCGGTTCCATGCCATCCACGGCCACGCTGCCGCCGGACAGCGGACTCAAGCCGGAGATCAGTTTGAGGATGGTCGACTTGCCGCAGCCGCTCGGGCCGATCAGGGCGATGAAATCGCCGCGTTCAGCCGTGAAGCTGATGCGGTCAAGGATGACCGGACCCTCCCCGTAGCGTTTCTCGACCTGCTTGAACTCGACAATGGGCGGCATGAGTAGGGACGACGTTAGGCGGGAATCACGGGCAAGTGCAACTGAGACGGTTTTGCCCCGTGGTGATAGACCAGCTGCAACGCCCGTCGAAATTCGGCCGGGCTCGCCAATGAGGTGGGGTCCGCGGGGGTGTTCGGATGGCGGACGAGCAGGGGAAACGCCGAGCTGGCGACGTCGATCCGAATACGATCCCCGGCGGCAAACCGCACGGCGATGGGATCCAGTTTCACGTCCACCAGTCCGCGGGAATCCGGGTCCATCGGGCAAGCCCCGAGGCTGAGGAATTGCGCACGCCCTTCCGGCGTGACCCGGGACAGCCGCACCACCCAGAGCGTGTGGGACGCCGAGGAGGTCACGTGAAGGCGCACACTCGGCGTGCCGGCCACCACGAGCGGTGCCGTCTGGGGCGGTGAGGTGTAGACCAGCAGGTTCAGGCTCTGCTGCTGCGCGGCGAGGTCATGGGGACCGAACCCAGCCGATCCGCCCAGGTTGCCCCCCGGCGCCTGAACGGGCACCTCGGGATCATAGTTGAAAAGGTCGTCCGGACCGGATGCCCCCTCAAGGGCCAGCCGCCCATCGCCGAACCGCGAGTTGGCCCGACCGTCGCTCTGCAGGTACCAGATCTGGGTCGCTCCGCCGGCGGGTGGCCAGCTCGAGGACTGCCGCCATTGGTTCTCCCCGAGCACAAAGTAACGACACCCTTGCTCCGGCGGGGCTCCGGCGGGTGTCTCGGCATCAAGCCAGTGGTGGAACCAGCGGGCCATGCGTTCGTCGACATCGGGAATCGCGGCCGGACCAAGGTCGGCGCCACCCACCAGATTGCCCCAGGGCAAGTGGACCCACGGGCCGGCGAGGAGGACCTGGTTCGGATGCGTCCGGGCCATGGCCACGTAGCCGTCGACCGAGCCGCGCAGGTACAGGTCGTACCAGCCGCTGAGGTGGAACATCGGAAGATTCAACTCCGCGACCCGCCGCAGGAGATCGAACTCCTGCCAGTAGGCGTCGTACGTCGGATGCCGCAGCCAGTCCCGGGCGTAGGCAGGAAGGCCCTCCGCGACCAGCGGCTGGGCGTCGCGAAGGGGAAACTGCGTCGAGAGCCGTCCGGTCGCGAGGTAACTCTCCTCCAGGGCGGCATAGGCCGGGGAACCGAGGCGACGGGCGTCCTCCCGCAGCATCTGGTTGGCCCACGCCATCGTGGTCGAGAGCTGCAGCACCCCCTGGCGGTAGAACCAACCTGAATACAGGTCGAACGCCGTCATGTGGGGCGCCAGGGCGCGCAACGCCGGAGGCCGGCCGAGGGCCGCGAGCAGCTGCGTCGAGGCCTGGTAGCTGAAGCCGTACATGCCGACCCGCCCGTTGCTGCTCGGCAGGGCGGCCGCCCATTGCACGGAGTCGTAGCCATCCTCAATCTCGTTCCGGAAGGCGTAGAACGATCCCGCGCTGTCGCCGCGCCCGCGCACATCCTGGATGACGACCATGAAGCCACGACGCGCCCACCAGGTGGGATGCGCGTAAACGACGGTCGAAGCGATGTCCCGGCCGTAAGGCTGACGCATCAGCAGCACCGGCCAGGGCCCCTGGCCGCGGGGACGGTAGACGTCCGCCACCAGCGCAACCCCGTCGCGGAGCGTGCAGATCTGCGCGGGAAGAAAGTCGACGCCTTCGAAGGCCTGCTGGAGCCCCGTTCCGATCATGCTTTGCCCCGTGTGCTCCGCTTCGGGCGCGTGCGCGATCCGGAGTGGGTGCCGATGAGGCGTGAGCCGAAGGAGAGCGAGGCTCGGGCCGGGGACTCGAACTGCTGACAGAAGACGGCGGGCGCCGGATCCGCGGCGCCGGACGGACCCGGCCGGATGGACGAGGGTGTGGGAGTCAGGTTCATGCGAAAAGGAATTGTGGCATCGATCCGGGAACCACGAATGGGTTGACCGGATGCGTCTTCATCTTGCCGGGATTGAGCAGACCCTTGGGATCGACCTTGAGTTTGAGGGCGCGCTGCTGCTCGAAGTCGTTCGCGCGACCCGCCTCGTCAACGTAGCAGGTGTGGGGATTGGCGGTGAAAACACCAATCTCCGTGCAATAGTGGATGATTTCCTTCAGACGCTCTTCGCTCTGGAAAACCACGAGCGGAATGCTGCCGATGGACACCCGGTTCATGGCCCCGTTGCGGGGGGCGCCGCGGACGAACTCCAGATGAAACATCATCTCGCCGGGGAAGCGCTGGTGCAGCAGGCGGATCTGCTCGCGGTAGTTGTCGCCGAATCCGCTTTGAAGATACGTGATGCGTTCATCCGCCTTGATCGCCCAGAGTGTGGTGTGGTTCCAGGTGTAGTCCGAGAGCATGGGCGCGCGCCGGGGTTCGTGGTGCGGAATCTGGTGCGACACGGTCAGCCCCGCCGCCTCCGCCCGCGCCTTGACCTCGGCGGCCTTCGGCGTCGCCACCTCCAGGAACGTCAGATGGTGCTCGGCGGGGTAGAACTTCTTGATGGGCTTGAAGTACGAGGGAATGGGGTCCTCCAGCACCGTCACGAGCCGCTTGGGAATGAGGGGATCCTCCGCGACCGCCTGGGTGAAATCGAGCAGGGCATCCCACGAGGTCGAGGCGATGATCATCTGCTCCCATGGCACCGCGGGCGCCAGGCGCAGCTGGAGTTCTACGATGATGCCATTGGTTCCGTACGCGTGGAAGGCGAGCAGGCTTTCGGCCTCTTCGAGCACGATGATCCGGGGAGATTCCTCCACCGTGAGCAGCTTGATCTGCTTGATGTTGCCGTCATCGCGGAGCCCTCCCCACGTGATCGAACCAATGCCGCCGGAGCCTCCGCTGATGAAACCGCCCACTGACGCCTTGATCCACGTCGAGGGATAACAGCGCAATTCCCAGCCTTTGGCGCGCGCGGCGTTTTCGATCGAGCTGAGCCGCGCCCCGGGCTCCGCCGTCACGACTCCGTCGGCGATCGAAACGATCGCATCCAAACCGCTGAGATCGAGCACCAGACCGCCGTAGAGAGGGATGCACTGGCCGTAGTTGCCGGTGGCCGCGCCGCGGGGCGTGATGGGCACCCCGGCCTTGACCGCGAGCGAGACCACGTCGCGCAGCACGTCGAGCGACGAGACCTTGACCACGGCCGACGCCCGCCGCTCCTCCAATCTCCGGCGCAGGACCGGCGAGTACCAGTAGTAGTCTTTCGAGAGCGTCTCCACTCCGGCGGGATCGGTGATCACATTCTCGGTGCCGGCAACCGCGCTCAGCGCGTCCAGCAAATCAGGCGAGACGGTGACAAATCCAGGACTGCTCATACCCCGGGAGAAGCAGCCCCCTTGCCAAGCTGAAGCCGGCGTCGGTCAGAATTTACCTAAAACTGGTACACGACGGTTGACGGCTGGTATTTGTTCATTTCATGCGATCGAGCGCGGTCCGGGCGGCGCGATGGTTGGGATCGGCCTCGATCGCTCGAGTATAAGCCTCCCGCGCGCCGGCGAGATCGCCCTCCAGTTCCAGGAGCGTACCGAGGCGGAAATGGGCCTGGGCGCGACTGGTTTCACCGGTCGCGGGAGGGGCGGCGAGGAAACGGCGCAGAGAGGCGATGCCCCGTTCGCGGTACTGGCCGGACAGGGAGGCGAGACGGCCAAACTGATAGTGCAACTCGCCGTGGTCGGGATGCGAGGTGAGCAGGGGCTCGATGACAGCAAACGCTTCCGGCCACGCCTTTTCGCTGACATGCAGATTGATCAGGCTCAGTCCGCCCTGGATCGGATCCAGGCGTTGAATTTCCCGCGCCGTGGCGAAGGCTTTGTCGCGTCCTCCGCCGGCGATGCCGGGTGCCTGCGCGTAGTAGGCCAGCAGGCAGAGCCGGTAGGCCACCACGTCGGGGGCGAGCGACACCGCTGTTTCGTAGGAGGCGAGGCACTTCTTGGCCCACCCGAGTTTGGACAGCAGACTGGCCTTTTGTGCCGACAGCCCATACGCGTCGCCGAGAGCTTGGTGGGCGCGGGCGGAGTTGGGTGCGAGCTTGACCGCTTGTTCGAGCAGGGGCACCGCCGTCGCCACCTCGTTGCGGCGCAGCGCCAACGCTCCGCGGTAGTAGGCGATGTCAGCCTGCCGATCGGACCGGTCGGTTAGTGCGGCGAATGCGGCCTCGGCTTCGGCGAACCGTCGGGCCTCAAAGTGGGCAATCGCGGTTTCCACGTCACTCGCTGCCCACACGGCGGCAGGCATGAGGAGCACGAGGGTCAACGTGAAGCCGGCGAGACGTCGCGGCAAACCGCTGCGGCCTGAAACAAGAGCCGGCCGGCGGAAGAGACGGGAGGCTGGGGAAGTTGGTGGCATGAGGGAGGGACGGCGGGTTGCGGGGTTGCGTTACGGGAACGACAGTCCCCAGGTGCGTCGGGCGTACCCGTAGGCGACCGGTTTGATCGCGCTCAGTCGCGCCAGCGCTTCGGCGATCGTGCCGGCTTCGTAGCGGGCCACGAAACCCGCGATCCGCCGTTCGTAGTCTTGAAGCAGTGCAGCCTTCACTTCGGGTTGAGCGAAGCTGTAGGCGAGGGAGTTGCGCCCGAGGGCGACCACCTCGTCCCAGGAAAGATGGAACAGGGTCACCGCGGTGAAGTACTCATCGGTCATCGAGCTGTCCCACATGCCGCGGTCGTCCGTGTTCAAACACACCGGGACGCCCGTTCGGAGCAGCTCGGGAAACGGATGCACGCTCAGGTCCGGAGTGTACTCGAGCAGACGGTTGGAAATGAGGTTTATTTCCACGAGCACACGCCGGCCGTTTTGGAGCAAGAGCAGGGTCGCCGGATCCTGGAGCAGGTTGACGCCGTGCCCGATGCGGCTCGCACCGAGCAGAAGGGTGTCGCGGATGTGGTGATCGGGCCCGTCCATTTCGCCGGCATGGATCGACAGAGGCAGCGTGGGAAAACGCCGCCGAAGATCGCGGTAGGTGTTGAGAAAGCGCAGCGGGTAGCCTTTGCCATTCTCCTCGATGCCGGCCATGTTGAGCCCCACCCAGAGATCGCGGTGGGCGGAGACCCAGGCGTAGGTCTCCGCCAGTGCCTCCTCGGCCTTGGGCGAGAAACGCAGGACCCCTTCCTGAAAGCGCACCGTCAAACCGGTGGCCACCACGTCCGGTTGGGCCAGACGCCGACGCAGGAGTTCGAGCGCTTGCTCGCGTGTGAGTGGGGCGCCATCGAGTTGTTGCAGTCCGTCGACCCCGAACTGCAATTCGAGGTAGCGGAGACCCTCGGCGGCGAACGCCTTGATGTTTTCGGCGAGCAACTCAAAGCGCACGTGGGGATTGCGCAGGAGGTCGGCCTGCCGGGGCCAGATGTGTTGGAAAAACTCAACGCGTCCCTCATCCGCCTGATCGAGACGGAACGCATGGCACCACGCAGCCTGTTCGGCGGCAGTCAGGGTCGTGATTTCCACGTAGTCGCGGCGCACGTCGGGCGAGAAGTGTTCGTAGGTGACCCGGCGGACCGTGCGAAACCTCGCCTGCGGAGCGATGGCGTCGGGTGCGCTGTTGAAGCGCAGACGCGTGTAGAACCGGTCGCCGCCGTTGCGCGCCGGATCGCTGAGCACGGCCAGCGTCCACTCGGGGATATTGGCACCGCCGGAGTGGTTGTGCAGGTCCCCGCCTTTCGGCAGGTCGTACAGCAAGGTATAAAGCTGACGCGGTGTGGCGTCCCTTTTGAGCTCGTCGAACCGCTGGGAAAAATCCGCCGCTGACAAGGCTGCAACCAGCCCCGTGAGCAGTCCCCATCCAAGAAGTACCCGCAACGCGCGCATGAAGCCGGAAACAGGGTAAGCGCCCCCACGGCAACCGAAAATCACCCGTGCAGGAAGCTCGCCAGTCAGGCATGAACACTGCTCATTGGTGGCATGGCTCTGACTCGCTTTTCTGTCGCCCCCTTGCACACCCTGACGCGTTCCCTCGCCGCTGTGGCGATGGGTCGCGCTGCGCCGGATCTGGTCATCACCGGTGTCCGCATTGCCTCCCCCTACACCGAACGTTTCCACGCCGAGCGGGAGGTTTGGATCAAGGGCGGCCGCATTGCCTGCGTGAAGCCGGCTGGAACGGCGCGCACGCAATTTGCGACTGCGTCCACGGCCAAGTCCCGCAGCCCGCGGGCGCGCGCCGGAGCCTCGGGTCCGGTGGTGTATGATGGCCGCGGCGGGCTGCTGGGGCCGGGATTGGTCGATCCGCACATTCACATTGAGAGCTCGATGATGACGGCCTGTGCCTACGCCGAAGGGGCGCTGCTCAATGGCACCACCACGATCTTTTGCGACAGTCATGAAATCGGCAATGTCTGCGATGTCCGCGGAATTGAGTGGATGCTTGCCGATGCCCGGCGGGCGCCCCTTTCGATTTATCTCACGGTGCCCAGCACGGTGCCCGCGACGTCCGCTGCCTACGAAACGGCGGGCGGCGATTTGACGGCGAAGAAGATCGGTCGGCTCTTCGATAAGTGGCCGGAAGCGGCGTTTCTCGGTGAAAAGATGGACTTTGTGCAGGTGGCGATGGGCGATGCCCGCAGCCATGCCGTCCTTGGCGAGGCGATTAAACGGGGTTTGCCCATCAGCGGCCACATCTACGGCCGCGAATTTGTGGCCGCCGGCGCCGCCAGTGGAATCACGGACACCCATGAATCCATCGATCGCGACATCGCCGACGATTTCCTCGAGAACGGGTTGTGGATTTTCTTGCGCGGAGGCCCGCCGACCACCCCCTGGCACTCACTGCCCCTCGCGATCAAGACGGTGACCGAGCTCGGCGCGAATCCGAAACGGGTCTGCGTGTGCACCGATGATCGCGATGCGGACGATCTGTTTCTCTTTGGGCTGGACTGGGTCATGCGCGAGGCCGTGCGTGCTGGCGTGCCGCCGATCACCGCGTTGAGCATGGCCTCCCTGCATCCCGCGACCCGGTACCACCTTGACCACGAGTTTGGTGGAGTCGCTCCGGCGCGCCGGGCCGACCTCGTGCTCTTCAACGACGAGCTTGAACCCCAGTGCACCTGGTACGGTGGCGAACTGGTGGTCGAGGATCGCCGGGTCACGCCGCTGCTGGAGAAGAGCCTCGCGCGGCCCTATCGGTATCCAGCCGCTGCTTACCGGACGGTCAAGCTGCCGCCGGCCAAGGCGATGCGGCTGGTGCCTCCGGCGCCCAAAAAACCGGTGGTGGCCAATGTCATCCGCACCGAGCTGCCCGGCATCATCCTCTTTCACGACCGGCTCACGTTGAACCCGGATCCGGCGGGTGGCTGGGCGGGCCTGTTGCCGACCCACCAGCTCTGCCACGTCGCGGTCATTGAACGCCATGGCAAGAACGGCCGGGTGGCCCACGGCCTGCTGCGGAATTTCGGCCTGAAGGACGGTGCTGTGGCCAGCACCGTGGGACACGACGCGCACAACCTGATCGTGGCCGGCAGCAACGAGGCCGACATGCAACTGGCCGTGTCAACGCTGCGACGCCTGCGCGGAGGGGTGTGCGTGGTCCAGAACGGCAAGGTCCGCGCGCAGGTGGCACTGCCGATCGCCGGACTCATTTCCGACCGACGGGCGAGGGTGGTGGCGGCCGAGACGACCGCGCTGAAGAAGGCGTGGTTGGAGATGGGCTGCACGCTGCCCTACATGGGATTCAACCTGATTCCCCTCTCGGTGATTCCCGAAATCCGGATCACGGACAAGGGACTCGTGACCGTGCCCGGTATGAAAATCGTGCCGCTGTTCGAGCCCGTGGCCTGAGCGAAATCCAGCCGGTCCGTGGCCGCCGCGCTGGACGTCAGATGACGCCCAGCCCCTTGAGCACCGAGAGCATGATGGCGGCGGCCATGACCGAGCCGATCTGGCCTCCGGTGTTCGCTCCCATGGCGTGCATGAGGAGGAAGTTCTGTTTGTTCCAACGCTGCCCCTCTGCCTGCACCAGACGCGCCGCCATGGGGTAGGCCGAGATGCCGGCCGCACCCACCAGCGGGTTCACCTTGCCGCCCGACAGCACATACCAGAGTTTGCCCAAGAGGACGCCGCCGGCGGTGTCGACCACGATGGCGAGCAAGCCGAGCCCGAAGACCATCAACGTCTCCGTTTTGAGGAAGTCAGGACCGTTCATGGTGCCGCCGATCGCAAGACCGAGGAAGAGCGTGGAGATGTTGGCGATCTCGTTCTCGCTGGCCTTGGTCAGGCGGGTGACCACGCCGGTTTCCTTCATGAAGTTGCCCAACATGATCATGCCCATCAAGGGCAGGCCCTTGGGAGCAATGATGCCGGTGATGATGGTTACGACGATGGGAAAGGCGATGCGTGCCGCGGGGGAGACCGTGCCTTTGACGCTCGGCATTGGGGTGGCCCGCTCCTTTTTTGTCGTGAGCAACCGCATGATCGGCGGCTGGAGGATGGGGACCAGCGCCATGTAGGAATACGCCGCGACGGCGAGGGCGCCGACCATGGCCGTGGGGATTTTCTCCAGCCCGGCGAACAGATTAGCGACGTAAATCACGGTCGGACCGTCGCAGGCCCCGATCATGGCCACGGAGACCGCCTCCTCCTTGGTGAAACCCAGCGCCAGGGCGACGATCAAGGTCAGGAAAATCCCCAGTTGTCCCGCCGCCCCGAAAAGCAGCAATTTCGGATTCGCCAGCAACGGGGTGAAGTCGGTCATCGAGCCGATGCCGACGAAGATCAGCAGTGGGAAGAGTTCATTGCCGATACCGAAGTCGTAGAGCGTGCGAAGCACGCCATCGGCGTCCATCACATCACTCAGCGGCAGATTGGCCAGCAGACAGCCGAAGCCAATGGGCAGCAGCAGCAACGGCTCCACCCCTTTGGCGATGGCGAGGTAGAACATGGTCGCGGCGATCGCGATCATGATGAGATTGGGCCCGCCCGCGCTGGCCAGGTGACGGGCGCCTTCCGCGAGGGCGGAGAGGCCGGAAAGGAGAGCGTCGACCATGGGAAGGGAGCGTCAGGGCTTCGGAGCGCGGACCGCGGGACGGGCTGGCAGGAGCCGGGTCAGCCCGCGGATGAGCAACGTCAGCAGATAGAGGGTGAGCAACGTGCCGCCCATGCCCACGACCAGCATGGTGGCGCCAAACGTAAAGGTGGACATAAACAGAACGGGAGGTTCAGGACGACGGTCCGTTTTCGGGGAATTGCCGGCGATGCCAGATCGAGAGCAAAATGGAACAGGCGAGCACGGCGCCGATGACGAGGAGCGAGACGTAGGTGTGAGCCTTGAACCAATGTTCAATCGGCGTGTAGATGCCGGCGATCATCTTGGCCCCGATGAAGAACAGGATCAGTCCGACGCCGTGTTTGAGGAACTTGAAGAGCCCCATGATCCCGCGAATGGCAAAGAACAGGGAGTTCAGTCCGAGCACGGCAAATACGTTGGACGTGATGACGACAAACGGGTCCTGACTGATCCCCATGATGGCCGGGATCGAGTCGAGGGCGAAGAGGATGTCGGTGCTGCCGATGACGAGGAAGACAAGGAACAGCGGGGTGATGTGCAGTTTCCCTTCGTGCCGGATGGTCAGCCGTCGGGAGTCGGGCACGTCCCGGTGCAGCGGAAACAATTTGGTGGCGATCCGGTAGAGCACGTTGTTTTCCGGATGGACCTGTTCGTCCTCCTCCGTGGCCACCATTTTCCAGGCGGTCCAGACCAGCAGTGCTCCAAAAACATAGAGCAGGGCGTGGAAGCGCTCCACCAAGGCGATGCCGAAAAGGATGAAAAGGATGCGCAGGAAGATCGACAGGAAGATGCCGAGCTTGATCAATTTTGGTTGGGCCGCCTCGTGCACACCCATCATGGAAAAGATGAGGATGAAGACGAACAGGTTGTCGACCGACAGCGAGTACTCGGTCAGGTAGCCTGTGACATAGAGTGCGGCGAGTTCGTGTCCCTCCGGATGAAACCAGTAGATCCCCACGCCGTAGAGCAGGGCGAGGGACACCCAGACGGCAGTCCAGCCCAAGGCGGACCGCACCCCGACCTGCGAATGCCGGTGCGTGATGACGAAGAGGTCGAGCGCCGACACCCCCACCGACAGGGCGATGAAGACGATCCAAAGGACTTGCGTGGCGGTCATGGTGAGAACTAGCGAACCTGGTGAGATTGGAAGACCTGCCGACGTCCCTCCAGGGACCATCCCGCGTCGTGTGCGGTTTGCGCCACCGCCACGATGCGATAGGGCTGATCCGCCATGGCGGTATGGACGGCGGCGGCGATGACGGCGCGGAGCGTGGAGTCAATCGCCTCCGGGGCGGCGGACGTCGCCGGCGACGGGTGCTCCGCGGTGGCGGTAGGCCGGGCCGTGAGGCGCTCGCGCAGATCCTGCACCTCCGCGCGCAGGTCGGCGATGGCCTTGGCGACGAAGATCAGCAGCCCGACCGCAATCAGCAGCAGGGCAGTGGAGACACTGAGGGTTGGCGTGGGGGCCGGAGAGGCCGTCACGGCCAGTAAGGCGAGGAATAAACTCATGGGGCGGAAAGGGGTGCGCCGGTCACGGGTGTTACCGTGTCACGCTGGGTATCGGCGGGACAATGGACGGCACGTTCCTTTTCTACAAGCACGGCCATTACGCCCAAGGCCGCCCAGGCAACCAATTGACCGGAAGCTCCCAAGATGGCGTGCGTCCGGGCGCTCAAACGGGGCCAAAGCACTCTTCCCAGTCCCGCACCGCTGAGCAACATCACTAGCAAAGCGACGATGGCCCAGGACCGTAGGTGGATGGTTTTCATGACCACTTTGGTTGGGTCGAAGCGCTCGATCGCGCGCTGGGGGCCGGATCGCCTGGCCTCGACGTGGTGCAAGTATCGCACATCGGCCGAGCCGGCTGCTACGCATCGATTGCTAAATGTGCGCTATCCGCTTCCTGCCGCTGCGCCCACGCGGCAAGAAGGGTCAAGCCGAGGCCCCCTGTAGGGCCGCCCCTGGCGGGCGCGCTGGGCCTTGCGCGCCGGAGCGAGGCTATTTGCCCTGGATGCCGCCGTTATGGCAGTCGGCACAGCGGAGCTCCTCATCATAGCTCCCACCCGGGTGCTTGAATTCAAGGCCGGAGGAGGTGAGCGTGGCCAGTTCCTCGGTCTTGCCCTGGGCGAGGATGACGTGACACGACGAGCAATCGCTCGCACGCACGGTTTCACCCGCGGCGGTCTTGTGTTTGTCGTCGTGACAGCGGAAGCAGCCCGGCCAGTCCTTGTGTCCGATGTTGTTCGGATAAACGCGCCAGTCGGCCTTGCGTTCGGGGAAGATCGTTTCGGCGTAGATGCGCTGGACCTCGGTGATGGTCTCCTGGAGACCGGCGGCGTCCTTGTAGCGATTCCGCAGGTAGTCGGCGATCTTGGTCGGCGCCTCGGCGGAGGTGGTGATCTCCTTCTGCAGCATGGCCTGGACCGCATAGCGCTTGATGTTGGGCAGCGTCGTATTGATGCGTCCCAACGCCATCGCCTGCTCGACGGAGTCGTTTGCCGTGGGGAAAACGTGCGCGGGCCGATTGTGACAGTCGACGCAGTCCATGGTCCGGACCAGCGCCACCGGCGGCTCGCCCTTGAACTCCTCGTTGCGGAAGATCTTTTCCGATCCGTCCTTTGTATTCGTCACCCGCATCCAGACAATGTCCTGGCGCTTGTCGTCGATCGCGTAGTACTCCACCTTGTTCTCCGGGCTCACATGCCAGTGGATGCCGCCCATCGGCGCGCCGGGCCGGCCCGAGTTGACCTTCATCAGCATGCGGACCGAGTAAGGCGTGTTCTTCTTGTCGGACATGAAATGTTCGAACGTGACGTCCAGGTTGCCGAGGAACTTCTCCGGCCAGTGACACTGTTCGCAGATGTCGCGGGCGGGGCGCAGGTTCTTGACCGGCGTGGCGATCGGACGTTCGTAGTTATCCAGCGCATATGCAACCAGCTGGTGGGCGCCGTTGATCTTGGCCTTGAAGAACCACTCGACCCCTGACCCGATGTGACACTCCACGCAGGAGACCCGGGAGTGGGAGCCCCGCTGGTAGGTCACGTGCTCGGGCTTCATCGCCTGGTGACACACCTCGCCGCAAAACTGGACCGACTCCGCGTAGTGGTAGGTCTGGTAGCTGCCGAAGGCGGAGAGCAGGAGGAACATGCAGGTGCCGCCCGCGAGCATGATCAGATGGCGGCGCTGGCGGGGATTGTGCAAGTCCAGCTGCCAGCGGTCGGGACGGCTCGCGGCATGCTTCAGTGCATAGCGCCGCTGCAGCCAGGCACCGAAGACCACGATGAGCAGGCCGCCGATAAGAAAGGCCGGCGCGACAATGTAGGTCAGGATGCCGAGGTAGGGGTTCTTGTCCCCCTGGATGAAGCTCATCGCCACCAGCAGGGCGAAGGAGAAGAGCGCCCCGACGGCGAGGACCGCTCCGATGGCGGAGATCCAGTTGTTGAAGGCTGAGCGCGGCGGGGCCGGCGGGGTGGGAGGGGTCGGTTCGCTCATGGCGGCTGGCGTTTAAATGGGCGGTGGTGGGTATGGAAACGCCGACGGCACACGAAGGCGACGTCGGCGTTTGAATCGTTGGAAACCGGATCAGGCTTTGAGCGAACGGACGAAGGCGACCAGCTCCTTGGCTTCCGCCTCGGAGAACTCGTCCTTGTAACCTTTCATGCGCTCCTTGCCGCCCTCGGTCACCCCTTCCAGGATGGCCTTGAGCATCTCGTCGTCCTTCATCTTCGCCTGGACGGCGGCGTCGGTGTAGTCGCGGATTTTGAGTTTCTTGCCCTGTTTGGTCTGGGCTTTGCCGTCCTCACCGTGGCAGGAGGCGCAGGAGTTTTCCCAGTTTTCTTTGGCGGGCGCGGCCTGGGCGGCGGCGAACAGCAGGGGCAGAGCGAGCGGGAGCAGACAACGGAGGGTGATCTTCATGGGAGGATGGGTTGGAACGTTTGAACGGGGGGGGAACTTAGAACCGATACTGAATCTTGCCGTAGATCATGTGAGCTTCGTAGTCGGAGAGGACTCCGTACGGAACATCATTCTTGTCGGCGTAGGCGTATTTCAGCGTCAGCTGCGTGCGGGCATCGAGCTTGCGCACCCAGGTGGCGGAGAGCATGTGGGAGGTGCCTTCGGAGCCGAAGGGCACGGAGACATCAGCGTTGTTCACGTAGCTCTTGCGGGCTTCGTAGAAGTTGTAGTCGACATACAGATCGCTGGCGTCGTCGAGTGCGTAGCCGCTGCTGAGCGAGACATTGACGTAGTTGGCGTCGCTATTCTTGACCAGATTGGCGCCGGCGCCCGTGACCAGCACGGCGGGGGTGCGCAGGGTGTCGAAGACGACATTCATGGTGCCCTGCACATACCAGCGAGGCTGCGGGTTCCACGAAACGGACTGGGACAGGATGTGACTGGTCAGTTCCGCGCTCTCGCCGAAGGCCAGGCCGATGTCCTGGGTCCGGATCGTGGTGTTCTGGTAGTCGTACCGGGTCACCGAGCGAAGGTTCGAGGCCAGTCGCGTGCTCAGCCGGACATTGAGATCGTTCGTTTCGAAGTCCTGGTTGGAAACATACGCTGGGTAGCGGTCCGCGGTGGAGATGGTATTGTCGCGACCGTTCCGGTAGTCATTCTGACGCGCCTTGAAGTAGTACTGGAAGGCGAGGGTGGTGCCGGGCTTCGCGTACCAATTGGCCGTGGCCTGATACTTCTGGATGCTGCGATCGAAACGCGTCTCGCGATCGATGGAGATCACCTGGAGTGCGGTGCCGGGCTCCAGCACCCGCAGTTCCTCGAGATCGCCGTCGGAGCGGGAGTAGTCGATCTTGGCATTGAGCGTCCAGTTCTTCAGTCCGATGTAGCGAACCTCGATGGACTGTGCGGAGTCCTTCCATTCCTTGTTACTGTCCGCCTCGACCTCATCGAGGATCGCACCGAAGGCCGGGCCGGCGCCGATGTTGGTTTCCTCGAATTCCAGCCGGTTGCTCCAGTCGATCTTCTCGAACCGGGCGGCGGGGATGATCGAAACGGTTTCCGAGGGACGGTAGAGTGCGCTCAACGTGGCGATCGTCTGTTTCATCTCCGACTCGCCATGCAGGTCAAAGAAGCCTTCGTCGCGCTGCTGCCGGTTGAGATAGGCGGGATCGTAAACCGGGTCAAAGGTCTGACCGTAGATGCGACTGCCGCTCAAGACCGTGTCGATTGTGGTGCGGGCCACGGCGGTGGTGATCCAGAGCTGGTCGCTGATCCGGTTTTCGTAGGAGCCGCGCATCTGGAACAGGTCATAGTCCTGACCCTCCTTGTGCGTGATCTTGCGGTCCTGGGGTTCGCCGATGCGGCGGCGTTCATAGCGTCCGTTGGTGTAGTCACCCGTGTCGGAACGCACGCCCAGATTCCAGAGGTGCTGTTTGCCGTGTTTGGACAGCGTCGCTACAATCTGCTGACGCTTCTCGTCGATCCGCCAGAAGGAGGGAAGGATGTTGCGGGTGGCGGCGGAGCTGATGGCCAGCCCCGTGTCGCCCCAGGACAGCGAGTCCTTGGTGCCTTCGCGGGTGAAGAGGTCGTAGCGGAAGACGAAGTTGACGGCGTCCTCCGGGGTGTACCCGAGTTCGAGCCAGAGATTGCCCCGGTCGACGGCGAGCTCCTCGTTGTAGGTGGTGGAGGAGAAACCGTTCGTCGGCCAGTAACCGCCCGTGCCGTCGTAGAACACGCGGTATTCCTTGTAACCGAATTTCAGATATCCCAGGTCCTCCTTGTCGATTTGCAGATCGAGCAGGAAGTCGTTGTTTCCACCGATCACATGGCTGCGCAGTTTCAGGGTGGTGGTGTCGTTGAGCGACGTGGTGAAGAACAGGTCGTCAATGCCACCGAAGCCGGTTTTCTTGACCTGCATGTCCTTCTGGAACCCCGCACGGTCCCCGCTCTGGAGAGCGGAGCCCAGGGAGAAGTCGATGTAGTTTTCGTAGGTCGGCGCCTTTTCCTTCGGGGCGGCGCAGAGGGCGAGCGGCAGGGCGAGCAGGCTGGTGAGACTGGCCACCCGGACCGCGGTGCGGGAAGTCGGACGGAGTGAAGTTGAGTTCATCGCTTTGTCCTAAATGAGAGGGTGGGTGTCGTTAGAAGCGGAGGGAGGAGCTCACATGAGAGCCGTGGACGGCTTCGTGGCAGCCGGCGGACCAGCAGGTGCCGCGACTGAGGAAGGGCGCGTGGTCGCGTCCGCCGATCAAGATGACGCCGGGGGCGGTCTGCTGCTGGAAGTGGCACTGCAGACAGAGATTGGCATTTCGCGCCTTCAGCATCTTGGCGTTCATGGAGCCGTGCGGACTGTGGCAGGCGACGCAGCCCTCACGGGAGGCTTCGTGTTCGAAGACGTAGGGGCCACCCTGGGAGACGTGACACTTGACGCACGTGGCGTTCACGCTGTCGAAGTTGGTGCCGCCTTCCGCCACGGCGGGTCCGGAGTGAGGATTGTGACAGTCGCTGCAGCTCATCTTGCCCGACATCACCGGATGGTTGAAGGGCAGGTTGAACTCGCCGTGTTTGTCGAGATGGCACTGGAAGCAGGTCTCGGGTGAGTTGCCCGGGTTCACAATGGTCCCCGCGCCGCCGCCGGACTTGACGTGCAAGGACGCCGGCCCGTGACAGGATTCGCAGCCGATCTCGCCCTTGACTCCCGGCGCAGTGAGTTTCGCGTGAGTGGCCGAATGGAAAGAGTCGGTCAGCGTTTCGTGACACTCGGAGCACTTTTGTGAGCCCACGTAGTTGGCGCCCGCCACCTGGGGCGGCGCGACAATCGTGCGATCGGTCATGACGCAGGCCGCAAACAGAAGGCCCCAAAGGGCGGAGCCTCCGAAGAGAAGAGTACTGGAGAGTTTTCGCGGGTGTGTGCTCACAAGGAGATGCGGTTGGAGGTTGGGAGAGTGGTCGAGCGACTCACGGAGTAGGCTGATTGTTAGGACGGCTTATAGGCGCAGCTCAGTTGTGACAGGACGCCGCACTTTCTGCTGTGTGGAAATTGCGAAGACGTGCGCAAGGTTTGCTGAACTGCGCTCCCACGGCCCTTACGCCGGAGCGTACCAGTCCGAAAAACAGGGGAGGGGTTAACGGGCGTTTTTATCGAATCCGAGAGCGAGCCGGCGTCCTTACCCGACCTTATTGATTTATTTTTGCATTTAGTTCTTGGGCAGTGCAAGCTCGACTTCCTCTTATTCTGTCACCTCTCCGGATGCCCGCCTCACTCCGACGGAACGGCCGGTCGGATTCTGGACCCTCGCTGCGACTTTAGGTTGGCCTTTGTCGCATCTCGCATTGGCTTCCTTTCTTACCCTGCGACTGAATGACACCCGAGCCCATCACCATGCGGCACGTTGCCGAGCGAGCCGGGGTGACCCAGGCGACCGTCTCGATGGCGCTGGCGAACCACCCCAGGATCTCGCTGGCGACCCGCCAGAAGGTGGCCAGATTGGCTGAGGAGCTGGGCTATCGACCCAACGCCTATGTGTCGGCGCTCATGCGGGCTCGACGCACGGGTCGCTCGCTCGAGGGACGTCCGGTGCTGGCCCTGGTGTCGCCGTTTCCAGAGGAAGACGGCTGGCGAAGTGCGGCGGCGCCCACGGTCAGGCAGATGTTGGAAGGTGCGTTGGAGCGGGCTGCGGTGCGTGGGTTTGATGCGCAGGAGTTTTGGCTGCACCGGGATGGCATGACGAACGAGCGTTTTAGCGACGTCCTGCGTTCCCGGGGAATTCAGGGGATTCTCATGGGCCCGCTCCCCGCGGGCGCGGCGGCTCCGGCGCTGAAGTGGGATTACTTTTCGACGGTATGCCTAAGTGTTCCCTACCCGGATCTACGGCTGACCACCGTCTGCAATGATCATTATTTTTCCAGCCTACAGGTGATGCGGGAGTGCCATCGTCTCGGCTACCGACGGGTCGGCCTCGTTCAGCTTTCCTCCCACCAACAACGGTTTCATGGCCGTTGGGAAGCCGGGCTGCTCATTGCTCAGCGGTACCTCGGGGACATGCAGTTGACCTCGCCCCTCGTGCTCGACACGTGGACGGATCGTTCGAGGGTGGCGACGTGGTTTGCCGAACAACGCCCGGAAGTGATTGTCACCCCGGGGGCGGAGTTGCTCTGGCCGGCGTTGATCGAGGGACGCCTGAAGGTCCCGGAAGATGTTGGATTGGTTGGGCTTGGCGTCTCATCGCTTCAGCAGCCCTGTGCAGGAATTTTCCAGAACGGCCGCATGATTGGAGCGGCGGGGATCGATGCGTTGATTGCGGCCGTCGAACGACATGAAAAGGGCCTGGCGGAACAGGCGCGGACCCTGATGGTGGAGGGTATCTGGTATCCGGGAAGCACGCTCAAATCGAGGGGGGGCGAGATGCCGCTCGCCACGTCGGCGACCGAAGGCTCTCCACGGGGGCGTTGACTCCGCGGGCCAGGCATGGCCAAGGTGGAGGGCTTGTGAGCGAATCCGTGTCCCATTTGTCCCGTCCGTTGTTGCAATGGCTGAGCGCCCATGCCGGTTTTCCGTCGTGTCGACTCCCGGCCAAGGCGGAGACCTTGTTGTGTCTGGCGGCCGCCGCTTCCCAGGACGAGGCGAGCGACGAGGCGGGGATCTCCGAGTTTGGCATCCAGCGGCGCGACCCGGTGAAGGAATCGGCCTTGCGAGCGCATGCCCTTCGTCGCTCGCGAGTGCATTTTAAGTGCGACAACAGTGCAAAGGTGTAGGTTGGGCGGGGTTTTTCAGAGTTGGGTGTAACTTTTCGCGCCCGCGCGGGTTTTGTGGGTATTCCAACCATGAACCTCCTCTCCCTGAGTCTGGCCGCACTCGTTGCGGCGACCCCTAGCCTGTTGCACGCCAAGATCGAACGCGTCGTCGAACGATCCTTTCCCGTCACCGCGAATGGACAACTTTGGGTCCGAACCGTGGGGGGTGACATCCGTGTCAAAACCGATCCCCAGGCGGCCGAAGTCCGAATCCGGGCCGTGCAGGTGATTTCGACCTCTTCCGAATCCGAAGCCGATGCGCTCCTCGCCAAGATGAGCCTCGAGATCGAACAAACGGGGACGGAAATCAGGGCCCAGTCCCGCAAGGCGGACGGCGCATCCTCGTCCTGGGGCTGGAAGAAACCCTCAGTCGTGGTGAACTTTGAAATCGTGGCTCCCACCAGCTATCCGAGCGATTTGGCCACGAGCGGGGGAGACATTTTTGTCGGCGACTCCCAAGCCAAGGTGAAGGTCGCGACTAGCGGCGGTGACATCCGTCTCGGCCGCATTCAGGGTGGCGTCGACGCCTCGACCAGCGGAGGCGACATCGGCCTCGAAGGACACTCTGCGGTCGCCAAACTCAGTTCTTCCGGCGGCGACATTCACGTGGTGGACAGCGCGGCACCCCTTACGGCCACCACCAGTGGAGGCGACATCGAAGTCCGCTCCGCTCGAAGCGCGGTCAAGGCGACCACGTCTGGCGGGGATGTTTCGGTAAAGTTTGAAGATGCGGTGTCCGACGATGTGTCGCTCGCTTCGTCGGGCGGCGACATTGTGGTGAGCGTGACCCCGGCCGCGGCCTTTCACCTCAATGCGTCCACCAGCGGCGGAGAGGTCCGGACAAAGGGACTGGTGCTCGAGATCGAGCAGGGCGCTCCCGGCAAGAGCAAGTTGATCGGTAAGGTCAATGGCGGCGGACCCGACATGAAGCTCCGCACGAGCGGGGGCGACGTCCGCGTCAGCCTGCGCTGAGGCTCGGTTCCTCCCTTGCGTTAATCCCGTCCGTGGACGAGGCTGCCGCACGTGCGGACAGCCTCTAGCTCCATGGTCTTCGTGCTCGCGCTCGCGATGGGGAGCGTGCGGTGCGCGGCCGGCGCCGCGCCGCAGGTCGAGACGTTCCGCTTTGCCGCCGGGCCTTCTGTGGTGCTCCGGCTGGATACGTTTTCCGGTGCCATCAAGGTCGAGACCGACCACCAGCCGGAAGTCCGCGTCGAGGTGATTGCGACCGAGCAGGCGGGCGACGCCCCGGTGGCACGACCCAGGGTCGAAAAGGTGCGCACGGCGACGGAGGTACAGGCCTCCGGTGAGATCCGAGTGACGGTGCGCCTAGAGGATCGATCGCCGCGGTGGTCGCTCCAGTCGTTGCCTCCCGTCGAGGTGGCGGTCCGGGTGATCGTGCCTACGACCTGTGCGCTCGATCTGACCACGGCCGAGGGAGAGATTCAGCTCGGTGAATTGGCCGGAACGGCCCGCGTGTCCACGGGGCGCGGTCTCATTTTCTGTCGGCAGGCGGGCGAGCGTTTGGAGGCGGTGACGGGAGCCGGTGACATCGTCGTTTCGCGCGCGAAAGGGGATGTCACCTTGCGCACCGAGCAGGGCTCGATTCGTGTGGGCTCCGTCCACGGCCGCGCGGAACTGATCAACCGCAGCGGGAACGTCGAAGTGCTCGTCGCACGCGGCGGGCTGCTGGCCAAGGCGGAAGCGGGCGACATCGAGGCCGGATTTCCGCGAAATCTGTCGGGCACGTATCATTTGGAAACGTCGGGTGGGAGTATCGCACTGGCGTTCGATCCGGAGTCCTCCGTGCGGCTCGAAGCCAGTTCCGTGTGGGGCAAGGTGACCTCGAAGCTGCCCTTCCAAGCCGTGGCGGGAAAGCTGGCGTCGCGTCGCTTTACGGGGATCCTCAACACAGGTGAAGTCACGGTGAGCGCCCGGGCCGATGGTGGACACGTTCGCGTCCAATCCCGACCCGATCCCCACCTCTCGACTCCGGTCAACTGACATCTGGACGCTTGCCCCGGGGCGAAGGAAGCCGTTGGTTTCCGCCATGGTGTCTTCACTCTCCACGGCTTACGATCGCCTGCTGACCAAACTCAAGCGCGCCTATGTGGTGGAGACCGTGGGCGGAGTGCTGGGTTGGGATGAGCAGGTCAATCTCCCGCCCGAGAGCGCGGAGCTCCGCGCGGAGCAGATGGCGGTCATGGCGGAGCTGAGCCATCAGGCGTCCACCGACCCCGAAATCGAAGCCCTCCTGCGGGACCTTGAGGCAGCGCGCTCCCAGCTCTCGCCGGACCAGGAAGTGGTGGTGCGCTGGACCCGTCGGGAATACGACCGCGTGACCAAGCTCCCGGCCGCTTTCGTGGCGGAACGGGCGCGTCAAAGCAGTGCGGCCTATCATGCGTGGGCGGAGTGCCGGAAGAAGAACGACTTTTCCGGGTACGCGCCCTTTTTGGAGCGCCAGCTCGCCCTTGCGCAGGAAGAAGCGGCCCTGCTGGGCTGGGGAGACCGGGCCTATGACTACGCGATCGACAAGCATGATCCGGGCATGACCACGGCCATTGTCGCGGCGCTGTTTGCCGAGTTGAAAGAGGGGCTCTTGCCGCTCGTGCGCCAGATCGTCGCGGCCGCGACGCCGACACCGCCGGATCTATTTCGTGGCTTTCCGGTGGAGGCGCAACGGGTGTTCTTGCGCGAAGTGACCGAGAAGCTGGGATTCGATTATCGCCGCGGGCGGATAGACGTGTCGCTGCACCCATTCTGCGGAGGCGCGCCGACCGATGTGCGCATGACCACCCGCTTCAACGAGGACGCGCCGCTCGACTCCCTCTTTAGCTCCATTCACGAGACCGGCCATGGCATGTACGAGCAGGGACTGGCGATTCCCGACCTCGGAACCCCGCTTGGCCAGTCGGTGGGCATGGGTGTGCACGAGTCCCAGAGCCGCCTGTGGGAGAATCAGGTTTCGCGCAGCCGTGCGTTTTGGGCGTACTTTGAGCCCAGATTTCGGGAACTCTTTGCGGCTCAAATCGAGTCCGTGGACAGCGAGACGCTCTATCGGGCGATCAATGCCGTGGAACCCACGCTCATTCGGGTGGAGGCGGATGAAGTCACCTACAACCTCCACATCCTTCTTCGCTTCGAGATTGAGCAGCGCTTGTTCAAGGGCGAACTCGCCGTGCGCGACCTGCCGGCGACGTGGAATGCCCTCTCGGGCGAGATCGTTGGACTCGTGCCGCCCAACGACACGCTCGGCGTCCTGCAGGATGTGCACTGGAGCGGGGGGGCGTTTGGCTACTTTCCCAGCTACTGTATCGGAAACATGATGGCGGCTCAGCTGTGGTACACCGTGCTGCGGGAGATTCCTGGGCTGGAATCGGATTTTGCCCGCGGAGATTTTTCGCGATTGCTGGGCTGGCTGCGCACCAAGATCCATCGCGAAGGGCGACGGCACGACACCCTGGCGCTCGTGCAGCGCGTCACCGGGGAGCCGTTGTCGCCCCGCCACCTGTTGCGCTACCTCCGGGAACGCTACCTGCCGCTCTATGCGAAGCCGGCCGGAAATGCCTGAAGGCCGGGCGCAACGCGAAACGCACGGAGCAGGGTGCCGGCGATGGGATTAATCGACACACACACACATCTGGAATCCTTCCAGCGGAAAGGCGAACTGCCGGCCGTGCTGACGCGTGCCCGGGAGGCGGGTGTGGAGGCGATGATCACCATTGGCACGTCGACGGATGATTGGGCGCTGTATCGCGAAACGGCCGAGGCGCTGGCGGGCTTTGTGCATTACACCGTGGGCTTGCATCCGTGCGCGGTCGAGGAGGACTGGCCGGCGCAGGTGGCGCAGATGGAGGCGTTCTGGACCGCTGCGGGACGTTTGCGGCCGGTGGCGCTAGGCGAGGTGGGCCTCGACCGGTTTCATCTGCCGAAAGACCCGACCGAAGCCGCGCGCGTGTTTGCGCTCCAGTGCGCCGCGTTCGATGCCGGATTGGAGATGGCCCGCCGGCTTGAGGTGCCGGTGGTGATCCATTCCCGGGGCGCGTTTCGCGAGTGCGTCGAGCGGATCGACGCGAGCGGGGTCGCCTGGCACCGCGTGATTTTTCACTGCTTCGTCGAAGGTGCCGAGGAGATGCGGATGCTGATGTCGCGGGGCGGGTGGGGGTCGTTCACGGGCGTCCTGACCTACAAAAGTGCCGACGCGGTGCGCGAAGCGGCGCGGGTCCAGGGACTCGAACGGTTCTTGCTTGAGACCGACGCTCCCTACCTCACGCCGGTGCCGCATCGCGGAAAACCAAACGAACCCGGATACGTCGCTTTGACGGCGGCCTACGCCGCGTCCGTGTTCGGTGTGAAGCTGGACGAAGTCGTCCGGGTGAGCACGCGCAATGCGCGGCACGTGTTCGGCCTGACCTAGGGCGGGCGTTCAGGCTTCGTCGAACTTGCGCGTAAACAGCGCATCCAGTTCGGCGAGCATCTGCGGGGCATCATCACCCGTGGCGATGAACTTGACCTTCGAGCCCTTGCCCGCGGCCAGCATCATCAAGCCCATGATGCTCTTGCCGTTGACCTGCTCCTCGTCCTTTTCCACGAACACATCGGCTTTGAACTTATTGGTGATACGAACAATCATCGCCGCCGGACGGGCATGAATGCCCATCTTGTTTTGGACCACCAACTCCTTGGTGAGAGACTGGGTGGTCAGCGATTGATCGTTCTTATCCATGCGTGCAGGGTTGTAAGCTCCGCAGGCGCGCGTGTCTTGCAACCCTAAAACCGTCCCCCCAACCTCGGCCAAATGCCAACCACTGCGATCATTGTACCCTGCCGATTGGAATCGACCCGGTTTCCTCGCAAGCTCTTGCACCGTGTGAAGGGCAAGGCCCTCCTGCAGTGGGTGGCCGAGCGCATCACCACCGCGGCCCCGGAGTTCCCCCTCTATTTCGCCATTGATGATGATCGTTTGCGGGAGCCCTTGGCTGCCGGAGGATTCCAGACCATCCTGACGTCGGCCAGCCATGCCAGCGGGACCGACCGGATTGCGGAGGCCAACCGAACCGTAAAGGCGGATTTTGTGGTCAATGTGCAGGCGGACGAACCCCTGGTCAGCCGGTCGCAGATCCTGACCCTCGCCGAGGCCATTCAATCCGATGCCCCGATGGCCACCCTGGCCACGCCCTTCCGGACCTCTGCCGACTTTGCCAACCCCAACCAAGTGAAGGTCGTGCTGGCGCGGGCCTCGCGTCGGGCACTGTTCTTTTCCCGCTCGCCCCTGCCGTTCGCCCGGGACTTGGGCGGGCGCGTCGACGACGCGTGGGTCCGTTCTCATCCCTGCTACCGTCATCTCGGCCTTTACGCCTACCAAGCTGATCTTTTGGAGAAGTTTGCCAAACTTCCCCTCGGTCAGTTGGAGCAGATTGAGCGCTTGGAACAATTGCGGGTGCTGGAAAACGGATTTCCGATCACGTGCGATCTGACCGACGATCCGACGATCGGAGTCGATACGCTTGAGGATGCGGTCAAGTTTGAAGCCCTTCTGGGCTAAATGCCTCGCGTTCCGACCGCGGCGGAATCCGCAGAGCCATCCATCCTGACGGCTCGCATGGGAGACAGCATCGGGGAATTTTCCAGTGGCATGCTCCGGCGCTTGCGTGAGCGGAGCACGTAGATCCACCGGGGTGAACCGGCGGTAGACCTACGTAACCGACTGTCGGAATTTCCGGCGCTTGTCGGGGAATTTGACATCGATTTTCGGCTAATGCCGTACAAATGCGATAATTATTTTGACCATTTGTATCATTATCTCATGATTATCAGATGTTTAAAATGAGGTAGTCTGGAAAAAAGGTGGATGGCACCGTCGCTGCTTACGGGGGAAATCCCTCAGTCACGATCCTCCTTCGGAACGCGTTCTGGGGCTCATTTCCACCGATTTCCTGCATGAAAAAACTCTCCCTCGCTTTTGGCGCCTTGGCACTGGTCGGAACCGTGCACGCCGGCATGTACACGTTTACGCCGACTCCGGCGGATCTGTACGACCTCGATCACCACAATGCAGTGGCGTGGGGTGTCACCAATACGGCGGCCTTGCAAAGCCAGCTGACCGATGGATTCCGCATCTCGGGCGCGACGCTCACGATCAACAACATCTGGGATTGGAAGAAAGAGGATGACATGTTGTTCATCAACCTCTTGGACGATCCCAAGTCCGGAGTGCGCGTCTATTCGGACAATACGGCCGACAACGTCATCAGCAACTACTTCGATACGACGGCAGGCGGCGCCAAGTGGCAGGGATCGACGCCGCTGACGACCTGGACGGATCCAAATGGTGGCGACAATGGGGCCAACAAAATCAATTTTGTTTACAACTTTGGCCAGGCCGACCTCACGGTGCTGACCAAGTACCTGACCGATCCGACCTACTCGAACAAAGTGGCCTTCGGTTTGGGTTTTGATGCGGACTGTCACTACTACAACACGGGCATCTCGTTGGTGATCCACACGGAAAAGATCCCGACCAGCGTGCCGGACTCCGGTTCGACGGCGGGTTTGCTGGCGGCCGGACTGGCTGCCTGCGCCTACCTGCGGCGCCGCGTCACCTCGCTTTGGTCCTGAACGGATTGGGTATCTGGAAGTCTGGCCCCATCGACCAACCCCGGGTCGATGGGGCCTTTTTCTTTGCGAAATGCCGCTGGTTCTCCGGCGGCACTTTCGTTTGATTGAGGTGGCATGCAGGCCCAATCGTTCTTCCACCTCCCTCGCTCGCTCGGCAGCTTTGCGTCGTTTTTTCCCGCGGAGGTGCCGCCCTGGGCCTGGATCTCAGCGATCAAGGAGGCCCTTGCTTCCTTGCCACCCCCGGCCGTTGCCCGCCCCGCCGGACTGCCTCCGGGGGTGCACATTGAGGGCCCGGTTCACCTCGCTCCTGGCGTCCGGCTTCCGGCGACCGCGACCTTGATTGGCCCGGCGTGGATCGGGGCGGGGACGGAGATCCGTCCCGGCGCGTATATCCGGGGAGGCGTGATCGTGGGTGAAGGCTGCGTCTTGGGCAACGCGTGCGAGTTCAAGAACTGTCTGCTCCTCGATGGCGTCCAGGTGCCTCATTTCAGCTATGTAGGGGATTCGGTGCTCGGCAACCGCGCCCATCTGGGGGCCGGAGTCGTTCTCTCCAACCTGCGCCTGGATCGAAAACCGATCGTGGTGCATGCCGACGGGGTCGCTTACGAGACCGGCCTGCGGAAGTTTGGCGCCATCCTGGGTGACGATGCGGAGGTGGGCTGCAATGCCGTGCTCAACCCCGGCTCCATCCTGGGAAAACGATCCCTCGTCATGCCCACCCTCGCGTTTTCCGGTACCCTCCCGGCCAACACCTTGGCGAAGGTGCGCACCGCTGTATCTTTCCTGCCGCGCCGCGACTGAGCAAAATCGACGACGCTTCAGCTTGCGTGGGGCCGGGCGGTGCGGCGACGCTGGCCGCTCTTTTTCAATCGAACGTGTCCATGCGCAGAACTCTCACCGGCATCCAGCCCTCCGGAACCCTCCACATCGGCAACTACTTTGGCGCGATGCGTCCCGCCATCGATGCCCAGACCCAGGGGGAGTGTTTCTATTTCATCGCGGACTACCATTCGATGACGTCGGTGGTCGATCCCAAGGAACGCCGGCGTCACACCATGGATGTGGCCCTCGACTGGCTCGCCTGCGGCCTCGATCCCCAGCGCAGTGTTTTTTGGCGGCAGAGTGATGTGCCCGAGGTGACCGAGCTGATGTGGATCATCGGCACGCTGACCCCGATGGGCCTGTTGGAGCGGGCGCACAGCTACAAGGACAAGACCGCCAAGGGGCTGTCCCCCAACTTTGGCCTTTTCGCCTATCCGGTGCTGATGGCAGCGGACATCCTGTTGTACGACACCACCCGGGTGCCGGTGGGCAAGGATCAGAAGCAGCACCTGGAGATGACCCGCGACATCGCGATCAAGTTCAACCAGACCTATGGGGACACCTTTGTCGTGCCCGAGTCGGAAATCCGCGAGGACGTGGCTGTCGTGCCCGGACTCGATGGGCAGAAAATGAGCAAGAGCTACGGCAATACGATCGACATCTTCGGCGACGAAAAGGCGACCCGGAAGAAGATCATGGGCATCGTCATGGACTCCCGCACACCGCAGGAACCCAAACCGGATGCCGACAAGAATCTGGCCGTCCAGCTCCTGCGCCTCGTGGCGCCGCCTGAGGTGGCCGTTGACGTCGAATCGCGCCTCCGGGCCGGCGGACTGGGCTACGGGGACCTGAAGAAAGCCCTTTTCGAACACTATTGGACCTGCTTCGCCCCGTACCGGGCGCGGCGGGCGGAGCTCGCTGCGAACCTCGACCACGTGGCGGCGCTGCTGAAGGAAGGCGCCGACAAGGCCCGCGCCACCGCCTCGGTCGTGCTCGCCCGCGCCCGCCAGGCGTCGGGCTTGGGCTGATACGCGGCGTCGGGGCGGTCCTCCAAGCGGAACCGGCGATCTCAAATCACCGGCGGGCGCGCCTCGGACAACTGCGAGATCGCGAGCATGATGCGCTCGCTGGTCTTCTGGTAGCGGTCCCGGCCCGCTCCGGGCGGATCATAGACGGCGGGTGGAAGCACGGGGCCGAAGGTGACCGAGACCCTTGTCCCGAGTCGCAGGCCGCCTTTGCGTCCGAATGCCTCGTGGGAGTTGAAGATGCGCACCGGCAGCACCGGCGCCTGCGTCTTGCAGGCGATCAGCCCGACGCCGGGTTTGGCGGACTGGAGATTGCCATCGGGAGAGCGTGTGCCCTCGGGAAACAGAATGAGGGCCTTGCCTGAATTCAGCGTCTGCAGGACGCGCCGGATGGCGGTGACATCCGACCCGCCATCTCGATCGACGGGAATGGTGCCGACGCCGTCCAGCCACCAGCTCGCGATGCCCGGCTTCCACAGGGTCTTGCGTGCGAAAAAGGCCATCTGTCGCGGCACGAGCGAACCGATGATGGGCGGATCGAGGTGGCTGGCGTGGTTGCAGGCGACGATGAACGCGCCGCGCTTCGGGATGTTCTCGAGTCCGGCGACCTCCCCCCGGAAACAAATGTCGTAGATGGTGAGCGCCAGGTAATGGAAAATTCCGTACAGGAACTCCATGGCGACATGATTGTAGCGGCGGGTCATGGGACGTGCGGGAGGCGGGCCGCGACTTCGGCCGCCACCCGGGCGACGACCTGGTCGAGGTTCAGGTGGGTGCTGTCGATATCGATCGCGCCGGGTGGGCAGGTGAGCGGCGCCGTCTTGCGCGACGAGTCGAGCCGGTCGCGCTCCGCCACCGAGTCCTGCTGGCCCTCCTGGGCCCGTCGGCGCGCGCGCTCCACCGGATCCGCGTGCAGGAAGAAGCGGAGGTCGGCCCCGGGGAAAATCACCGAACCGATGTCGCGCCCCTCCATCACCAGCCCCTTGAAGCCGTGGGCGCGCGCCACCTCCACCTGGCTGCGCTGGTAATGGAGCAGCGCGGTGCGCACGGCGGGCAGGGCGGCGAAATGGGACACGGCGGCATTGACTTCGGGGGCGCGGATTTCGTCGCCCGGCACCTTCCCGGCGATTTCCATCTGTGCGGCGGATCCGGACACCCGGGTGCCGAGGCGCAGGCCGGCGAGGGCGGACTCGACCGCGGGCCCGTCGCCGGGCGTCACGCCGCGCCTGAGCATTTCCGCGGTGATGGCGCGGTAATGCGCGCCGGTGTCGACATGGAGCAGAGGAAAGCGCGCGGCGAGGGCCCGGGCGGTGGAGGATTTGCCGGAGGCGGCACCACCGTCGATGGCGACGAGGAGGAAGGGAGGGGAGGCGCCCATTACGATGTGCGGGAGGAGGACTGGCGGAGCGTGTCGAGCAATTCGAAGAAGTGGGGAAACGTCTTGGCGCAGCAACCCGGGTCGCGGAGCGTGAGCCACGGCCGGCCGTCGCCGTGCAGATTGTGGCTCCCGAGGATGCCGAAACTCATGGCAAACCGATGGTCGCCGTAGGTCTCGATCGTCTGCCCGCTGCGCAAGGGGCGCGGTGTGATGGTGAGTGCATCCTCCTCCTCGATCACCTCCTGGCCCAGTCGGCGGAGTTCGGCCGCCATGCCGGCGACCCGGTCGGTCTCCTGCTTGCGGGTGTGCGCGATTCCCGTGATGCGGGTCGGACCGCGGAGCAGGGGGGCGATCGCGGCCAGCGTCAGAAACGTATCCGAAATCTCATGAAAGTCCTCGACCCGTCCCCGGACGGGATCGGCCGCGTCGACCCGGGCCATGACCTCCGCGAAAGCGGAGTCGCCCTGGAGCCCGGCACCCGGCGGACGCAGGCCCGGCAGGTGCAGGCTGCCTCCGACCACCCGCGGCAACGCCTGAAAATAGCTGGCGGCGGTGGCGTCGGGTTCGACCAGATAGACCGCCGGCGGCGCATACGCGGCCGGCTTCAGGACGAACTGCTCCGTCCCCGGAGTGACGCCGGTGTGAACGCCGAATTCGGCCATCAGGCGAAGCGTCATGTCCACAAACGTCCAGCGCACGCTGCCCGTGAGGCGGATGGCAATCTCGCCGGCCGCCCGTGGCGCGATCATGAGCAGGGCGGAGAGGAGCTGACTGCTTTCGCTGGGATCGAGATCGACCGCGCCACTGCCGAGTCCGCCGCCATGGACCTCCAATGGAAAGAATCCCTCTTCGCCGAGACAACGCACCGGCACGCCGAGCGCACGCAGCGCCTCGATCAGCGGTCGCATGGGTCGCTTGCGCATTTGGGGCACGCCATCGATGCGGTAAACGCCCCGCGGAGCCGTGGCACAGTAGGCGGTGAGAAACCGGGCGGCCGTGCCGGCGAGTCCGACAAACAGGTGCACAGGCTCGTCACCGGCGGAGGCGGTGAAGGCGCGGTGCTGTCCCTCGACGTGCACGGTGCCGCGGCTGGCATCGGCGGTCACCGTGATGCCGAGCGTGCGCAGGGCGGCCGCCATCAGCGCGGTGTCATCGCTGAACAAGGCGCCCTCCAGCCGGACAGGAGCCCGGCCCAAGGCGGCGAGCAGGAGCGCGCGGTTGGTGAGGCTCTTGGAGCCGGGCAGCCGCACCTCGCCGCGCACCGGGTGGGTGAAGGGAGGCACGGGCAGGAGATCAGGAAGAGACATGAAGGCGGCTGTCGTGCCCGAATGTCCGGGAGGACACAAGGCGCGGTTTGGCGGGGCGGTCAGGGACGAAAACCGGTGCGGAACGCCTTGCCACGCTCCAGCCGGGCGCGCACCTCGATCCAGTCCCGGTTGGCGAGTGCCGCATGGAAACCGTCGAGCTCCGTCTGAAAGGCCCGGAGGGCGCGCAGGACTTCATCGCGGTTGTGGCGAAAGATTTCCACCCACATGGTCGGGTCGCTCGCGCCAATCCGGGTCGTGTCGCGGAGCCCGCCGCCCGACAGGTTGCGCCAGCCGGGGTCGCGTTGCGCGAGAAAGGTGCAGAGCGTGGTGGCGAGGGCCTGGGGCAGGTGGCTGATGTGGGCGACGATTTCATCGTGCCGGTCGGGTGGCAGCGAGGTGACCTCCGCGCCGAGGTCACTCCAGAACCGCGCCACGGTTTCCGCGGCTGCGGCGTCCGTGCCTTCGAGCGGAGTGACAAAACACACCCGACCTTGGAACAGGTCGGCGGACCCGTTTTCCCAGCCGGTCTTCTCGCTGCCCGCCATGGGATGAGCGCCGACAAAGTGGCTGCGCGGGGCGAGGGAAGCGTGGCAGGCCCGGCAGAGGTCTCCCTTGGTGGAGCCGACGTCGGTGACCACGGCGCCGGCCGGCAGGTGCGGTGCAATCACGCCGGCCAGCTCCACAATCCGATCCACCGGGGCGGCCAGCACCACGAGCGAGGCATCACCGACCGCCTCTTCCGGCGAAGACGCCACCCGGGAGCACCATGGCTGCTGCTCGAGCGCGATCCGGACTTCAGGCCGTCGCGCCCACACCGTGATGCGACGGGCCAGACTCCGCCGATGGGCGGCGAGAGCGACGGAGCCCCCGAGCAGGCCGGGAGCGAGAATGACCAGGGAGTCGAGAGGACGGACCATGCGAAAAAGATCAGCGTTCGGCCAGCCGGAGGATGGTTTCGTATTCGTGACTCTGGAGCGGCATGACAGAAAGACGACTCTGGCGAATCAGGGAAATGTTGGCCAGGGAAGGCTCGGCCTTGATTTGGGTCAGGGTCACGGGATTGGCGAGCGCTTTGACCACCTTCAACTGGACGGAGACCCAGTCCTCGCCTGCCTCGGCGGTGGGATCCGGGTAGGCGGTTCTGGACACCTGGGCGATGCCGACCACCTGACGAGGTTCGACGCTGACATAGAAGAGCACCGCATCACCCTTCTTCATGGCTCTTAAATTGTTACGTGCCTGATAATTCCGCACGCCATCCCAGGACGTCTGCCGATCCTTGACGAATTGGGACCAGGCGTAGGCCTCGGGTTCCTGTTTAACCAGCCAGTATTGGGTTGTCATGGGTCGGTGGTGGCGATGCGCTGCCACGAGAATGGACGCGTCCGCCGAAGAAAAGGCAAAAGCCCGTCGTGCGATCAGGCTGCTTTATCTCTTGATGGCGCTCGGGATTTTGGTGCCGCTCGTCATCGTCGCCGTGCGGCACTTTTAGTCCCAGCCACCCGCGACCGGTCTACCCCAACTGATGAAATCCACGCTCTGGCCCATTCGCATCGTTTTTGTCGCCATTTGCGCCGCGGCCGGCTGGCTCGTCTGCTACACCATCCGCGAATGGGATCATTATCGCGCGCTCGCCACTTTCGCTGGTTTCTCGCTCGGACTGCTTATGGTGCTGGTGGATATCATGTTGCGTGGCTTTTCGCTGCGCGGACTCAGCGCCGTCACCTTTGGTTTGGGGGTGGGGTTGCTCGTGGCCTACCTCCTGAGCGTTTCGCCGTTGTTGGAGGAAGGAGACCAACAAATCATCTACCTCGTTCGGCTCGGCCTGTTTTTGGTGTGTTCGTACCTGGCCACCGTCATTGCCCTGCGCGGCAAGGATGAGTTCAACCTCGTGATTCCCTATGTGCGGTTTGTGCCGCACGAAGTCGACGTACCCCTCGTGGTGGTCGATTCCAGTGCCTTGATTGACGGCCGGATAGTGCGGGTCTGTGAGGCGGGGTTCCTCAGTGCCGCTCTCGTCATCCCGCGGTTCGTCCTGCAGGAGATCCAGAGCATTGCCGACTCCGACGACCCCCACAAACAGGCGCGCGGCCGACGCGGGCTCGAAGTGCTCAATCAACTTCGCCAGATCAAACGCCTCGATTTGCGCGTGCCCGAAAGCGATGCCAAGACCGGGGAGCTCGAGGCCAAGCTGGTTTTCATCGCGCAGTCGATGAAGGCGCGCTTGCTCACGAACGACTACAACCTGGCCAAAATGGCGGAGTTCCAAGGTGTGCAATGGCTTAACCTGCATGCCCTGTCCAAGGCACTCCGCCCCCAACTCGTCCTCGGGGAAACCCTGGAAATCGAACTGGTCAAGGCCGGCAAGGAGGAAGGCCAGGCCGTGGGTTACCTCGAAGACGGATCGATGGTGGTCGTGGCAGAAGGCCGCCCGCACATCGGACAGACCGTGCATGTCGAGATCACCAGCATTGTCCCCTCCAGTGCGGGCAAACTCATCTTCGCCCGCGTGCAGTCGGAGCGACGCCTGTAGGCCCCGCGGACCCGTCCCGCCCCGCACCATTTTGGTATTTACTCGCGCCGCCCCCTTGCCCACAACGTCCCCTTACGTCTGGGGCAGTAGCTCAGTTGATAGAGCGCTTCGTTCGCAATGAAGAGGTCGTGGGTTTGATTCCCATCTGCTCCACCAAATTTGGAACCCGTTAATCCATAGCGATTGACGGGTTTCTGCTTTTGGAGGGGTGCTAAACGCACAGCGACAGTTTCAGCACGACCCAGAAAATTCCATGTCGTTTCAGGTCGTTTTCCCCCCTTGAAGAACACGTACCAGGGTCGGTGGCAGGGTGATGGAGATCCGCGAAAACGTTGGTCGGTGGGGTTGCTTCCGTGGTTATCGCAACCGCGTTTCGTCCGGTGTGACGATTGCGATCAAAGTAAGACAACGCATTTGGGACGAGAGAGATTCTGTGGAACCGGAGGGCGTTGAACGATCCAGTAGCTCTGCTCCCCGTCAGTCGCTCGCCCCAATGTTTTCAAGGATCGAGCGCGAAACGTAGCGCCGTCTTTACCTGCTCCATCTGCTGAGCTGTGAGCCGGCCCAACCGTCGAATCGATTTCTCGTGGCCGACGCTCGTCAGTCCTTGGACATTCACCCCGGATTCCCGGTCTAGGAATTTCAGCCTTCCGAGCGGAACCTCGTAATCCG
Source organism: Opitutaceae bacterium (assembly GCA_016794625.1). GTDB lineage: Bacteria > Verrucomicrobiota > Verrucomicrobiia > Opitutales > Opitutaceae > UBA6669. Next base: position 101,983 of record JAEUGY010000097.1, read on the forward strand.
ACCCACGATTTTCGGTCGTGAGGGGTGCGCAGATAGCCAGCGCCCGGGGAGAGTCCGGGTCTTCCCGTGAAATGACAAGAGCCGGACGAACTTTGCCGACCCTTCCAAGATCGACGACGTAAAGTTCGCCAGGAATTGGGCTCATCGTTTGTCCAAGTGCGAATAGTCCGTCTGGTCGAGGTCGCCCCAAACCTTGGCGACGTGCTCAGTCGGCGGTGCGATGTCGCTGTTATCTTCCAGGGTCACCGAAAACGGGATGGCTTTGCGACGCTCGATCTGAGCGAAAAACATGTTCACCGCTTGAGTGGACGTCATGCCGAGCTGGTCGAGGATCTTTTCCACGCGCGCCTTCCGGCGTGGGGCAATGCGAGTACGGAGGATGGCGGTTGCTGGCATGACACAAAAGGAGCACAAACGTGCGCAGCACGCGAGACCGGCTGTTCGGTCCTCGTTTGAGTGATTTGCGAGGCTCAATGCGCAGCCGTGTGTCTCCAACGTGACCCGCGCCCCCTGATTGCCGAAAAGGACGCCTCACTGGGTTTTGCCCACGTTTCTTGCGCCGAATCGATTCTTTAGTCGCGATCGTCTTGTCGGGCTAGATCGTCAGAAGATTAGGGCTTGGGTGTGGCTGCTTGTGCGATTTGCGTTCGGCACTTGAGCAGTCCATTTACTGCAGATTGCTCAAAGATGGAATGGCGTGAACGGTGCGACCGGGATTCCAACGACCGAGCATCGTGTGGGTGATGGGGTGTTCAGGGATGCCGGTTTCGTTGCGCTCGAGCTGGCTGATGAGCTGGTCGGCGGCGGTTGCTCCGAGGATCTCCCCGTCCTGCAGCACACCCGAAAGGCGGTCGCCGGCCCGGGGGACCAGTAGTCCGACCAAACCAATGTCTTCCGGGATGCGCGCGCCCGAGTCAGTCACGAGCTCTTCCAGCCGACCCAGAACGGGTCCGATCACGACATCGGGCCGATTGCGCTTGAGCCAGAGGCGGACATTTTCGGTCGTCCACTGCGGTACGAGCAGAGGCTTGACCGGCCTCAGCTTCAGACGGCTGACCGCAACGTGATAGGCAGCTTCCCAGCGGTATTCCAGCCGACTGTTGGTCTCCTGGCGCACGGCGAGCCCTGGTCGCTTGTAATCCAACTGGGCGCAGTGTTCCATGGCCAGCAGCATGGATTGATAGTAATCGGTGGCGACCCGGTTGAATCGATTGGTGCTGGGCGTGATGCCGAGCACAACCACGGCGAAATCCTCCCATTGGAGCTCGATGGGAGTCTGATCGTAAGGGACGGGTGCGAAGAGGAGTCCGCGGATACCCCGCGCGAGCAGCATTTGGCTGAAGCGCTGATTGCTCATGCCGTCGCGATAGAGCCAGAAGTGCTCCAAACGGTAGCTGCGCTCCGCCGCCCGGGCTTCGGCGCCAGCGAACATCTGACGAAAAATGGGAGAGGGATGTGTGCGCCAGCCGTCCGCGGTGTCGAACGCGCTCACGAAGGCGAGAGTGAGTCGCTGAGAGGGCGGGGTGTGGCGTCGACGGCTGCGCATGAGTGCGGCGACGAGCGGGTTCGGGCGGTAACCAAGCTCCTGACAGATGCTCTGCACGCGCTGGCGGGTGGCCTCGGAGATGTCGGCCTTGTTGTTAAGAGCCTTGGAGACGGTGGCTACCGAAACCTTGGCGAGACGCGCAATGTCACGGATACCAGGGGAGGACTTCATGGGGCGGAGCGGGGTCGCTGAAACGGGGCTGGCGCGGGAGGTGATGAATGATGTAGGGAAAACGCAAGATTGCCTTAACAATTTTCGAACTCTCGGGCTTTCAGGTAGAGAAGGGCATCGCGAAGCTGCTTCTTCCGCTGGGCAAGAGGTACTTGTCCGCGGACTTTTCCCTTCAACCCTCGACGAATTCGATCAATGAAAACAACCCTTGTATCTGGTGTTCTGCCGTGGGCTCTCTTCACCTTGATCGGAGCCTCCGCCACGGTCCCCGCTGCCGGTCAGCCCCCCCGTCCACTTCAGCCGGACTCCGCGCCCCCATCGAAGGGCCCGACTTCACCTGTTCCCGGCCACGCCCGGCCGACCGACGCCGATTGGGCCACGCAGCAGAGGGACGACGCAAAGCATGACCGCACGGTGGTGGCCTATGATGGCATTACGCCGAATCGTATGGTCTGCGACACCACGCTTCGCGAGTTGCCGGACGGCTCGTGGGTCCTCTATTTCCTCGCTGGGGGTGATTTCGAACCGTCTCCTGAGAACTACACGGCCGTTACGCGCAGCACTGACCACGGTCGTACGTGGTCGCCGATCGAGTCCGTCCATGTCGGTTTTCCCCGCGAGGGCAAAACGATTGGCCAGGGCCCGACTGAGTTCCTCACGCACGGAGGTCGCTCGACCTTGTTTTTCGCCACCCATTCCCAGACGTGGGGACGCGACTGGCAGTCCTGGAAAATGCACAGTCCGGATGGGGGGCGAACTTGGGGGAACCCGGAGCCACTCCCGGGAAGATTGGCCAAGAACACGTTTATTCGGGCCAGTATCGTAACGCGGGATGGCCGAATTGTTCTACCGTTTCAACACTACCTCGGACCCCGTCCCGGCACGAGGTCTCCTCCGCCTGAGGAGGCGCCATGGCACTTTTCGCTTTTTCATTATGTCAGTGATCCCCGTCTTGGCGTGTTGATGAGCCATGACGGTGGTCGCACATGGACGGAACACGGCAATGTCAGTATCACCCCGGACTTTCGTTACCACGGATGGGCCGAGCCGAGCATCGTTGAGCTCTCGGACGGTCGCATCGCGATGATCATTCGCGCCGATCGCTTGGGAGGCGTCCTTTACTACGCGGAGTCTAGTGACGGTGGTAGGACTTGGCCGACAGAGGCAACCAGAACCGACATCCCGAATCCCGGGTCGAAAGCCACTTTGCACTCGATGGGGGGCGATGTGGTGGCGCTCCTGCACAACCCCAACCCTGCTCATCGCAGCCCACTTTCGCTGTGGGTGAGCTACGATGGGATGAAAACGTGGCCTTATCGAAGAGTGCTTGTTCCCGAGTCCTCCGACGGCCCGCGCGGGAGGCTCAACTACCCTGAGGGCTTCATTAGTGCCGATAGACAGTTCTTGCACTTTGCGTATGATGACAACCGTCATCGGGCCGTGTATTACGGCGCGAAACTACCGCCCGTGGATCCAAACCTCGTGGGCAAGCGCCCCGGAACGGCTGAGTGATTGCCGTTCCGTGCACCCTCAGTTGCGGTCAACGGCCTTTGCAGCAAGATACGCGGCAGATCCTTGCCCATCAACCGTGGTAGGGAATCCCGGCCCTCCCGCGCCGACGTAGCCATGGCTAGCCCCGGATTTCTCGGGGCTGACCCAAAACGCGTAGAGTGCGCCGTTCTTCAGATGAAATCGGAAGCGAACCGGCTTTCCGGCCAAAGCTTTCAAGTCGGTCGCACCGCGCCAAGTCACTTCCTGAATTGTGGAGTCGGCTGAGACGGGCAGACAGTTTTCGGCAGTGAAGGGTGGGACCACCTTGCCTTGTTCGTCGAGCACCTCAACTCGGAGTTCTCCGGATCTCACGGTATCCAAATTGACAAAGAGATGCGCCCCTTTGAAGGACACCAAGCGGGTGGTCAGCTGCCCCTTCCCATTGCTCGCTTCCATTGAAGCGAAGCCGTCGCGCCGGAGCATGGCCATTCCGATGCTGGCGCCGGAGTACATCCCCCGCCGCCCATCTGGACCGATGCCGGAATAGGCGGTGTAGGGAAAATACAGCTTGTCTCCGACCACGAGACATACGCCGGTCGTGGTGTGGACGTAACCACGATCCCAATCGCCATCTCGCCGCGTCGCCTCGATGAAGGCCCGCCGGTCGGGTCGGTGCCAGTGAAAGCCGTCGCGGCTGAAACCCAACTTGATTTCCGTGAACTTGGGGAAGCCACCGAGGTCACAGATGTCGTTCTTCGGTCCCAGATGGATCTGGAACGCACCGAGCAGGATACTCTCATAAGCCACGGCGCTGAGACTGTAGAGCTGGGAGGCATCGCCGATCCGCGGGTCTGGCAGGTCAAGCCTGTCCGCTCCCACCCAAAAGACCGAGCGATCGAAAACCTGCGGCGTAAGGAAAACCGGACTTTCGGCGTAGTAGCGAGTGCGGCCGCGTGGGCCATCGCGCTTGATGCTGTAGACCCAGACTTTGCGGAAAGGATTGTAGAAGAAGGAACAGTAGTCTGCCGCCTTGCCGGCAGGCACCGCCGCCGACATTCGCCCCGCGGAATCGATGGTATGCAGGGTGTGGGATGTCGTCACTGCCGACCGTTCAGCGCGCGACAATCCGTAGGTGCGTTCTGTCAGGAACTTTATTCGCTCCTCGGGGCGGGTGGCTTCAAGGTCGAGCCACACGGAGTTGTCGCCTCCTGCCTTGTCCATTCCCGAAGGCAGCACGAGATTTTCTGCTCCCAACCCAGGATCGGGCTTGTACCAATAGATTCCGTCTCGGCTTTGGGCTTTGGCGAGACCGCCCCGCCACCCTGCCGTATAGAACATGGAGAAAAGCTTCTCCTGCGGATCATAGAAGGCGCCACCGTGACCGAGATAGCATACGGCCTGTTGGCGACCAGCCTCGCGTTGAGCTTGATCCGATTTCAGGGCCACTAACTCGCTTTGTGTCGTTGCAGACAAAACCGGATTGCCGGAATACTTTTGGGGCAGGTGGAAGACCTGTCGGAGATCCGTCTGCTCAACAAGAAAGTCGTCGATGAACAGCTGCCGTCCAACGTCGATCGGGATCACCTTGGGCGGGACCTTGAGGTAAGGAACCTCCATCGGTTCTTTGGAAGCCGGATCAAGATTTTTCACCGGCCACTCAGCCGGCAGGCTTATCCCATTGTACAAGGATTCGCCACCCGCTTTCTGCGCCAGTAAGCTGCTGGCTTGGAGCCCTGCTGTCAGCAGCAAGACAGAAACGTAGACGGAAGAGCGAGTGTGGGGGTCGGACGGTTTGGCGTTCGAGCGCATCGAAGGTCTTAGAGGGATTGCGGTGGAGCACCCAGGGTGGTCGTGGTCAGAAACGAAACGTATTCGTCAGATAGGCCGTTCGCGGATTGGGGATGCGAATGACCGCGATCGTTCCATCGGGATTTGTTTTCACGGGAACGTCGGAATTGTCGCCGAATGCGTTCCGTACATTGAGTTGTACCGTCCATTCCACTTTGTCTTGCCAGACTTTCCGGCGGTACGAGGCCCAGACGTCGCCACTGAACAAACCGTCGTCGTAGTACGGGTTGTTGAGTTCAGGCAAGGGAACGGTGGAGCCCGGAGCGAGGGAGGTGCGATAGCCGGTGGCCGCTTTGTCTTCCCAGCGAGCAGCTCCACCGATGCTGAAACCCTTCAACCTGCCTCGATTGAAGGCGTAGTTGGTAACGCCCACAAAGCGCCATTCGCGTTGTTCGTTCGCGATCGTATTGTTCTGGGCGCGAGCCGTTCTCACATTCCTGATGGGGCCGGAGAGCCAGGTCTCATTGATCGATCGAACCAGTGAGAGAGAATCGTTGGCCGAGAATTGACGCACTTCGCCAAGCCGAGCCGCCTGGAGACGATTGTTGAACTCCTCAACAATCGCGGAGGTCACCGTGGCAAGGTCAGAGACAAATGTTTCTTGCTGACTGATGTTGATCATCAAGCGCCAGGAAGGGGTGAGGTTGGCGGTGATCTCTGCTTCAAAGCCCTCGGAAATCTGGTTCTGGGTAGCAGTGAGGTTGGGTATTGAATTGAAGCCGATGGTATCCCACTGCCCGTCACCGTTCGTGTCCATCTGGCGAGGACTGACCAAGTCTGTCAGCCGCTGCGGCACGATTCCAAACATGGCGCTGTAAAAGGCCGCATAGCTTTGGATTGGGAACTGGCTCGGATTTCCAGTTACAGTCGCCAACGCGGTGGAAAAGGGCACGCCCCCGAGTTCACGGAAGCGCGCGCCCTGAATCCAGTCGAACGCCTGGCTCGCCACGTTGATGTTAAGTCCTGAACCTGTTGCATTGACACTCCTGAGGTCAGTCTCGAATCGGTTCAGCTTGACCGTAATTTTGTTGTTGAGGAAGGACGTCAGGATTCCGAACTCCTTGGTCGAGCCCGTCGGCTGGGAGATGGCGTTGCCCAGGGCATCGTTGCGCAGGCCCACGGGGTTGAAGTTCTCGGACTCTGCGTAGTAGGCCTGCAGATCCGTGCCAAAAGGCAGATCGCCCAGCCACTTCTCGGGGTATCGGGCCACCAGGCTCCAGGACGACGTGTCACCGGATTCATCGAGTGCCGGACGGCTGGACAACCGGGTGAACTCCTGATTCCACCGCCCGTCTTCCGTGCGATCATTGAAACCGCGTTCGGCGACGTTCGCGCGAGCGTAGCTCTTGGTGTCGTCGGTTCGAACTCCAAACAATCCGACGATGTGCCGGTCGAGCAAGTAGCTCTGCCAGGAGAGCGCCTGGGCTTGAATGGTGGTGCGGCTGACACCTCGTTCTTGCAGATAGCGGTCGTTGAAAATCGTACCGTACTGAATCCGACGTGGAGCCGTGGGGCTGCTGACATCGATGTACGGCATACGGTAGCGATCTCCTGCCTGCGGGCGTCGGATATTGATCTGCTGAAGCCTAACGTCATTTACCGAACGAAGCCCTAGATTCGAACCGCTGGTGTAAACGATGACATTCCCGTCGCGCCCCGCTTGGTTGATGTTGTGATCACGTGCTGTCGGCCGGATATTGAAATCTGCTCCCGTCCACGAGTCCCGCAAGATGTCAAAACCGGTGTCGTACGTGAAATCAGAGATGAGTCCGGTGAACCGATGCCGACCCAAGTGCCGCAGCCAGCCCTTCTTTTCGGTCAAGTCCAGATCCGCAAAGAGCGTGGCTTGGAGGGTTTCGCGATCGCGTGTGTCGTACCTGACGGATGTATTGGTCCGCACGCGGGTATAGGCGCGTCCGAGGTTGGGATTCCGTTCACCGGTCAGCAAGTACTCCGCGATGTCGATATAGATGTCGTAGGGCGCACCGGTGCTTCCGCCGATACCGTTTCCAAAAAGAAAGTCCTGTGACGTGGCGTAGTGTTGTCGATCATAGGCCAGCTCGACTCCGAGGCGATTCTGGAAGAAGCTCTGTTCGATCGCGACGTTCTGCGCCCAGAACTTCCGCTGCGCGAAGTCGACCCCACCCGAATAGAGTTTGTTGTGGTAGTCGAAAACGTCTCGATTCTGCAGCGAAGGTACCGTGAAGCCAACCGCGAAAGGCTCCCCAAAAGGGCTGTTGGCGTGATAGAGCTCGGCCCGACTCAACGGCGACGAGAGAGGTCGTCCAGCCACCGCTGGCGTGCCGGCCAGCCCACCCGAGCTCTGGATTGTGTCGAGCGCGGGATTCCAATCGAATTGACCGTAGTACCCTTGCACCCCGTTGCCGGTGCCGACATCGGGTCTGGTGGCGTTGGGATCGTTGAAAACGATTACGTAGTTTTGAAAGACAACGGGATGCGTATTGGTATTGATCAACGGCTCTGCGCTTCTCTGGTAAGGATTGTACGTTTCTTGAAACTTCCAGGTGCCACCTTCAGCCGGAGTGCGAACGACGCCAGAGGGCAATGTGCCGGTGTATTGCTGCATCGACGCGGGCGTGGGTTCGAACCAACCGGAATAGGCAACTGAAGGCGGAATGATCTGGACCGGCGTGCCCCGGGAGTCGCCTGCCTCACCATTGGCTCGAAGCACCGTGGGCCCGAGGATTGATGAGTTTTTACCCTCAAAAAGCACAAGATCCACTGAACCGTAGATTCGTTCGTCCCGATTCCATGCTGGTTTCTGTTTGTATTTGAGGTTGTCCTGTAGTCCCGCGATCCGCATCGCCGCGCGACCGTCCACGACACTGCGGTTGACGTCGAATTCCGATCTTACACTCCCATAGCTGTCGACTCGGGCGCTGACTTCGGTGAAGGAGGTATTGTGGATCGGCAGTTTTGTGGAGTTGTTGATGACCCCCCCCGGACTACCGATTCCGAAGAGGATCGAGTTGGGTCCGCGGCTCACGGTAACCTGGTCGGTGTTGTAGCTGTCAAAGGCGATGTCGGTGAGAAAGTACCCGCGCGTCAGATCTGCTCTCCCCAGGCCGCGTACCCGCTGATTGAATTGGGGATTGGTGCGTTCGGACGTTTGTTCGATGCGTCCCGTGCCGCCCGCTACGGCACCGGAGAAGTTGCCCTGGTTTCCGCCGACCTCCGTGTTAGTCGTGTAGGAAAGGAGTGTTCCTGCGTCCGTGGCCGCGGTATCCTTCAAGAATTCCTTTGTGACGACGCTGATGGCAGAACCCAGGTCTTTTAGGTCTGTTCGGATACGCGTTCCTGCAAGTGTAGAGGTGGCCATGTATCCAACATCCTGTGTTGCACCGACGGTGAACGGGCTGAGCAGGATGATGTTCTCCTCCTTTTCTTGGAGGGCGGGGGCGGCCGTCTGCGCGTTCGCCTGGATGGACAGGGTGAGCAGCGCGATGGTGAAGGGCACTTGGGACTTGAAGGGGTAGTGTTTCATGGAGGGGTCGAGCAGTGGGAAAGGAATCGGTCGATCGGGGAGCGGGGTGCGCGTTGCACCGCAAATAACGGGGTGCCTGGGGAGTCGCGGACGTGAGCAACCATCTACCTGCACACCTCCGGATTGACAGCGAATCGTTCCGAAAATCGTTACGGCACAAGTCGAACACCCGAACACCCCTGAGGATCGAGCTCGCTCGCCGCGGCCCATCAAGCAATGGCTGAACTCGGAGGCACTCGGATACTCCGGTGATCTTGGATGAGTGACGGGGAAGCGTGCTGTCGACACCTCACGAGCATCGCTGCGGGGTCGCTGAATTCGCACCCGTCGAAAATGGCAGGGCGAAACAGCTGACAGGGAGAATCCTTGATGCGGGAGCCTGTTCGTAGATAGGCACTTGAGTGGTAACTGCTCAACGTGCGATTCAAGGATTGTCCAGGTGCATTGAACGCGGGTTAACAATTTACGTAACGGGACGCTTAAAGCCGATTCAGATATCGTGCTTGGTGATTGCCTTCCTCTAGGCCCCCGCAGCTACCGTCGACTAACTTCTTGATGCTTTCCTTTACTGCCGTCGGAACGACTTCCCACCCGTGCGATCCGTACTGGTTTTGAGTGTACGCTTGTCGCCGAGTTGCGCACCGCGATTGGGCAGACCCGAACCAGAGAGGGAATGTCCGGCGGTGCGAACGAACTAACTTTCACCCATGTTACGCTTGCTTGCTGGCTTCACCAATCTCTACCCCGTCTGGATCGTGGCGTCGTCTGTGGTGGCGCTCATCTGGCCGGAGACCTTGCTCTGGTTCTCCGGCCAGTGGGTGGTGTGGGCTCTGACGATTGTCATGCTGAGCATGGGGTCTACCCTGACCGTAGACGATTTTCGCCGGTTGGTGAAGATGCCGGGTGCAGTCGCACTTGGCTTCGTGCTGCAGTACACCGTGATGCCGCTTGGTGGGTGGTTGGCGGCGCGTTGGCTGCAACTTGAGGCCGGTCTTGCGTTGGGTCTTATCCTTGTGGCCAGCTGTCCGGGAGGGACGGCCTCCAATCTCATTACGTTTCTCGCCCGTGGAAACCTCGCTCTCTCGGTGGTAATGACCATGACCTCCACGCTTTTGGCGTTCATCATGACGCCTCTGTGGTGCCAGATTCTGGCCGGGCAGTACGTGCCGGTGGATCCGTGGGCACTGTCGCTTTCGACGGTACAGGTCGTGGTGGTTCCTGTCTTGGTGGGCGTCTTCCTCAACTGGCGTTTTCCCCGGCAAATCGCAGCGACCGCTTCGTTTGCTCCCGCAGTTTCGGTGGTGGCCATCATTTTCATCGCCGGCAGCATCGTGGCCCAGAGCGCAGAGTCGGTGATTGCGCATGCGGGACGGGTCGCGTTGGCCGTGCTGCTGCTACATCTGCTGGGTTTCGTATTGGGTTACGTGGTGGCCCGACTTCTTGGCTTCCCGATCATTTCCTCTCGGACCATATCCATTGAAGTGGGTATGCAGAATGGGGGCATGGCTGCGATGCTCGCCCGGAAGCATTTTGCCGCGCAGCCCCTGGCAGGGGTGCCGGCAGTCTTCAGCAGTGTTATTCAAACGGTCGCCGGAAGTCTGCTCGCCGCTTGGTGGCGGATGCGGCTGCCGCCTGACACGGACGCCGCCAAAGTCAAAGAATCGGCCGCTGCCCGGGCCGCGGAGTCAGGCGCATGAAGACGGTCCGTCACCCTCGACAGGACATCCATTACTGGAAATGTGACCGTCCGGCTGCCTTTCATGGATTGCAGGGGCAGGGCGGAGAACCGTTGTCGCTCGAACAGACCCACGCGCTGGTCGCTGTGCTCGCTGAATCGCTGGGTGGTCCGGTGGAGCTGCATCCGGGCGGTGGTCAAGGCAATCACCAGACCTTCCGCGCCAAACTCGGCTCGAAGGAGGTGTTCGTTCGCGTTGAGAATGGTCCCGAGTCCGATGACTACATGGAGGTGGAAGCGCACTTGCTGCGTGAGATCGCGAGGCTCGGGGTACCGGCGCCAGCGGTCCTCGCTGTGGACGCCTCGAGGCGGCGGTTGCCTTTTGCCTGGCAGGTGCTGGAGTACATCCCGGACCCTGACCTCAACCGACTTCACAAAGAAAAGTGCCTCAACCTACCCGCGGTGATGTTCGATATCGGGGCAGCTGTTGCGCGCTGGCAGGCGCTAGTGATCACGGGCTATGGCCCGTTTGAACCTGGGGTGTTGCTCAACACGGGGCAGCTGAGAGGCTTTCACGATGGGTATGCCGATTACTTCCGAACCCGGCTCGATTTACATTTCGGATACCTGACAGACAAGGGGTTTCTCACGTCCGACCAGGTGAGGGAAATTGCCCAGGAAATCGACCGGCACGCCCAGCTACTTGCCTTGGAGCGAAGCTGTCTGGTCCACAAGGACCTCGCGCTCTGGAACATTCTCGGCAAACCCGGCCAGATCACGGCCTTCATCGATTGGGATGATGCCGTGGGAGGCGACCCGATGGACGACCTTTCGTTGCTCGCCTGCTTCCACGACGGGACGGCCATTGAGCGGGCGATCGAGGGCTTCGTTTCGATTCGGCCCCTGCCGCAAGAGCACTGCCGCCGATTCTGGCTGCACTTGCTGCGGAACCTGATTTTCAAAGCGGTCATCCGCGTTGGCGCCGGCTACTTCGATCGTACCGACGGATTCTTCCTTATCGGCGCTGGAGATAGTGGGGCTGGATTGCGCCGATTCACCCTCGCCCGGATCGACGCCGCCTTGCAGGGGTTGCGCCGCGGGGCTGACCCATTCGTTTTGTCATGAAATCCCAAACTTCACCTTCGCCGAGCGTGTTCGCTCCCCAGATTGGCACGTGGCTTTCCATCGGCTCCCCTGTCATTGCTGAGCTGGCGGCGGTTTCTGGTTTTAGCTGGTTGCTGTTTGACCTTGAGCATGGAGCTGCTTCTGACGCATCGCTGATGGGCAGCCTGCAGGCAATTCGCGGCACCCCCGCCAAAGCGATTGTTCGCGTCGGTGCGTTGCACACGGACCTGATCATGCGAGCGCTAGACTGGGGAAGTGCGGGCATCATGTTGCCCCATGTCGAGTCTGCCATCCAGGCGCAGGAATGCCTGCAGGCCATTCACTATTCGCCTCGCGGCCGTCGCGGATTCTCGCGATCGGTTCGCGCCTACGATTACGGATTGCGTTCGCCCGCGGATTTGCCCCCTCCGCTCTTCTTCGCGCAGATCGAATCAATGCGCGGCGTTGAAGAAGCGGGACGGATTGCGGCGACGGAGGGGGTGGACGTGCTGTTTGTGGGTCCTTCAGATCTGGCGCACGACCTTTCCGTTCGTGGCAACGACCAGACTCCCCCCTACGAGGAATGTCTGCAGCGGGTGGTAACGGCTGCGAGAGAGGCGGGCAAGCAGCCCGGAATCCTTGTGCGAAAAATGGACGATTTGCCGGGATTGACGGCGATGGGATTCACGTACGTGGCGATCGAATCCGACCTGGGTATCCTCCGCAGCGGCTACCAGGCTTTGCTGACACGTGCTCGAGAAGAGGTTCCCGCCGGTAACTCGGTCGAGGCGAACGTCACTTTTCAAAGTCGCTGAGGGTGGGGTTCGTTTTCAGCGAGTCAAATCGCACTCCGATTTAGTCTCCATTACGATCATCGACACAGAAGGGACGCTGAGGTGAGAAAGGTGCTTTGTGGCTTGAACCATGGACATCTGGGCCCCGGTCGAGTAGCGCTGGTACCTCGCGCTGCACTCCGCGAGGGGTGGGGTCGAAATATCGTTCGTTGAACGCCGAGTGAGATCCCTCACTGGGTATTGCCCCGCGACAGATAGCTACTTTGTCCGCTCCATTGGCACCCACACGGACTCCGACAAGGTCAAATCCCCACACCCTCTGATGGGAAGAGTCGAGGGCAAGCACGTTCTCAACGAAGCGACCGAACGTAGCTCCTCGATCGGGTTTCGAATGGGCCCGCTAGTCCGCTCCCGCCGCGATCTTCTCCGGTTGAGAGCATCTTTGCGGCGAGCAAGCGCTTCAGGCCCGTCGGAAATCGCGGCTCGGAGCCCACTTTCGGGTTCGCTTTGTTCGCAACAAAGAATCGATGGGATTGATTTTGGGGTTTGAAACTACGACGGTGAGGCCCGCCACTCGTGGGAGGTGGAATTGGTTTGAATCCTTTTCGTTATGGACCGTCGCGCTTTTCTCGCCGCTCTCAGCGGTGTTCCGTTCGTTCTTGATGCGCGTGCCAGCGCGCAGGCCCGGGAAGCGGCCATGGGGGTGGTCGGGCTCGCTCCGGATGTGGTGGCTGCGCAGGAGTCGTACTGGCTGAGCATCCGCCGCGCCTTCGCCCTCGACGATAATCACGTCAATCTCAACTCGGGCAGTGTCAGTCCGGCCCCGCGCGCGGTCTTCGACGCGATGACGCGTTACTGGACGGTGACCAACATGAGTCCGTCCTACGTTGTCGACGAGTTTATGCAGCCGGGCGTGGAACGGGTGCGGCAGCGGCTCGCGGCCATGCTGGGCTGCGGCACCGACGAACTGGCGCTGACTCGAAACACCAGTGAGTCACTGCAAATCGCCCAAATGGGTCTGCCGCTGCGGGCGGGTGACGAAATCGTGAGCACGACGCAGGACTATCCGCGCATGCTTTCGGCCTGGCGGCAGCGCGAGCGCCGCGATGGCGTGGTCCTGAAGCTGGTCCGTTTCCCCACGCCGCCGCCGTCCATGGATACGCTGTACGAGCAGGTGTTTTCGGCGGTCACGGAACGCACCAAAGTCATCCTGATTTGCCACATGACGTACACCACCGGGCAGATTTTCCCGGTGAAGCGGATTTGTGACGAGGCGCGCCGGCGGGGAATCACCACCATTGTGGATGGGGGGCACACCTTCGCTCACTTTCCGTTCACCGTCGCGGATCTGGGGTGTGATGTCTTTGGTTCGAGCCTGCACAAGTGGTTGTGCGCTCCGGTCGGGACGGGAATTCTTTACGTGCGTCGCGAGGTGATCCCGAACATTTGGCCTCTGATGGCTGCAGGTGACGGCAAGCGCAGCGACATCCGTAAGTTCGAGGAGATTGGAACCCACCCGATTGCGTTGCGCGCCGCGGTGGCCGACGCGATTTCGTTTCATGAGGAAATCGGGGGAGAACGAAAAGCGGCCCGCCTCCGTTTCCTGCGCGATCGTTGGATGCGGGCCCTGGAAGGTGTCCCGGGGGTCAAACTGCTGACCCCTTATGATCCCGCGCAGGCCTGCGCTCTGGGTTCCATGATGCTGGAGGGGCGAGACGCGCGTGAACTCACGACGGAGTTGCAGCAGCGCTGGGGCATTCATGTGCGGCGCCGGCAGGTCAAGGATGAGTTCGAGTGCATTCGGATCACTCCGAATGTGTTCACGCGACTCGATGAGATCGATCTGTTCGTAGAGGCGATTCGCACCCTCGCCAAAGCGTAGCGCGTTTTCGTGCGCCGGGCTTTCAGTTGCCGGTTCGGCCGTACACACGGTCGGCGAAACGCACATAGTGCTGCCAGTCCGGCAGCAGGATGTCGTGTTCCCCTGGGCGCACGTGGTAGTGGAGCCGTTGGCGGTTGTCTGAGGCGGGCGCGTCGAGGGGGGGAATCCCGAAAAGTGCGAATACCGGTTGTGCGAGCTCCAGTCCCAACCGCTCGCCCTCCGGATCCGCCCAAGCGTCGTCCGAGGCACTGCCGACCGCGATCGCCCGTGGCGCGATGAGCGCGATCAGCTGGTGCTGATCGACCGGCAGGCTTGCTTCCCGGTCGTTGTAGGCGCGGAAATTCTCACAGAACCAATGGGGAAACCGGGTGTTGATATCCCGGACGGTCTCGCCCGCGATGCGCTTCGACAGGGCCGCGCCGCCGCATCCCGAGTTGTTGGCGATGACCATCGCAAATCGTGGGTCGCGTGCTCCTGCCCAGAGCGCGGCTTTTCCCAGGCGCGAGTGGCCGATCACGGCGACGCGGGTGGAGTCGACGAGCGGATCGCCCGCCAGGTAGTCCAGCGCCCGGCTCAGGCCCCAGGCCCAGGTCGCGATGGCGCCCCATCGATCGGCCCCGGGTCCCCGCTCTTCGTCCGGGAACAGGCGTTGCACGCTCTGGGCGTAGCTTTCGATGTCCTTGTCCGGGAAGAAATCGTCACAGCACAGCGTGGCGACGGCATAGCCTTGCTGGACGACGAAGTCCACGGGCCAGCGTCGCTCGTGGCGGCCACGCTTGCGGCCGGCCGGGGCGAATACCCCGGGATCCGGAGAGACGGTCCAGTTGCCCCCGGAGTTGAGTCCCAGAAAGACCGGCACGGGCCCTGGGGAGCGTCCCGGAGCATAGAGGAGCAGCTCGGCCTTCGCGGTCCCCCGCTCGCTCCGGAACGTCAATCGGACCTGTTTCCGGCGAAGCGCACCGGCTTCCAGGAGGACGTCCTCACGCACCTCCGCGATCATGGGCACCACCGTGGCGGGGGTGCGGCCGTAGATTTCCCGTTCGAAGTGGGAGAGCAGGTCGTCCCGGTGTTTCCCCGACCACTCCGACGCGGTGGTGATGGGGCTGCCGTCGGCGCGCAGCAGCGGAGGGGGCAAGGGATGGGTGACGACTCCGCCGGAGGTGGCGGAGGGCGCGAAGAGGAACGCGGAGACCAGGAACGGAAGGCCAAGGTGCCGGAGCCATGCGGCGCGGCGCTGCGGGGCCGGGCGAGGCTGACGCGCTCTGGGGAGGCACGGGGAGCAGGGAGGCATAAGGGGCGTGCGTTGACCGCCTGGCCAGGGGTGGACGGGTGTGCGGGGCGGCTGACTACGTTGCTCGTAGGGGAGGCGTCGTCGCAAGCCCTAGCGCGAAGCGCCACCCCTTACGCGGATGAATCCTTTCGGCGGTAGGGTGTGGGCGGCACCCGCAGGGCTCCTGCAACTGGCTTTATTGCAATTTAATATATGCAGTTCCCCCGGTTCGATCCGGTTGGGGGCTCCGAGGACGGAGGGTGCGAGGGGAACCGCTCGCGCTTCCCAAAAAAACACCGCCGTCCCGGCAAAGGAACGGCGGCGGCTTAAGGCGGACGGGGGCGAACGCTAGGTTCGCATCGCCGCTTGATGGGTGTAATCGTAGTAGGCGGTGGTGATGACCACCAGACTCACATAGGCGATGAACGACGGAAGTAGCAGCACCGGGAAGGCGGCTGCGGTGGCGAGAAAGACCGCGGTGATGACACCCGCGATCACAAACGAAGACAGATGCTTCATAATGGCGGGGGGGTGATGTGCTGGCAGTATACACCCGATTCGGCGCAAGGGGAGCGCAACCGAAGGGCGGCCCATGGGGTTGAAGGGAAGTGAATGCCTGGAATAAGGGGGAGGCTCCTGCTTTTAGGCCCAACCTCGGTCCGTAAAAAAAGTGGAGGAAACTACGTATCCTTGCTTGCCACTTATGGATGCGAGAAGCACGGTAAATTCCATCTAGGGGGAAATGCCTACTCAGAGGTCCAATTTCTACGCAGGTGTGGCGATCATCGCGTTGGCGATGCTGGCGGGGTGCGCGACCCCACCGGCGCCGCCGCCTGCCCCGGTTGCGGCTCCGGTGGCGGCGACCCCGGCCCCGCCGCCGGCCACGCTGGCCGACCAGATCCAGGCTGCGATCAACGTGATCGATGAGGTCCTGGCTGGATACGATGGCGTGCTTTCTCGGATACAGCAGATCCCCGAGTCGAAGGACCCGGCCCGGATCATTGGGGAAATCGGCTCCTATGTCGGAAGCGACCGGCTGGCCGTCACCGTGGTGCCGCCTGAATCCGAGTTGGTGAAAGGACTCTCCGGCTCGATGGCGCTGACGTCGTGGCTCGCCATCGCGGAGACCGAACTGCTGTCACAGCTGGTGGATATCTCCCGCCGGCTGATCCGGTTGAACGCCCAGACGGCGGAGCTGGCCGGAAGCTACGAGCAGGGCCGCACCCTCCAGAAGTACGCCGGCAAGATTCGGCGCGAGCTCATGCCTTTGATGGCGGAACTGCGGCGGCTTTCCGTCGCGGACAAGGCCGATACGACCGCCATTGCCAGTCTTGAAATTGAAACCAAAAAAATCGTGGCTGCGAGCCGTCAGTCTCTCCAGGCGCTGGAGAAGGACACCCGGGCCATCGAGACCGAACTAGGAGGACGATGATGACAACGAAAGTGCTAGTGAGCCTGGGTTCGACCCTGTCCGCGCTGCTGGCGATGGGTGGGGGAGTCGAGGCGTATCAACGTTCGCAACGCGAACGCGAGGAGGCGACCCGTGCCACGGTCGTGGCGATGGAGCATTTTGAACAGACGATCGGGCGCGCGCGCTCCTCGATCCAGCAGTCGTCCGAGCTGCGCACCGAACTGATCCAGAAAACGGATCTCCTGCTCAAGGACGTCGCCAATACCGAACAGGAGCTCGTGCAGCACGGAGCCCAGGTCGTGGCGCTGAACGAGCGGCGCGAGGTGGCCCAGGTCCGGCTGAATCGATATCTCGCCGAGGCGCGGAGCGCGGTCGGCCAGGCGACCGATGCGGTCGGCCGCTGCCGCACCATTCTGATCGAAGACAAGCTTTCGAGTGAAAAGAAGTCGGACATGGAGGCCTCGGTTCGCGCGATGACGAAGGACGTGCGCGAGATCCATCAACGGCTTCGGCAACTCGAGGAGTTGGGGGCCCGGTGCGATTCACTTGCCGATCGTTTGCTCGTCTATAACGAGTCGCATCGCACCTCCTTGGAGCGCTTGCGCCAGATTCGACAGGAAACCCAGGAAAAGCTGGATCAGCAAAGGGTCCGTCAGGCGGCCACGGAAGAGGTCGGCGAGCGGCTCAAGCGTTTGCAATCCGAGCTGAGCGGTGACTTGAAGGCGTTGCGTCCCGATCCTTGATCGGGTGGTGTCAGGCTTTTCCTGACGGTACGCTTGGGCAAATTCTCGGACTGTCGGTTTTTTGGTGCTGAATTTGCTGTTGATCGGTGAACTCCGGGGGGGCCAGACTGCAGGCCCACGGGAACCGTTAACAGATACACGCCATGACCAAGAAGAGCACCAAGTCCGTCAAGCCTGCCGCCCCACAGGTGAAACCTGTAAAAGTGAGTGTCGCCGCCGCGAAACCCACGGAAGCCAAGCCGGCAAAGAAGGCCGCTGCTCCGAAAAAGAAGGTGGCGGCAGTAAAACCGAAACCGGTGGTCGCACCTGCCCCCGTTGTCGTCCCGACGCCGGCGAAGGCACCCGCGGCTCCGCCGGAGGTGACGATCACCGCCCTGATCGACATCGGCTTCGGCAATCTCCTTTTCGTTCGCGGTGAAGGCGCGGGCCTGAGCTGGAACTCGGGTGTGCCTCTGGAGTGCGATGCGGACAACCGCTGGTCGGTCACTCTGGCCCCTGCCTCCGGACCGGTGGTCTTCAAGCTCCTCGTCAATGATCTGACCTGGAGTGTCGGAGAAAACTACCAGGTGGCTCCAGGGGGAGCCGTGGTCGTTACACCGACGTTCTAAGGTGGGTCTTCCTCCGGCTCCGCTCCCGGGGCCGGCGTTGGCTTCCCGCGCGCACCCCAGGGTGCGCGCGATCCCATCGTCGCCATTCCAGGGCGCGCCCGTGCTCCGACGTGAACGCGGAGCGGGCAGCGCTCAGGGTTTGCCGAGAAACTTGTTCACGTCCTCCGGCTTGAAGGTCGTGGGCTTGAGCTCGAGTTTGCCCTGTTCCAGGTCGGTCAGCTTGGAGAGGTCGTCCGGATGCTGGACCACGTGCGGCGTGAGGAAGATGAGCAGTTCGGTTTTCGTGTTCTGCTTGACCGTGCGCTTAAAGGCATGACCGAGGAGCGGAATGTCGCCGAGCAGGGGCACTTTGCTGTCCGTATTGGTCGTCTGATTGGAGATCAATCCGCCGATCACGACGGTGCGGTCGCTGGGTGTAACCACCACCGTGTCCGCCGACCGTTTGTCGATCACCGGGGTGTTGACCGTATCCGAAATGGCCACCGTGCGATCGCTGAGGGCGGAAATCTCCGGGGTCACAATCATCTCCACCAGACCTTCGGAGGTGATGAACGGGGTGACGCGCAGGATGATGCCAATGTCCTGGTACTGGACGGTGTTGGTGGTCTGGCCGGTGTCGCTGATGCGCGAGTTGGTGATGAAGGGCACCTCTTGGCCTACCATGATCGTGGCCTGCTGGCTGCTCCGGGCGAGGATGGAGGGCCGGGAGAGGATCTCGGTTTTCCCGACCTTGGACAGGGCGCTGATCGTGGCGTTGATGTCGGTATTGACGAGATTGTAGAAGCCGCCCGTCTGGGGCGCGCCAAACAGCGTCGTGGCGGTGGACGTCAGGTTGTTTCCGAGCTCGGTGCCGGTGCGCGAGAATTCCGTGCCGAGATCGAGGTCCTTGTTGTGCGTCACCTGGAGAAAGACGACGTTGATCAGCACCTGCGGCTTCGGGCGGTCGAGACTTTCGATCACCTGCTTGATGTTCTCGTTGGTTTCATCGTCGGTCACGATGATGAGCCGCCGGGTCTCCGCGTTGCTCGTGATGGTGGCATCGCCCAGCATCGTCGAATTCTGGTACTGGCGATCACCCCCCGTGCGGCCCTGTCCCCCGGTCCGGTTGCCGGTGTTCCGCTGGGTGGTGTTGCGATTGGTGTTGGTATTGGTGCGGGTGTTGCGGTTCGTCTGCTGCGCCGGCAACGGCGCGGCTGCGGCAAGCATGAAACCGATGAGGGCGAGGCGGAAAAGGAGGGATCGCTTCATGACGGAGGTCGAAATGGGAGGCACGGGACGCGGTCGGCTCAGCGGGGGCCGCCGGAGGAGTTGTTCATGAAGTTGCCGCCGGTTTGCTGATTGTTGCTGGCGGCGCGATTGGTCAGGGGATCGGACTGGTTGGACGAGGAACTGCGGGTGCCGTTGACCTGGAACAGGTCGCGCAACACCGCTTCAACCTGCAGCACGTCGGCGTTTTCCAGCGTGTAGACGAAGACCTTCTGCTTGCGGGCCGTGCTGGCGTCGAGCTGGGCCACGATCTCGGCAACCTGGAACATCATGTCCTTGGAGGCAGTGACGATCACCGACTGCGTGCGAGGATCGGCTACGGCGGAAAGCGGCGCGGCGGTGCCGCTGCGTGACGTGCTGTTGCGATTGTTACGGCCGCCTCCCTGACCGCCCGCGCGGGCGGAGAAGGCCGCGGCCAGACCGGGCGGCATGCCCGGGAAGGAAAAGGCGGTCGGCCCGGCGTTGTTCGCGCCGCCGCCCGTCGTGGTGGCGGGAAAGAGGCTGGTCAAGAGCGTGGCCAGTTCGGTCGGGTCCGCGTTTTCGAGTTTGAAGATGCGCAGCGTGGAGTCGCTCTGCACGGAGAGGTCCAGAGCGGAGACGATTTCGACAATGTGCCGGACATTGAGGTTGGTGTCGGTCACGACGAGGGAGTTGCTGTCCTCGTTGGCGGTCAGGGTGGCGCTGGAGGGGATGAGCGTGGCGATGTCCGTCGCGACCTTCGCCGCGGTGATGTGCCGCAATGGGATCACCTGCATGACCATCTCGGCGTTGGCCGGGATCTCGCGCGGATCATTGCCCGTGCGGATCGGAATGTTGCGCTTCTTCGCCTCATCCTTGGAAGCGACGACGAGGGTGCGCCCCTGGAGCGTGGCGGTGTATCCGTTCTTGTTCAGTGCGTGGTTGAGCAGCTGGACCGCCTCCGCCTTGGACACCGGTTGGGAGCTCCACATGTCGATCGTGCCGCGCACCGGCGTCTCCAGCACGATGACAAACCCGGCGGCTTCGCTCAGGTAGTTGAGTACGGATTCGAGCGGGGCGCCCCGGAAATTGAAGCGCAGGCCCTCCTCGCGCTCGCCGGCCGAAGCGGACGGTGGAGTCGCAGCGCCGGGCGCGGCCGGGGTTTGTGCCAGGGTGGCCAGAGGCAGGGCGGCGAGACCGGCCCAGAGGCAGGGAGAGAGCAGGGAGGTTTTCATTCCTTAAGCTGTTTCTGGCGTTTTTCCATCAGGCGCCGCAGGGCGTCCGATGCGTTGGTCGGCACGGCGGCGGGGCGCTCGGGGCCGGACAGGGACGATGGCACGTTTGCGGGCGGCAGCGCGGGTGCAGCCGTCACATTCCAGGCGCCTCCCGGGGGACGGCGGAGCTGGTCGGTGACCCGAAGCGTGATGAGACCGGACGCTCCTTCGAGCGTGGTGTTTTGGGCGTCGATCGACCGGACGGTGTAGTCGGCGATCCGACCGCCGACCGGCAGGACCTGCCGGTACTCCGGACGCGAGCCATCGAAAAAGGCGTACGTGCCTTTCTCCGACTGCAAGGTGCCGACGAATGCAACAAAGTCGTCGGCCGGCGCCGCGGATTCCGCACTGAGCGCACGGGTGGTGCGCGGAAAACGATTTGGATCGAACACGTTGCGGTCGCCGATGATCCGGAACGCCTCAAACGAATCGACCGACGGGGCCGCGCTCGACGGACGCTGGGCCGGGCAGGGTGCCGCGGGGAGCAGAAACAACGCGGTCAGTCCCAGAACGGCGAGGGGTGGACCGCCTCGTTTCAGTCGTAGACTAAAAGGTGGATACGAGATCATGGTCTGGGCTCCAGAGGGATCAGGCGCAGCCCCGTGACGACGAGTCCGAGGGAGAGGGTCTGGCCCCGCTCATCGCGCGAGGAGAGTTCGATCGAGTCGATGCGCAAGGCGAGGGGAGAACGTTCGACCTCGTGCAGGAGCCGGGTGAGATTGGCGAGCGGCCCAGAGGCATCGACGCGGCACTCCAGCAGGGAGTACTTCGCGTTGGAGCCCCGTTTCCACTGCGGTTTGATAGAGGCGACCTCGATGCGACTGGAACGTCCCCACTGGTCAAAGGCGCTCAGAACGGTTTGTTCTGCGGTGGCGGCATCGGCGGGAAGGCTGCCGGACTGGATCGCCTTCCAGAGCGATTCGGTGCGGTCCTTCCGCTCCAGCACACCCCGGCCGGCCGCGATCGAGCGCTGCAGGTTCGCGATCTCGACGGATCGCTTCTTCCAATGATCGGCGAGCGGGGTGACGACGAGCCGGTCGAGGATGAGCAGTCCCACCGCCACCCCCGCCGCGATCATGAACCATCGTTGTCGTTTAGGCATGCTCATGAGCTCGGAACGCGGGTCAGTTGGAAGGAAAAGGTGAATTGCGCCGGGGATTTGCCGCGGATCTGTTCGATCTTGAGGTTCGTGACCTCCGGACGCTGTCGCAGGCGGTCGAGAGCGCTGAGCAAGGCCGCGTTCTCGCGGGTGGAGCCCGTGATGGTGACCGAAGAGTGACCCTTGATCTCGATCGACTTGGCCGTGACCGAGCCCGTGTCCGGAAACACATCGGTCACCAGCTTCAACGTCGACAGGGTAGAAAACGACGTGTCATGCCACGGACGAAATTCGCGGATGCGGTCCTGTACGCCGTTGAGCACCTCCACCTCCGGTTTCATGGCCTCCCATTCGGAGCGGAGCGACCAGCTCCGGTATTCCTGCCAGGCGAGGGTGCCGGCCAGCAACAACAGGCCCGCAGCGGCGGCCGCACCGACCATGCCGACACGCCGGGCGTTGTAGCGATGCAACCACTGCTTCCAGCGACTGGGCCGGGGTGGCAGAAACTCGGGCAGTCGCGACCCCGACCCCAGCCAGCGACGGACCAGAAGGCCGGCCTGTGCGCTGGGTTCCTGATCGTGGGCTTCAATTCGGAGCGCGGAAAACGAAGCAAGGTGGCGAAGCTTCTCCACCATCGCACGCGCTTCGGTCAGCGGGCCCAGAATGCGCACCGATCCCAGCCGGGAACGCAGGGGCGGGGGCAGGTCTTCCAAGGTGATGCGCAATTCGCGGGCCAGCGCGTCGGGTTCAGCCAGACTGCCATCAAGGGCGCGGACCTGAAGGAGTTCGCCGGCGACCGTGAAGAGCGTCGAGACCGTTCGGGCGGATTGTACGACCAGCAACCGCCCGTCTTCCAGCTGGCCGGCGGGAGGAGGGTCATCCAGGGCGGCCAGCGTGAGCGTCATGCTGGCCGGGCGCAGACCGGCGGCGCGCAGGCGCTCCTCCAGTTGCTGAACCTGTTCCGTGCGCAGACCCAGTTGGGTGACATACCGGACGCCGTCGACGACGACCTCCGACCGGTTGATCCGCAGTTCGGAGGGATCACACGGGAATCCTTTTTCCGCCTCCAGCGTCAGGAAGCTTTGGCGGTCCTCTTCGGACAGCTCCGGAACCACAGACGCCACCGTCATGAACCACTCCGCGGGCAGGCCGACGACGCAGCGCCGGTTGCGGCCGGGTAGCGAGGCCAGAGCCTCGCGCCACGCCGTTCCTCCCTCCGGGTTGAGTGGCAGCGTAAGGGCCGCCGATGGCTTCGTTTCTGCCATCGACAAGCCAAGCTCCGCGACGTGCAGGGACGGGCCGTCGACGACAAGGCCGAGTGCGGCGGGTGGGCGTTGGGAACCAGGCCAGGTCATGCGGAAGTTCGTCTGGGAGCGCAAAGGTTTCACGGGGCGAAGGCGACGTCCCGGGCAATGGGGCCGAGGGCCCAACCGAGTCCGGTCAGATCCTGGCGGAAAAGCATGCGAGCCGATCCCTGGCTGAGGTCAAAGACGCTGCGGATGCGGGCATAACCGCGGCCGTGGGGGCCCACGGCGACGATGTCGGCCGAATACTGATACGATTGACCCGTGATGAAGGGTCCCGCCTGCACAATCGAGGGTGCGTCCAGCGCCTCGAGCAGCCAGCTGATGGAAGTCAATCCCTCGGGGTGACTGAGGCGGTAGCTGACGAGCGCGCGAGCCTTGTCCGGTCCGATGCCGGGAATGCAGCTGAGCACGGTCTCCGAGGCGGAATTGATGTTGATCAGTCCCCGGACCACCGCCGCGGCCGAGGTCGTCAGGTCTCCCTGCACGCGGTCGAACTCGCTCGCGGTGATGCGGCTGCGCACCATGAACTCCGCCACGCTGCCAAGCGTCTGACCTTCCAGCGGGGCCATGAGCTCGCCGGCGCGGGTTTCACCGAAGCGTTCGACGAGTAACTGGTTCAGCCGCGGCCGACCGGCGAGCGAGCTGATGTCGATGCGTCGTGAGCCGTCGCTGCGGGTGTTGGGCTGCGCGCTGTACACCGTCAGAAAATCGAGCAGACCCCGGCGCAGCAGGCCGTTGTGGTCGTCAAGAGGTGGCGTGGCGTCACCATCGTCTTCATTCGGATCGAGCACGCCGTTGCGATTGAGGTCCTCCCCAAAGAGCAGGTCGAGCGTGGCGCCGTAGACCAGGCGGAGTTCGTCAATGGTTTCAAACGGCGCATTTTTCGCGCGGCGCGGCGGATCGAGCCGGGAGTAGGTTTCATCCTCCGCTCCGTTTTCTCCCACAGTCGTGTTGGTGTCGCGCCAGTCGAGGATCGCGCCGGCCAGTTCGGGTGTCATCTCGGGCAGCGCCTCGAGCATCGCCCGCGAGGCGGTGTTGAGGTTGATCTTGGAAGCCTCGTCGATGAGGTTGAACACGGGTTCGTCCGTCGGCTCAAGGTCGGCCTCGCGCCCGAGGATCCAGAACGTGGCATCGCCCACGGGCAATGCCTCCGCTTCGTAGTCGGTGGAGAGCGGCCGGGTGCCGCCGGTGGCATATTGACTCAGGACATACGCGACGTAGCGGGTGCCGCCGTCGGCGGCCTCGCGAGCGGAGAGCCCGACGAAGCGGTTGTCGGCCGAGCGGAGCTCGGAACTCATCCCGTGCGCGAAGTAGAGCACGAGGGCGACCAGTCCGAAGCAGATCCACAGCACGATGATGAGGATCGATCCACGCACCGGCCGGGCGGTTGCCATGGCTGCAGACTGGACCCGGGTGCTCATGGCGAAGCGGCCGCGAGTTGGTTCGAGGCCGTGCTGGCGGGCAGGGCGACCGGTACGTTCACGACCAGCTCGAAGGGTTCCGGAACCGGGCCGCCCGAGGCGTCCGGAGCGCGTTGCAGAAAAAAGCGGATCGCGATGGGCACGGACGCGGTCGCGGTGGAGTCCCAGGTGGGTGTCCACTCAAAGCCGTCAAAGAACTCGAAACCGGCCTGCGCCACGTTTTCGAGCAGGACCTGTTGCTCGCTCGTCTCCTCGAGGGCGGGCAGCAGGTTGCGCGAGACCGAGCGGACGAGATGGCCGGAGCCGTCCCCGCGGGATGATGGCGCCAGGTAGTACGAGACCCGTTGCACCTCGGCGAACGGCGTCCACGCATCGATTCGGCCGCTGGCGGTGAAGAAGTCGGGACCCAGCTTTTCTCCGTCCACGGGTGCGATGAGGCTGGAGTCGGTCTCGGTCTGCAGAACACCGCCGAGTGTGCCTCCGGGCAGCATGAGTCCGGTCAGGTCCCGCTGCACCAGATCGAGGACCCGATGCAACGCGAGATCCGCTTCGGCGCGATCGCTGGTCGTGTTGCGCAGACGCAGGGCGTTGAAGAAGACGGCTTGGATCGCGACGATGACAACGGCCGAAATGGCGGTGGCGAGCAGGACCTCCAGCAGCGTGAAACCTCCGCGCCCGACGGCACCCTCCGGGACGGAGCCAGGGAGCTTGGGATGCAGACGAGAATAGGTGCGGTGGACGGGCATCGCCTAAAGGAACGAGGTCGACGGGGCGGCGGTGGTGGCGGCTGGATCGTGGAGGGTGCTCAGACTGACTTCGTGGCGCGATCCCTGGACCTCGAACGTGACGCGCACGGTCACGACCTCCAATGCGTCGATCGTCCAGGGTTGGGTTTCCATCACCCAGGAAAAACGCTGGGTGTCCTCCGCGGCGGAGCCACTTTGCCCCGATGAAACGATCTGGCCGGTGACGAGCAGCTCGTTCAGCACCCGCTGGGCGACGCGAGCGGCGGCGGCTTTGCGCTGACCCAGGCTTCCGGCGCGACTGGCAATGTTCATGCCGGTGAGCGCCACCGGGATGACGATGGCCATGAGGGTCAGCGCAGCCAGCACCTCGGCGAGAGTGAAGCCGCGGCGGAGCGACTTAGCGTGGTGGGAGCTCGGATTCATGCAGAAGTTCGTAAGCCAGTCCATGGGCGGTCGGTACCAGGCAGAGCGCCCCGTCATCACCCTGGCGCACGGTGATCCGCGGGGTGCTGGACGGATCGATCAAGCCGTCAGGCAGAAAGAGAATGCCGTCCCCACGTCGACTGTCCGGACGACGGTTCCCCGTTTCCTCGTAGGGGAGAATCTCGTCGGGGGTGAGGACCTCGAGGGTGAGATCGCGATCCACTGCAAACTCCATCACCGCTTCGCCCCCGCGACCGTACCCCGCCTCCACCTCGAGGCCGTAGGTGCCGCCGGCGGGGTCGATCCAAAGACGAACCGGCACCCCCTCGGCGACCGCGCGACTCGCGCCGTAGTGCGAGAGCGACAGCAGCCGGCGCGCCTCTTGGTCCAGCGAGCGCCCGCGGAAAAAGGCCGCCATGCGCGGGGCGGAGAGACTGGCGGCGATGGCGAGCAAGGCCATGACGAGGATGAGCTCGATCAGGGTGAAGCCCCGGCGCGAGCGGTCGTCAGCGACTGGATACGGTGCCGTTGACGATGTCATCCGCAGTGTTGGTCTGGCCGTCCGGCCCGGACGAGCGCAGGTCGTAGCCGCTCGGATTGGACTTGCCGGGGAACTCGTAGAGGTAGGGCCGGCCCCAGGGGTCGACCGGGATGTCGCTCTTCAGGTAGGGGCCGCGCCAGCCCTGCACGTCGGAAGGAGCGGAGACAAGCGACTGGAGACCCCCGCTGCCCGAGGGGTAGCTGCCCGTGTCGACCTCGTAGGCGTCGAGGGCCGTGCCGAACGTGGCGATCTGGGTCTGGGCCGCGGTGATGCGGGCCTGTTCGGTGCGCCCGGTGAACTTGGGCAGCACCAAGGCGGCGAGCGTGCCGAGAATGACAAGCACGAGCAGCAGTTCGACGAGCGTGAAACCGCGGCGCGAGCGCGGGAGACGGGAAGGGCGGATGGTCATGGCGAAAGTCAGCGAATATGGTCCTGCAGGGAGAAGATGGGAATGAGCATGCCGATGAAGATCGTGCCCACGAACGCGGCGATGAGGAAGAGCAGCACCGGTTCCGCGAGAGAGACCACGGTCTTGAGCTGCCGGTCGAGGTCGGCCTCGGTCGTGCCGGCGATGCGCACCAGTTCCCGATCGAGCCGCCCCGACTCCTCGGCGACCGAGATCATTTCGATCACCGCCCCGGGGAACAGCGCCCGGTTCCGGGCGAGACTCGTGCCGAGCGGCTGGCCTTCCTTGACCCGTTCGATCGAGTCCGTGACGGCGTCGACCAGGATCTGGTTGCCGATGGAACGACGGGCCACGTTCAGACCCTGAATCAGCGGAACCCCCGCGCCGATCAGCGTGCCCAGCATGCGGCAGAAACGCGCCATGGCGTATTGGGCGACGAGCGGGCCAATGGCCGGAAACCGCAGCAGCCAGCCCTCCCACGTGCGCCGGCCCCGGTCCGAACCCAGCCAGCCCCGCAGAGCGAACAGCACCACTCCCACCACGATGGCGACGATCAGACCGTAGCTGCGGATGACCTCGCTGGCGCCGACAATCACTTGGGTGATGAGCGGGAGCTCGGCGTTGAAGCCCTTGAAGACGAGCTGAAATCGCGGAATAAAGAAAACCAGCAGGAAAATGATCACCGCCACGGCGAGCACGAGCAGCACCGCCGGATAGACGAGGGCCGCGATGACCTTCGACTTCAGCTCCTTCTCCCGCGCTTGAAAGTCCGCGATCTGGGCGAGCACGACATCGAGGAAGCCACCGGCCTCCCCGGCTTCGACCATGGCGACATAGACACGCGGGAACGTTTCCGGCGAGCGGGCCATGGCCGAGGAGAGCGACATGCCGTCGACCACCAGATCGTGGATTTCCTTCCACTTGGTTTTCGCCGCGGGTGCGACCGCCTCGCGATGCAGGATGACCAGGGCGCGACTGAACGGCACGCCGGCGGCGAGCAGACTGGAAAGCAAACGCGTGAAGTTCTCCAGCATCCGGGGCGTGATGCGACCCGACCCCGGCAGACTCCAGGCCGGAGACGGCGCGGCACCGGCGGCAGGTGCGCGGTTGCCGTTTTTGACTGGCTGCGACGTGCCCTGTTGTTCGGTCAGGCGCACCGGCTTCAGACCGCGTCCCTCGATCTGCTGCATCGCCTGATGACGGCCGCCGGCCTCGATCGTGCCCTCCACGAGCGAACCATCCGACTGCAAGGCTTTGTAGGCAAAGGCGGCCATCAGGAGGATTCCGGTGAAGCCGAGCCCGGAGTGCGTTGGGTGAATTCGTCCGTCGGCGTGACCGACAGCACTTCCTCGATCGTGGTGGCGCCCGACTCGACCAGCCTCCGACCATCGTCGGCCAGCGTGCGCATACCTGCACGACAGGCGGCGTCCCGCAGGGTGTCGATCGATGCCGCGCGCAGGATCAGCTGACGAATCTCCGCGCTGGAGTCCATCCACTCGAAGATCGCCCGCCGGCCGTGGTAGCCCGTTTGGCGACACTCCCGGCAGCCCACGGCGCGGTAGACGGTGGATCCGGCGGCCAGACCCAGCTCCTGTTTGAAGGCCCGGGCGGTGGGCGAATCATCCGGTGCCTTGCAATGCGGGCAGAGCAGGCGCACCAGACGCTGGGCGAGCACGGCCTCAAGTGACGAGGCGACGAGATAGGGCTCGACCCCCATGTCGACCAGGCGGGTGATTGCGCCCGGGGCGTCGTTGGTGTGCAGGGTGGAAAAAACAAGGTGCCCGGTCAGAGAGGCCTGCACCGCGATCTGGGCGGTTTCCTGGTCGCGGATTTCGCCGATCAGGATGACGTCCGGGTCGTGGCGCAGGATGGAGCGGAGACCGCGGGCGAACGTGAGTCCGGACTTTTCCGATACCTGGATCTGGTTGACCCCGCGCAGCTGGTACTCGATCGGATCCTCGATCGTAATGATCTTCCGCTCCGCGTCATTGATCTCCTGCAGCGCCGTGTAAAGGGTGGAGGTCTTGCCGCTGCCCGTGGGGCCAGTGACCAAAACGATCCCGTGCGGCAAACGCAGCACGCGCTCGAGGCTGGTGAGCTCCCGCGCGCCCATGCCCAGCTCGCGGATCCCGCGGAGGGCGGAATTCTGGCGGAGCAGACGCATGACGACCGCCTCGCCATGCAGCATCGGGATGATGGAGACCCGGATGTCGACCTCGGCGGCATCGATGCGCACCTTGATCCGCCCGTCCTGCGGCAGACGCTTCTCGGCGATGTTGAGGTGACTGAGAATCTTGACGCGGGCGACGATCGCCGGCTGGAAACGTTTGATCTGGGCCGGAACCGGCACCTCCTGCAGCACGCCGTCGATGCGGTAGCGGATACGCAGCTCGTCCTCGAACGGCTCCAGGTGGACGTCGGAGGAGCGCAGGTCGATCGCGTCCTTCAGCACCTGGTTGACGAAGCGGATGATCGACGCGTCCTCCGCGGCGTTGTCGAGATTGTTGTCGGACGACCCATCGTCGTCGACCACCTGCAGCGCCGTCTCGTCATCGAGCGTGCCGATGGTATCGGCGCCCACGCCGAGGTTTTTCTTCAACTCGCGCTGCACGGCCTCGGCCGGAGCGAGCACCGGCACGAGTCTCAGCCCGGTGATGGACTTCAGGCCATCGAGTCCCCGGGTGGCGAAGAGCCGGGCGGTGGCGACTTCAATCGAACCGGACTCGTTCCGCCGCAGGGGCAGGATTTCCTCGCGGAGGAGCAGCCGGGCCGGGAAGAGGGCGAGCACCGATTTTTCCGGATCACAGCCCTCCAGATCCGAGAACCCCACGCCGTACTCCGACGCGAGCCAGCGCAGCACGGCGGGCTCGTTCAAGGCGGAGGAGGAGGCAGGACGCGCGAGGTAGGCCCGGGCGTCGGAATCGGTCAGCTGACGCAGGGCGATCAGGCGGACCAGAAGGTCCGGCAAGGGCGAAGAGACGGGCGGGGATGACATTGAACGCGGTCAGGGCAGCAAGCCGGTCATGACGGCGACCGCTTCCTGACGAACACTGAGCACTCCGCGCAGCTCTTCCTGGGCCTCGGCCAGTTTCGCTTCGCTGGCCTTGCGCACCTCCCGGAGCCGGTCGAGGCGCGCCTTGATCTCGGCGGCAGGGGCGTTGGATTTGATCGCGGCCTGCAGGGCCTCGGTTTCCGGACTCATGCCCATGCGACCTCGCGGGCCGGCGGCGTTGTCGCCGGGACGGCCACCTTGGCCCATCATTCCGCGAAAGGCGCCGCCTGCCATCATCGCCCCCAGCATGCCGCCGGCGCTGGTCCGACGCAGCTCGCTCACCTTTTGGATGCGTTCCTTGATGATGGCCCACTCCTCGTCGTTTTCCGGCTGAAATTGCTCCCGGAGGTTCGCCTCGAGCCGGGCGCGCATCTCCTCGGGGTTGAAGTCCCGGCGGCTGCGCCGTTCTTCTCCCCCCGCAGGCACGGCATCGGCGGCCGGGCTGGGGGCGGGGGCTGGCTGGGCGAACACCGGGACGGAGAGGGCAGAAAGGGCCAGCAAACTGACCGGGATCAACGCAGGCAGGGTACGAGGCAGCACGTTCATGGCGGGTGGAAGTGGGCGGGAAGAGAAAACGAAGACAGAGTCTAGCCGGGAGAAGACGCTCCACACCCCCTGCAGGTATCCGGGAAAGTGCAAAAAGTTCTGCCGAACCGAAGTGATGGGTCGTGGCAGGCGAACAGACGCCCCGTGCTGTGCATTAAAGCTAATTATTAGCTTTAATGCAGACGCAATTCGTTATTCGAACGAAACGTTGAATCGAATTTCACCCCGCGTGGGGGCCCATGGACGCAAACGTCAAAGGAATCGCTACGGATTCGCCTCTGTCTGTAGGGCTGCCCCTTGCGGGCACGCCTTCACCGCGGAGCGGTGAAATGGGAAGGTCGAAGGGCGAAGAGCGAAAAAAGCAAGGCGTGGCCGCGAGGGCCAGCCCTACACTCTGAAGAGCCGAGGCGGGGCAGGACCCTCGGCGCGGCGGGTTGCGGGTTTGGATCAGGGCGCGAAGGCTGGCGTCTTCACCCGGCGCGCCACCTCGGATCGGATCTGGGAGAAATCGTGGTCGATCAGCTGACCGCCCTTCACCTTCAGATCGCCATTCACGTAGACCCGTTCGACGTCGCGGGTGGAGCCAACGAAGACCAGACTGGCGTAAGGATCGAAAACGGGGCCGAAGTCGGTTGGGTCGACGACCAGAAAGTCCGCCCATTTGCCCTTTTCCAGGCTGCCCGCCCGGTCGGCAATTCCCAGCACGTCGGCCCCGCCGACGGTGTGCAGCCGGAGCACGTCATAAGGACTGAGCACGGTGGCGTCCTCATACTTGGCGCGAACGAGGTAGAGACCCATGCGCATGTTTTCGAAGGGATCGGCCCGGTCGGCGCTGGCCTGTCCGTCCACGCCCATGCCGATGCGCACCCCGGCCTTCAGGTAGGCGGGAATGTCGACAATGCCCGACGCCAGGCGGCCGTTCGACAGCGGGTTCCAGCTCATGGAGGCTCCGAGGCGGACGGTCTCGGCGAGCATCCAGGGATCGGTGTGCACATAGTGCCCGAAGATCACGTTCTTGCGCACCAGACCGGCGTCGAGGAACCAGCGGAAACGCTGGCGTTCCTCGTATTTGTCCGGTGGAGACTCCATGAAATGGACCTGATTGCCGACGCCGAGTGCGTTCATCACGGCGGCCTCGCCCTGGGTCTGCCGGGCGCCCGGCACAAACGCGGCGGACCCGTTGATCATGACCGAGAGCAGGCGTTCGCGTCCCGGCTGGGTCTGGGTCCAGGAGATGAACGCCCGCATGCGTTCGGTGGCCTGAGCATCGCTCCAGGCGGGACCGAACCGGCCGACACCGTATCCGTGGACAAACCGGACGCCCGAGCTTGCCTCCGCGCGGAACTGTTCCTCGTCAAAGGGCCCGGGCCGGCTTTGCATCGAGTAGTTGAAGTTGTAGACCGAGGTGATGCCGTGGCGCAGGTGATCGAGCGCGCCATGGAGGGTGAACCAGTAAAAGGACGACGGATCGGCGTGGATCGCGTTCTGCTGGTACACGGCCTCCGCCCAGCCCATCAACGTCTGGTTGAAGGCGAGGCCCCGGTAGGCGCTTTGCCAGAGATGACTGTGGGCCGAGATGAAGCCCGGCAGGATCCACCGACCTCCAGCATCGTAGACGGGGGTCGCGCTGGAAACCTGGCCCGGGGCGGGTTCGCCTGGACCGAGGGTCGTGATGGTCCCATCCGCTCCGACGACAAAATGTCCGCGGAATGGCTTCTCCTGGCCCGCGGCGAGGGTGAAGAGGATGGCGTTGCGCACCACCAGTTTTTCGTCTGCGGCCTGGACCGAGAGACTCAGCAGCGGCAGCACGCTGGCGAACCACGCTCCGAGACGAAGAAGACGGAAAGGGACATGCATGATGAAACCGCTGTAGCGCTTGTCGCGCCCGCCATGGTGCGACACCAGAATTTCACCGAAACTACCGCATTTTCCCGCCGATGCGCCTCACGCGCGCACAGGACCGGCTGAACCGGGCCCATGCCTTTTCCTGTCTCCCGTTTCTTTTATGGATCGTTGGTGGCGCTGATGCTGTTCGCCTCGCGTGGGTTTGCGGCGGAGAGCCTTCTGGTCACGAATGCTCACCTCATCCCCGTCGATCCGGCGCAACCTGCGTCGTACCTCGGTTACATGCTCGTCGACCGTGGCGGACGGATCGCCGCCATCGGGGCGGGGGAGGCACCGGCCACACTGAAGGCCGACCGGGTCATGGATGCCGGCGGTCGGTTTGTGGCGCCGGGCTTTCTCTCCGCCCACAGTCACATCTACATGAGCCCGCTGCGGGGACTGGGTCACGACCAGACCCTGTACGGATGGTTTCGCGCCTGGGACCGACTTCTGCGTCACAGCACGGCGGACGACGTCTATTGGTTCACCCTCCATGGCTCACTCGACTTTTTGCGCAATGGCATCACGACCGCCTATGACTTCACCTATGGTGGTGTGGTGGGACCGCCCGCCATTGGCGCCGGTGAAACGGTGGCTGGGCCGCGCCTGAAGGAAGGGCCCTTCGAGGAGAACCAGCTCAAGGCCAAGGCGGATGCCGGACTACGGTTCGTCAACAGCGTGTCCCTGCCTCCCTTTGGCACGCGGGCCGAGATCAAGGCGCGTTTTGGCCGGCTGGTGGCGCATGCGAATGAGCGGTGGGGCAAGAACCCGCTTTACCTGAAGATGGCGATTTCGGGTGCGGTGCAGTTTCAGCCGACGCGGGAGACGGCGTTGCTGGAGGCCGAAGTGATGAAGGAGTATGGCGTGCTCAATCAGGCGCACTTTTTGGAAAGCCCGGAGCGGGTGGCGGAACAGCAGGTGAAATTCAACTGGTACCTCGAATCCGGCGCACTCGGCCCCAATTTCATTTTTGGTCACTTTATCCAAACCACACCGGAGATTGTGAAGATCGCCGCAGCCGCCGGCGCCTCCATGAGCTGGCAGCCGACGTCGAACAGCCGGCTGGCCTCGGGCGTGGCGGACATTGTGGCGTACCGGAAAGCGGGCATGAAAGTGGCGGTCGGACTGGACGACCAGTCGTGCACCGACATCTCCGATCCGTTCCAGAATCTGCGCATCGGCATGGCGCTGATCCGCACCCACTACAAGAGTGCGGCGGCGCTCTCGGTCACCGAGATGCTGCGTCTCCATACCCTGGGCAGCGCCGAGGTGCTGGGCATCGCGGACCAGGTGGGAACGCTGACCGTTGGCAAGTGGGCGGATTTTCTCGTGGTGGATCCCCGGTTGCCGGACACGGGTCCGCTGCACGATCCGGTGGCCACCTATGTGCTCGCCTGCGGGTTGCGGAATCTTCAGCAGGTTTACGTCGGAGGCGTCAAGGTGGCCGACGGCCTGACCATGACCACGGCGGACGAACGCACGGTGCGCCGCGAAGTCGACACCCGGATTGCAAAACTGGAGGCGATCGCCCGGGAGGAGGAGCGCAAGACGGCGGGCAGCGGCCGCCCGCATCCCTTTGCTCCCGCCCGCCTGGTTCCCCTCCCGGCGACACCGGCGACACCGACCGCCGGCGCCGGGCAGTGAGTTCCGGGGCGGAAGGCAGTCTTGTGTCGTAGGCGGTGAGCCTCCCTGCTGGAGGCATGTCCGTCGCTCCCGCTCCCCAAGCTCCGCTGGCCCCTTTGCCCGAAGGGGCGAGTTCCGACGAGGTCATGGCGCGCTTCCTCGCGGTGTCCGCGGAGCGTGGACTGGAGCTGTACCCGGAGCAGGAGGAGGCGATCCTCGAACTGTTTGCCGGCAACAATGTGGTTCTGGCCACCCCCACCGGCTCGGGAAAGTCGTTGGTGGCGGCGGCCCTCCACTTCAAGGCGCTTTGCGCTCGGCAGCGCTCGGTCTACACCTGCCCGATCAAGGCGTTGGTCAACGAGAAGTTCCTGTCGCTGTGCCGTGATTTCGGTCCCGAGCACGTCGGCATGATGACGGGCGATGCAAGCGTCAACCCGCAGGCGCTGGTGCTCTGCTGCACGGCGGAGATCCTGGCGAATATCGCGCTGGCGCGGGGCGACCGCAGCGGGATCGCCGCGGTCATCATGGACGAGTTTCATTACTACTCGGACTCGGAGCGCGGCACGGCGTGGCAGGTGCCACTGCTGACCATGAAGCAGACCCGTTTCCTGCTCATGTCGGCCACGCTGGGTGGCACCGAGTTTTTCGAACGGGAGCTGGCTCGCGTCACCGGGGCGCCCTGCACCACGGTGCGCAGCGACCGGCGGCCGGTGCCCTTGGAGTTTGAGTACTCCGAGACTCCGCTGGGCGAGCGGGTGGCGCAGCTGTTGCTCGAGAAACGGGCTCCTGTTTACCTGGTCTACTTCACCCAGCGATCCGCGTCGGACGGGGCCCAGGACTGGATGAGCCTCAATCTGTGTACGAAGGAAGAAAAGGCGGTGCTGGCGGCGGAACTGGAAAAAGTGCGGTTCAACAGCCCCTACGGCAAGGACGTCAAGCGCTGGCTGCGCCATGGCATCGGGGTGCATCACGCCGGGCTCCTGCCCAAGTACCGCATCCTGGTCGAGTCGCTCGCGCAGCGCGGGCTGCTCAAGTTGATCTGCGGAACGGATACACTGGGCGTCGGCATCAACGTGCCGATCCGCACCGTGGTGTTCACGCAGCTGTGGAAGTACGACGGCAAGAAGGCCGCGATCCTGAGCGTGCGCGACTTCCGCCAGGTGGCGGGCCGTGCGGGCCGGCGAGGGTATGACGACAAGGGCTACGTGGTCATTCAGGCGCCAGAGCACGTGATTGAAAACAAGCGGGCGGCGGAGCGGGCCGCCGGCGATCCGAAGAAGCTGAAGAAACTGGTCAAGCGTTCTGCGCCGGAGGGTGCGGTGGGATGGGATGCCCGGACGTACGAACGCCTGCTGGTGGCGCCGTCGGAGGCCCTGGTGTCGCGGTTCGACGTCTCCCACGGCATGCTCCTGCTCATGCTCGGTCGCGAGAGCGACGGCTGCCGGGCGATGCGCGAGCTGATCGCGAGCTGCCACGAAACCGCGGCGCGCCGGCGGCAGTTGAAGCGGCGCGCGTTTCAGTTGTTCCGCTCGCTGCTCGACCGGCGGATCGTGGACTGGATTCCACCGGCTCCGTCCGGCCGCCGACTGCGCGTCAATGTCGAGCTGCAGGAGGACTTTTCGCTGCACCAGGCGCTGTCGTTGTTCCTGATCGACACCTGTCCGCTGCTCGACCGCGAGTCTCCCGACTATCCGTTCGACTTGCTGACGCTGTGCGAGGCGATCGTCGAGGACCCGGACCAGATTCTCCGCCGGCAGGTGGACCGGCTGAAGACGGAAAAACTGGAGGAGATGCGCGCGGCGGGGGTGCCGTACGAGGAGCGTATGGAGAAACTGGAGCAGATCGAGCACCCCAAACCGCTGCGGGAATTCCTTTACGATCAGTTCAATGCCTTCAAGGCGGCCCATCCCTGGGTCGAAGAGGAAAACGTGCGCCCGAAGTCGATCGCGCGCGAAATGTTCGAGCGGTACCTGTCGTTCTCGGATTACATCCGGGAGTACGGACTCGAGCGCTCCGAGGGCCTGCTGCTCCGACATCTGTCGCAGACGTGGAAAGTGCTGGCGCAGACGGTGCCCGACGCGGCGAAAACGGAGCCCGTGATCGAGATGGAGGAGTACTTCCGCGAATTGATCCGGGGCATTGATTCGAGCCTGCTCGAAGAGTGGGAGCGCTTGCGCAATCCCGCGTTTGTGGCGGAGGAGTCCGCCGGCAAGCCGGCCCGGCCGCAGACGTTTGATCTCACCCGCGACGGTTCTTCCTTTCGCCGCCTCGTGCGCACCGCGGTGCTGGCGTTTCTGCAGGACGTGGCGGCGCGGGATGCCGAAGCGGCGGCCGGGCGACTCGGACTGGCGCCAGACCAGCCGGAAACGGAGCGCCCGCTCGAGGTGCGTCGGGTCGAGGATGCCTTCCGGCCGTACTTTGAGGCACGCGGGCGGTTCCGGCTCGATCCGGAGGGGCGCTCGGCGCAGCACCACCATGTGACGGAAGAGGGGAGCGTGTGGTCTGTGGCCCAGGTCCTGGTGGATCCGGAAGGCATGAACGATTGGGAAGCCTCCTTCACCATCGATCTGGCCGCGTGCCGGCAGGCAGCGCGGGTCGTGCTGCAGTTTGACGGCGTGGCGCCCATCGGGGAATGGGAGCCGGCGGAGGACGCGGCGACCGGGGACACGCCGGCGACCCCGGAGGCGTCATCCTGAAGGTTCCGCGCGGGCGAGGGGGACAGGAAGGGCGTCCCGTTCCGCGGCTTGAGTCCGCGCCGAAGCGGGGTCATTTCGTGTGGCATGTCGCGTTCGCTGGAATTCGCCGTTGCCCGTTAACATGAGCTCACCGCCCCTCGCCACGGTGGTGCATCTGGATGCGGATGCGTTTTTTGTCGCCTGCGAACAGGGCCGGGATCCTTCGTTGCTGGGAAAAAAGTGCGCGGTCGGCGGGCAGGAGCGCGGCATCATTTCGTCGGCCAGCTACGAAGCCCGGGCCTGCGGGGTTTACACGCCCATGCCAACGCAGCGGGCGAAGGCGGTGTGTCCCGATTTGATTCTGATTCCGCATACGTCCGGTCTCTATGGCCAGATGTCGCGGCGCATGTTCGATCTCTGCGAGACGCTGACTCCTGAGGTGCAGCGCAACTCCATCGATGAAGGGTATCTCGACCTGAAACCGTGCGGATTCCGGGATGCCGTGGAGGTGGAAACCGCGGTCCGAGGTTTGCAGCGACGCTTGCAGGAGGAGCTGCGCCTGCCGGTCTCGTTTGGCCTGGCGACGAACAAACTCGTTGCGCAGATCGCGTCGAAGCTGCGCAAGCCCCGCGGTTTTGTGGTCGTGCCGCCCGGGGAGGAGGAGACGTTTCTCGCTCCGCTTTCGATCGGCAAACTGCCCGGGATCGGGGCGAAGACCGAGGCCATGCTCGTGGCGCAGGGGGTGGTCCACGTGCGCGACATCCTGACCCGTACGCCCGAGGACCTGCGGGTCCTCTTTGGACAGGACTGGCGGGCGATGGTTGACCGGGCGCGGGGCATTGACGAACGGCCCGTTGAAACGGAGCGGGAAGACGCCAAGAGTTATTCGCAGCAAGAGACGTTTGGCCGGGATATCTCCGATTTCGCCGAGATCGAGCGCGTCGCCAAACGAATGATCGACGAGCTGTTGCCGAAGATCCGGCAGGATCACAAGCGGGTGCGCACGCTCACGGTCAAGGTGCGCTACCCGGATTTCACTCAAGCGACGCACGCCCACAGCCTGGCCACCGCCACCGACTTGGAGGCGCCCTTCTATCCCCTCGTGGCGCCTCTGCTGAAGGCTGCGTGGACGCAACGGCGTCCGTTGCGGCTCATCAGCGTGCGTTTTTCCAATGTGGAGGAGCCGGCGGCGCAACTGGAGATGTTCGCGCAGGAAGACGAAAAACGGCGCCGTCTCGCGAACGTGCTCGATCACCTCAACCGTGGGGGGCGCGATCCCCAGGTGCAACATGGGCACCAGCTTGCCAAGAAGCGTCCGAAGTCGCAGGCTTAGGGTCCTCCGGGGTGGTCGTCGAAGGATCACCCTCGGAGCCAGTGCGACCTCTCATGCCGATCTACGAATTCTACTGTCCCGACAATCACCGGATTTACCAGTTCTACGCCAAAACCCTGGCCCAGGGACGAACGGTGCCGCCGTGTCCTGATAATCCGAAATTCAGAATGCAGAAGGCTGTGTCCCGCTTTGCGGTCAACACCGGCGGCTACGGGGACGAGCCCCCGGCGAAACCGGCGGGGGAGGGCGGAGCGGAGGGGGACGATCCCCGGATGGACGCGGCGCTTGATCAGATGGAGCGCGAGTTTTCCTCGGTCGACGAGAATGACCCCAAAGCCATGGGCCGCATGATGCGACGCATGGCGGAGCTCTCCGGAGAGAAGATTGATGGAGAGATGGAGGAAATGGTGCGCAAACTCGAAGAAGGGGCCGACCCGGATGAGTTGGAAGACCGCCTGGGAGGAGAGGATGCAGCAGACGGGGCGGACGATCCGTTCGGTGATGGCCTGCCGCCGGCCGCCGCCGGCGCGCCCAACACCGCCGAGGAGCGGGCGCGGGCGCGATTTCGGGCCCGGAGGCGGGCGCCCAGCCGCGACCCAAAACTCTACGACTATCCGGCGTGAGCGCCGGAGGGCGTTGCGTTTGGCGGGCCGTACCCGAGACGGCGTTGCCCGGGTCTGGGAAGTTTTAGGCTTTGAAGCGGGGGCGGGTCTTGTCTTGGTGGCGTCGTGCCGACTTCACCCACGCTTGATCTTCAATCACGCATCGCCGCCGCCAAGACGGCGGTGCGAGGAGAATCGGAGCTCCTGCACCGACACTTTGGTGCGGTGGAGTCGAACTGGAAGCGCGATGGCTCCCGGGTTACCGCGGTCGACCTGGCGATTTCGGAGAACATTTTTCGGGCGCTCGCGGCGGCGTTTCCCGAGGACCAGTTTTTCAGCGAGGAATTGACCGACTCCGGCCGGACGATTCCGGTCACGGCCCGCTTTTCCTGGATCCTCGATCCCATCGACGGCACCAACAATTATGCGGCTGGCATCGCGCACTGCGCGATCGCGCTCGCGTTGCTGGAGCATGGGCGGCCGGTCTATGGCGTCATCTACGATCTCAGCCGGCGCACCCTCATCCACGGCGGGCCGGGGTTGGGCGTGTTTGACGGTGACCGCGTGGCGCACGTCAAGCGGGAGGCGCCGTCGCGGCAAAGTTTCATCGGCTTCCACAGCCCCTCGGACAAACGCTTCGCCCCGCACGCGCAGAACGTGGCGGCGGAGTTCAAGATCCGCGGTCTGGGCAGCAGCACGCTGCACCTGGCGTATGTGGCGGTGGGGATCTTTGACGGCACCGTCGACCACAATGTCAAAGTCTGGGACATTGCCGCCGCCGTGCCGCTCGTGGAAGCCGGTGGTGG
The DNA here is from genome assembly GCA_016794625.1 of Opitutaceae bacterium. Taxonomy (GTDB): domain Bacteria; phylum Verrucomicrobiota; class Verrucomicrobiia; order Opitutales; family Opitutaceae; genus UBA6669. The sequence goes on from JAEUGY010000097.1 coordinate 140,993, forward strand.
CGAGGTGGTCTTCCTCAACGGCCCCGTCTTCCCGCTCACGCAATTCGATCTGCGCATGGGCCGAATTTTCTATGTCGCCGGCTCCGCGGCCATGGTGGCCCGATTGCAGGAAATTCTGGAGCCCTGCTGAACCGTGACACCGCGGAGCGGTGAAGTGCGAAGGGCGAAGGGCGAAGTGCGAAAGAAATCAGGCGTGGCCGCGAGGGCCAGCCCTACAATGGGGAGGCCCTTGGCGCGGATCAGACTAGGTAGGTTTCGCCCGGGACGGGGTCGAAGACCTTCGCTTTCGGCAGCTTTTCGGCCAGCTGCTGGGCGAACCAGGCGCGGGCGGGCGGGTCGCCGTGGGTGAGCACCACGCTGCGGGCGTCGGTCTGGATCGCGAACTGCAGGAGCTCGTCGCGGTCGGCGTGACCGCTCAGCTCGAACCGCTCGACCCGGGCCTTGACCTTGGTTTTGACGTGAATCGTCTCAAAAATGAAGGAGTCCCCCGTCTTGGCCGCGAGAAGGGCGCCGCCCGGTGTATCCGGATCACAATAACCGACGAACCCGATGGTGTTGCGCGCGTGGCCGAGCAGGCCGCTGGCGAGCGTGTAGCTCGGGGTGTTCTCCACGAGCATGCCGGAGCTGATGATGTAGAGCCCGTTCTGCTGGGGATCTTCGCCGGGGTTGAGCTTGCGCGGCGTCGGCTTGAGCTTCAGCTCCTTGAGGATGGAGCGGTTGAAGTTGACGTGTTTGGTCTTGCGCGCGATCTCGTCAAAATACTCCGCCAGGTCCATGCCCAGCCCGGAGGCGAAGATCGGGCAGTCGACCAGTTTGCCGAATTTGCGGGCATCGTGCATGACCGAGAGCACTTCCTGCATGCGCCCGAGCGCGAAGACCGGAATGAGGTAGGAGCCTCCGCGCTGTATCGTGTCGTTGATGCTGGTGATCAGCCGGCCGAACTCCGTGGCGCGACCCTTGTCGACCGACCGCTCGGTCGTGCCGCGGGTCGTCTCCATGATGATCGTGTCGAAGTGCCCCGCGGGGAACTTCGCACCCGGCAGGGTGCGCTGATCCTCGAAAAGCACGTCGCCGGTGATGAAGATCGCGCGGTGCTTGTAGTGAAGCTCGATCGCCGCGGCGCCGACCACGTGGCCGGCCGGGTGAAAGATGATCTCGATCTCTTCCTTGCGCGCCTTGAACCGCTTGGCCTGACCAAACGCGATTGGAGTAAAACGCTTCGCCAGACGGTCGATCTCTTCGTGGGTGAAGAGCGGGTAGTCCGGGATGTTCTCCTCTTCCTTCTGCCGGAGCATGACGCTGGCTGAATTGTGCAGCATGCGCTCGATCAGGATCCGGCTGGATTGCGTCATCAGCACCGGGGCGTCGGGATGCTCCCGCATGGCCAGCGGCAGGCTGCCGATGTGGTCGAGGTGACAGTGTGTCACCAGGATGAGATCGAGGGACTTGCCCTTGAGTTTGGAAAGGTCTGGAGCAGCGCGACGCCCGGTCAATTTGGGGTTCAGTCCGCAGTCCACGAGGATCCGGAGATCGCCCAATTGTAGGAACAGCGAGTTTGCGCCGATGCCGCCGTCGCGGTTCAGGTCGATGAGATTCATTTACGAACCCGCGAAGGAGAGGCACAGCCCGGGGCGGTGCAAGCGTAAGATTTTGGCGAAGAGCAGGGCGTCATCGGGGGGCCCGGCCTAGGTGACCGGAACCGTCATGGTGAACGGAGGCAGGGTGACGTGGATCTTGTCGCCGCCTTCCGCGATGCCGTGAAAGCTCCCCAAGGCGGTCGCGTCTTCGCCGGTAACGTGGTAACTGTTGTAGGAGAACGCTTCACCCGGTGCGAGACGCGGGGTCTCGCCGACGATCTTGTCGCCCTCAATCACCATGCGATGGCCGTCCGCGTGTTCGATCACCCACTTGCGACCGAGCAGCGTGACCGTCTGGTCCGAGCCGTTGTGGATGGTGATGAAGTAGACAAACGCATGGGGCTTGTCCGGAGGCAGACTGCTACCGCCATGGTGGTAGATCAGCTTGTCGAGGCGGGCAGTGAGCCCGGGAAGGAGAACGGAGGCGGCCACAGGCGTGTATGAAAGAGATGCACAACCAAAAGCAGCTTGGCTCGGAACGCAATCCGGGTGTTCGCCGGTCGGCGTTGCAGTGCGCCGCGGATTCCGGCTTGCGGGCCCTCTGACGCCCCGGCCATAACCCCCTTTCTTCCCATGGAAAAACTGGCTCTGCTCTCTGTCAGCGACAAACGTGGTCTGGTCGAATTCGCGACTGGGCTCGTGCAACGGCACGGCTACCGCCTCCTTTCGACGGGAGGCACTGCGAAGCTCCTGCAGGAGCGTGGGTTGCCTGTCACTGAGGTCAGTACTCACACCGGGTTTCCCGAGATCATGGAAGGGCGGGTGAAGACCCTGCATCCCAAGATTCATGGCGGCCTGCTCTGTCGACGAGACAAGGCCGAGCATCTTGAGCAGGCCCGGGTGCATAACATCCCGTTGATCGATCTCGTGGTGGTGAACCTCTATCCCTTCGAGGAGACCGTGGCGAAGCCCCATGTGGAGTTCGCGGATGCGATTGAGAACATCGACATCGGCGGTCCCTCGATGCTTCGCAGCGCGGCGAAGAACCACGAGAGCGTGACGGTGGTCTGCGATCCTGCGGACTATGACTCCGTGCTTGCGGCGCTGGCGGCTCCGGAAACCTTGGGCGCGCTGCGCCGGCGGCTCGCGCTGACGGTCTTTCAGCGCACGGCCCGTTACGATGCGGCCATTGCCCGGTACCTTGAGGCCCAGGCGGAGGGGCCTGATTTGGAGGCGCTCAGTGGGTTTCCCGCGCGGCTCACGCTGACCTATGACAAGGCCCAGTCCCTGCGCTATGGCGAAAATCCGCACCAGAAGGCGGCGCTCTATGGCACGTTCCATCAGCACTTTGAACAGCTCCAGGGCAAGGAGTTGAGCTACAACAATATCCTCGATATTACCTCCGCCGCCTACCTGATCGGCGAATTTGAGAAACCGACCGTCGCGATTCTCAAGCACACCAATCCCTGCGGTGTGGCCTCGGCCGATACCCTGTCGGAGGCATGGGAGAAGGCCTACGCGACCGACCGGCAGGCGCCGTTCGGGGGAATCATCGTGGTCAACCGCACGCTCGATGGCGCGTTGGCGACGGCGATCGCGGAGATCTTCACCGAAGTCATCATCGCCCCTCGTTTTGATCCCGACGCGCTTGCCGTGCTCGGTAAAAAGAAAAACCTCCGCCTCATGATCGCAAAGGAGGGTCTGGGTGCGGACGCGTTGCAGGAGGTGCGTTCCGTGCTCGGCGGTGTGCTGGTGCAGGACCGTGATCGTCACCTCGGCCGGCGGGAGGACTTCAAGGTGGTCACCCGGCGTCAGCCGACTGCGGCGGAGTGGGACGCGATGCTGTTTGGCTGGAAGGTCTGCAAGCACGTCAAATCGAATGCGATCGTGTACACCCGGGGAGAACAGACCCTCGGCGTGGGCGCCGGGCAGATGGCCCGGGTCGACAGTTCGCGCATCGCGGTGTGGAAAGCGGGTGAAGCGGGCCTGGACCTCAAAGGATCGGTCGTGGCGAGCGAGGCTTTGTTTCCGTTCCCGGATGGCCTGATTGCGGCGGCCGAGGCCGGGGCCACCTGTGCGATCCAGCCCGGCGGTTCGGTCCGGGACGCAGAGGTGATCAAGGCGGCGGACGACCGCGGGCTCGCGATGGTCTTCACCGGAATTCGACATTTCCGTCATTAAACACAGTCCCCGCGGCATGGGGTCATCTCCGCCTTGCGCCCCGATTCCTTCTGCGGAACACTGATGCCATGACCATCCGACTCCTCCTTGGCCTGGGTTTGGTGACGTTGTTCGCCGGCTGCACCACGGTGCCCGAGACCGGTCGCAAGCAGCTGATGCTGGTCTCGCCCAGCGCGGAAGCCACGATGGGCCTGTCGGCGTTCACCCAGCTGAAGAAGGAGGAGAAAATCTCCGCCGATCCGATCGCCAACGCGCGTGTGCAACGGGTGGGGAAGCGGATAGCGGACTCGGTGGGACGCGAACTGCCGGGCGCGCAATGGGAGTTTGTCGTGTTTGAGGCCTCGCAGGTGAATGCGTTCGCTTTGCCGGGCGGCAAGGTCGGGGTCTACACCGGTTTGCTCAAGCTGGCGGAATCCGATGATGAACTTGCCACGGTCATGGGCCATGAGATCGCCCATGTGACGTCGCGTCACGGGGCAGAGCGGACCTCCCAGGGCTTTCTCGTCGCGGGAGGAGCCATCCTCGCGGAAATCGGCATGGAGGCGAAGGATGTGGATCCGGCGAAGCGCAATATGGCGCGGGCGGCCTATGGGCTGACCACCACGGTGGGAGCGATCCTGCCGTTCTCGCGCTTGCATGAAGCCGAGGCGGATGCGGTCGGCCTGCGGTTTGCGGCCGGCGCCGGGTATGATCCGCGGGCGGCGATTTCCTTTTGGAAAAAAATGGCCGCGAACAGCAAGGGTGGGACGAAACCGCCGCCCTGGCTTTCCACCCATCCTTCGGACGAGGCACGGATCAAGTCACTGGAGCAATTGGCTCCCAAATACTTGGAACTTTTCGAGTCGAGTCGGAAACGTTTTCAATAGGTGACGTTTCGGGCTAGCCGGACCGGGACGATTTCGTCACGGTCGAGGCATGTTTGACCCTGTTGAAAAACTGAAGGAGTTTGTCCGTCACCCCAGTATCTCGGCCGATTCCAAGTCCAAGGCCGGAATGGCCGGAGCACGCGACTTTGTCGCCGGCCTTCTGACCTCGATTGGTTTCTCGGTGGAGGTGGTGCCGACTGACCTCCATCCCATCGTTCTGGCTCACCGTGGAGGGCCGGTCCACTGGCCCCATGTGATCATCTATGGTCACTACGACGTGCAGCCGGCGGATCCCCTCAATCTCTGGAAGTCGCCGGCCTTCGAGCCGGAGATCCGCGGGCAGCGCCTGTTCGGGCGCGGCGCGGCGGACAACAAGGGACCGCTCATGACCCACATCGCGGCGGTCGGCCGCCTGCTCGAGCGCCGCCCGGACCTGCCCCTGCGCATCAGTTTCCTGATCGAGGGCGAGGAAGAGATCGGCAGCCCGAGCTTTCCAAAGTTCCTGCAGGCCTATCGCGACCGGCTGAAGGCGGACTTTGTGTACCTGTCCGACACCGGCATTCCCAGCGAAGACCAAGTGGTGTTCACCTGCGGCCTGCGCGGCCTCGTGCTCTTTGATGTCGAGATCACCTGCGCCCGCAGCGACCTCCACTCCGGTTTGCATGGCGGCGTGCTGCGCAATCCCATCCAGGCTGTGTCCGAGCTCTGCGCCTCGCTGCACACCCCGGACGGTCGCGTCAATGTGCCGGGCTTCTACGACGACGTACTCGACGTCGAGCCCTGGGAGCGCGAGCAGCTCGCCGGCCTCGGCACCGACACGGAGAAGTACCGCGAGTTTCTCGGTATCCCGGCCTTCCATACGCCACCCGGCTATACGCCGTTTGAGGCCGTGCGCTTCCTGCCCACCCTGGAGTTCAACGGCATCGGCGGCGGCTACCAGGGCGAGGGCACCAAGACGGTGATCCCGAGTAAGGCGTTCGTGAAGATCTCCTGCCGCCTGGTGCCGAACCAGAACCCGGCGAAGATGCGCGAGCTGCTCTACCGCACCGTGCGCGAACGCGTGCCGGCCGACGTCACCCTGCGCCTCGTCGACCAGCACGAGGGTTCGCCTTACGTGGTGGTGCCGCCCGACCGCTCGAACACCCCGAAGGACCAGTCGCCCGTGCTCGCGCGCGCCTTCCGTTCAGCGGACAAGGCGGTGGCGGAGGTCTTCGGCCGCGCGCCCCTCTACCTGCGCGAGGGCGGCAGCGTGCCGATCATCGCCGACATCAAGCGTATCCTTGGACTGGATTCGCTGATGATGGGGCTCTTCCTGCCCGACGACAACCTGCACGCCCCGAACGAGAGCTTCCACCTAGGGGTGATGGAAAAGGGCATCCGCGCCTCCGAGCGCATCCTCGAGGGCCTGGCGGCGGACGCCTGAGCGGCCGCAACGGGACGAAAAAAAGGAGCTCCGGTCGAAACCGGAGCTCCTGGAAAGAGGAGAGGGGGTCGGGTCCTGCTTACTTCTTCAGGATGATGACCTCGACCTTGCGGTCCTTCGACATCTGCTCGTCGGAACCGTTTTCCGCCGCGTCGAGATCGCCCTTGGACAGCGTCTCCAGCTTGGCCGCGGGTACGCCGAGGGACTGCACGTATTGACGGGCGGCGGCGGCACGACGGTCACCGAGTCCGAGGTTGTATTCAGCGGTGCCACGCCAGTCGCAGTGACCTTCGAGCAGCAAGCGATACTGGGGATGCTCGGCCAGGTACTTCTGGGCTTCCTGCAGCTTCGGACGCTCGGAGGCCTTGATGCCGGAGCTGTCGAAATCGAAATAGACGGGCTTGAACAGGCCCTTGATCATGTTCTCGTCTTCGAACACGCCGTCCTGCTTCGTCTGCAGGCCGCTGGCCGAGCCATCGGTCAGGCCGCTGGCTCCGAGGTCGGTGGCGGAGCCGTCGAGCGGCGCACCACTGCCCTGGCCCATCACGGTTTCACTGGGGGACGGGCGCTTGGGCTTCTTGGTGCAGCCCGTCAGGACGACGACGGCGCTGAGCAGGGCGAACGAAAGTTTCTTCGAAAGGAGATTCATGAGTTGGCGGCGAGGTTGACCTTATTGGGTAACGGTTTTGGGTCGGCAAGTCATTTATCCGTCTCATCCCGGTTGTTCTTCATGCCGTCCCCGCCTCTGGTCTTCCTCGTCGACAACGGATCGCTCCGTCCCGCGGCCACCTTCAGCCTCCGCCGGGTCGCGAACGCGTTGTCCGGACGCCTCGGAATTCCGGTCCGGCCGGTGTCACTGCTCCACTCCAGCGGTATCGCTGCCGGCGACCTGGAAGGGCAACCTGCCGAGCTGCTGGAGCCGGCGCTGTCCCGGGCTCTCGGCGCCGGTGCGCGGTCGGTCGTGATTCTGCCTCTGTTTTTCGGGCCAAGCGCGGCTCTGACCGAGTACATCCCGGAGCGCGTGGGCGCGCTGCTCCGTGGTTGTCCGGAGGCGGAGGTCCGCCTGGCCCCTCCCTTGGTGCGATTGGAGGGGCGGGAGCGCAACGATCTGCGCCTGGCCCGGGCTCTGGCGGCGCGGGTCGAGGCGTGCTGGCAGGAACGAGGCTGGTCGGGCACGCAGGTGGTGCTGGTGGACCACGGCACCCCGCAGCCGGCGGTCGGCGCGGTGCGGGCGCATCTGGGCCGGCAGCTCGCCGAACTCCTGGCGGGCTCGGCAGCAGGCGTCCATGTGGCCTCCATGGAGCGCCGTGCGGGTGACGCCTATGCCTTCAACGAGCCGCTGCTGGAAGACCGGCTGCGACTCCCGCCCTGCGACCAGGGACGCGTGGTGGTCGCCCAGCAGTTTCTCTCACCCGGGCGCCACGCCGGACCGGGGGGCGACTTGGCGGCGATCTGCGCCGCCGCGGAGGGGACGGGCCGGGGCTTGGAAACGGCTCTGACGGAACCGCTCGGAGACCATCCCTTGGTGATCGAGGTGCTTGTGGATCGCTACCAGGACGCGGCCCACGTGCCACCCGTGCGGGCGACCGCCTGAGAACCTAAGGCCCGACGCCGCGCGTCAGACGTACAGGTAGACGTAGACCGCGAACGCAATGGCAATGGCGCCCGCGACCGCGGCGAGCGACCAGAGCAGGTTGCGTTGGCGGGCGGCCATCGCGAGGGTCGAGATGACCACGCCCGCCTGAGCGGCCAGCATGCCGTAGAAGAAGCGTTGGCTGCGTGCGTGATGACGCTCGGCCGACAGATTGCTCTTCTGCACCTGCAGCTCGTAAAGAAACGCGATCCGTTGATTCAGCTGCGCTTCCAGATCGTAGCGCTGCGCGTGAAACACGATGCGCGCGGCGATCAGATCGCGGGTCAAACCGTGACCGCCCGCCGCAGACCGGGCGTGACGTTCGAGCAGGTCAATGCCCTTGCCAATGGGACCGGTCAGGTCGTCAAACGTCCGCACCGCATGGTAGGCGTCGTGCAAGGCGGTCGTCAGCGCCATCGGATCCGCTTTGAGCAGCCGGAGCAACGGCTCGGTCACATCGCCTCCGTTTTCAAGGGCCTCGAGCGCAGCCTGCAGATCAGCGGCAAGGGCCGGGCCGGTGGGACGGGCCGGCAGGGTGCCTTCGATCAGGGCGGTGCGAATCGCCTGGCTGCCCGATCCCGTCAGAACCGACGCCGCGGGCGTGCCCGCGACGGCATCCTGCAAACCAGCGGGATCGAGCGTGCCCGGACGGCCCCCGACCGCAATCTGGTCCAGGGCACTGCGCTGCACGGCGCTGCGCAGCTTTTTGCCCTGAAAGAAGTTCCACTGGTCCCCGGCCTTGGCCTGCAACTGCGCGGCGAGCGAGCGATTGTACTGGGCTTGGGTCATTTCGCCGGACGAGAGCCCGGCGAGCAAGGTGGCGACGACGGTCAGCACCACCGGGGTGACGCCGAGGATCTTGCCCCAGCGCGTGGGTGGCATGTCGGCTTTGAGCGATTCAGGGACCTTGGTTTTCACAGGAGGAAAGTGGGGTGGGGCGGACACGATGAGGCGCCGAACCGCTTTGCCGCAAGGGAGAAGCCGAACCGATCCGCGGGCCACGCGGTCTCGGATCGATTCGACTCCTTTCGATTCAGGTTTGCGCTTCCCGCCGGGACGAATTCGACTGCTGCTCCGCATGACGCCCTCCCGCATCGAACTTTACAGCCTGCAGATCGAGACCCCAGTGCAACGCGTCCGGCCCCTGAACCATGAGGACATTCGAAAGTTTTCCGACTGGCTCTGCGATCCGGAGGGGTTCCGGTTGCGTCCCGATCAGGTCAAACTCAAGGCCTGGGATCAGCTCTTTGGCTACGAGATCATCGCGCAATTTTTTGGTGAAAATGGGTTCCTCGTGCGGACCCCGGACCGCGTGCGTGTGGGGGTGAAAAACGCCCGCACCGCCGCCGACTGGGAGATCATCCAGCAGGTGTTCGTCCGGTTCTTGCAGCAGGAAAGTCCTCCGGAGAACGCCTTTCGCATTTTTTCTGCTTCTGCGCATGTTAAACTGGATGAACCAGTTACGGCATCGGAATTTCTCAACCGATTTGCGGTGGTGCCCGGGATTGAGAAGCCCGCGGCCCTCAGCTACGTCAAGATTGCGGACTGGGAAAAGGAGATCCGGATTGTGATTGAGCCTTCCAATCTCTTTCCAGGGCAACTCTTTCTGACGTGGGACAGCCAGTTTGAAGCCAGTCAGGATTGGGATACCTTCGTACCGGCGTTGATGACGGTGATGGAAAACTCGGCGCGTATCTTCGATCTCGGGCTCGCGCCGTTGCGTTGAGCGTGCCGGGGAGGAGCTTGATCACGTTGACCCATCCTCGTTTGGGTGAGGAGTCGGGTGAGGGTCGCGGGTTCATGTTTGTCCAGCCGTGTCGATAACTCGGAGCCGCGGTCATGCACCGCTGATCGTCCTCCATGAAACCCACTCAGGAACAGTTCCTTCTCGCACTGGCCCGGATCGAAACCTTCAGTCCGGCGCCCCGGGTCTTGTCGCGGGCGATGGTGCTTCTTCGCGATCCCCTGTCCGACATCGGCAGCATCGCGGCGCTGGTGGGCAGTGATCCGACCCTGGCGACCGACATCATCCGCTGCTCCAATAGTGCCTACTATCGGGTGGGCGAACCGGTCCGGTCGATTGGCGAGGCGGTGCAGAAGATCGGGATGCGGGAGACCATCCGCATGCTTAATGTCACAGTCGCCCGGACCATGTCCGGCCGCGATTTGCGGGCCTACGGCATGTCGGGTGATGCGTTCTGGGCGGAGAGTTTGTTGCATGGGCTATTCCTCTTTGCGCTGGCGGATACGACCGACAAGGCGGATGCGGATGAGGCCTATACGGTTGGACTGCTCCGCTTCATTGGACGCCTTGCGATCGACCGGCTCATGCAGGAACACGGTGAGCCCCGCCCGGCGACCCTTTCGTTTTCGGCGTGGGAGGAGACGCACGTCGGTTTCATCCAGGCCCACGCGGGAGCGTTGCTGCTGTCGAAGTGGCAGTTTTCTGAAAATATCATTCAGGCGGTGGCCAACCAGGACCGCCCGGACCGTTTGGCCACACCTATCTGGTTGGCCAGCGCCATGCGGTTTGCCTCGCAGGTGCTGCCCTCGGGTGGCGCGCTGTCCGATGCCCAGCCGGACCTCGCCGACCTGGCCCACGCCGATGGCGGTTTCATGATGGAAAACGGTCTGACGTTGGATGCGGTGGGCACCCTGCTCGCCACGACCCGGAAGACCTTCTCGCAAGTGCGGGCGGTGTTTTAGGCAGGCCCCATTGCGCGTCCGGCGGGCCGCGGTGACGTGCGGCCGACTTCGATTCGTTCATTGAATCGACGTTTCGTACAGTGCTCTTGCCTTGGAAACGCGCCCTTCTAGGGTTCGCTCCACGTTCGTGCCGCAGCGCCCCGACCGTGGGCGAACGCACCCCCTTTTCCCCATGACCATCCTTGGCGCAGGCACGCAACAAAACAC
>JAEUGY010000100.1 GCA_016794625.1 Opitutaceae bacterium
CCGGCCTTTTGCACTTGAGAATCCGATTTTCTTCGTCGATTTTTCAATCATCGCGTAGCTCCTTTTGTTTTGTCGTAACTCTGCTTGTAGCAGAGACTTAAGGGCTACGCGATACCTATTTCACGAAATATCCGGGCTAGCCTCCTCGCCGTCAATCCTCCACCAGCCGGTAACCGATCCCCGACTCGGTCTTCAGGTGTCTGGGGCGGTGGGAGTCGGCCTCCAACTTTTGGCGCAGGTGCGTCATGTGCACGCGGAGGTAGTGCGTGCTCTCCTCGAACTTCGGTCCCCACACCTCACGCAGGAGTTGCTGGTGCGTGAGAACCTTGCCTCGATGCAGAACAAGCAGTCGGAGCAGCGCGTACTCCTTCGGCGTGAGTTTCACCTCCGAGGCGCCGCGCCGCACGATCCGGGAACTGAAATCGACCGTGATCTCGCCAAACGTGACCGTGGCCAGCTCCGCCTCCGTCGGTGCGCGCCGGAGCATGGCGCGGATACGCGCGGTGAGTTCGGCGGATCCAAACGGCTTTGTCAGGTAGTCATCCGCTCCCGCATCAAGCGCACCGACTTTGTCCGCTTCCGCCGCTCTTACGGTGAGCACGAGCACGGGCACGCGGGACCACTCACGCAACTGGCGGAGCACATCCAATCCGCTGAGATCGGGCAGCCCCATGTCCAGCACCAGGAGATCCGGCGCCCGTCGAACAACCTCGTCCAACCCGGCCCGGCCCGTCCCGGCCTCGCGCACCCCATAACCTTCGGCCTCGAGCGTGAGACGAAGCAGGCGGCGGATCTGCACCTCGTCGTCGATGACGAGAATGGTTTTATTGGCAGGAGGAGAGCTCATTCGTCAGGGACTTCGCCGTGCGGCGCGTAAGGAAGATAAACCGTGAAGACCGCGCCGCCGCCGGGGTTCTGGCCCGCCACGACTTCGCCGCCCTGCGCGACGACAAATCCGCGGATGATCGAGAGGCCCAAACCCAGTCCGCCGGCCCTCGCTTCATCCCCGCGCTGGAATTTTTTGAAGAGCCGGTCCTTCATCGCTTCCGGAAGTCCAGGTCCCCGGTCCGCGACCGTGAAGAAGACCCGCTGTTTTCCCTCCTCGACTCCCGCCGCGAGAAAAATCGGTGTGCCTTCGGGCGTGTGAAACGCGGCGTTCAGGAGGAGGTTGGCAATCACCTGCTCCATCAGCGCAAAATCGGCCCGAAAGAGGGGCATCTCATCCGGAATGGACGTATCAAACGGGTGGCCGGTGAGGGAGTCGCGCACGCTGTCCGCAGCGGCATTCACCAGATCGTGGGCATCACACCAGTCGAGCCGGGGTCGCAACGCCCCCGACTCGAGCCGGGTCTGATCAAGCAGGTTGTTTACCAGACGGTGCAACCGGCGGGTCGCCATTCCAATTTCCGCCGTCAGGCGATCTCTCGTCGGATTGTCGGCCAGCACCATGCTTTCGGATGCGGCGCTCAACACGGCGAGCGGAGTCTTCAATTCGTGGGAAACTCCGTCCAGCAGCGCCCGGTGCAGTTTTTCCGATTCCGCCAGGAGCTTCTCCCGCTCGCCGGCCGCGCGCAACTGCTCGCGCTCGACAACCAGGGCGAGTTGTGCGGCGAAACTCTCCGCCAGGTCGCGTTGCGCCAGCGAGAGGGTGCTTTCCGGGGCGACGCGAATCACCAGCACACCCGCCGTCGTTTCATCCCGCACGAGCGGGAGATGAAAGCCCTCGGCGAAGGGCAGCGTGTCCGTGAACCGGCCGGCCTTCTTGCGGTTTCGCCACACCCAGTCCGCCACACCTCGTTCTTTCTCACTCAGAGGGTAGGAACTGGCCGCGTGCGGCGTCAAACCGCCGGCCCCCTCCGTGTCCAGGAGCAGCGACGCCTGCGCCGAAAAGAGGCTCTCGGCCTGCCGGAGCGCGGCGGACACGGCATCGTCCAGGGTCCGCGCCGCGCTCAAGGCCCGCGTCAGGTGAAAGAGCGCCGTCGCCCGTTCCTCCCGCAGGCGTTCGTTCCGCTCCGATGAACGGATACGGGCCGTGAGCTGACCGGCAATCAGCGCGACGGCAAAATAGGTGCCGAACATCATGCCGTCTTCAAACTTTCCCGTCACGAAGGTGAAGAGGGGGGGAATGAAGAGAAAGTTCCACGTCAGCGCGCTCGCGACGCCTGCGGCGAAGACCGGCCCGCGGCCGACCCGCAAGCTGAGCGCAATGACCGCCAGCAGGTAAAAGAGCCCGACCACCAGGTAGCCGAGGTGCGGGGCGATGAACCAACTGACCAGCGTCAGGATCCCCAGCACCATGCCCACCTCGCCATACTCAGCCGCCGGCGAGCGCTCCAGCATGCGCACTGTGAGCCACGGCGTGGCCTTCTCCGCGGAACGCTCGGCCGGCACGACATAGATGTCGATCCCGCCACTGCAGCGCAGGAGGCGATCCACCAGGCTGCCGCCCCGGAGAAGATCGAGCCAACGAGGAGAACGCGACTTGCCGACCACGATCTGGGTGGCGTTGTTCTGAAGCGCGACCCGCACGAGGGCTCCGGCAATGTCATCATCCCGGGTCATCACCACCTCCGCCCCCAGTTCCCTCGCCAGCGCCAGATTCTGTTCGAGGCGGCGTGCATCCGGAGGCTCCAGCGGGCGCGAGGACTCGACGCTCACCGCCATCCAGGAGGCGCCCTGCGCCGCCGCCATCCGGCGCGTCCAGCGGACCAGTTGCAGCGACGACGGGCTCGGCCCCACTGCGACGAGCAGGCGCTCGCCCGAACGCCAGATCGTCTTGATGGGGCCGGACGCCCGCAGGTTCCGGAGCTGTTTGTCGACCCGCTCCGCCACAAAGCGCAGCGCGAGTTCCCGCAGCGCGGTCAAATGGGCATCCTTGAAGAATCCCTCGGCCGCCGCCACCGCCCGGTTTCCCAGGTACACTTTTCCCTCCCGCAATCGCTCCAGCAGCGTCTCCGGGGGCAGGTCGATGAGCTCGATCTGGGTCGCGAGTTCAAACACCGAATCGGGCAGCGTCTCCTGCACCGTCACCCCCGTGATCTGTCGCACGGTGTCGGCCCGGCTCTCGATGTGCTGAACATTGAGTGTCGTGTAGACATCGATACCGGCATCCAGCAGCTCGATCACGTCCTGGTAGCGTTTCGGGTGCCGGGAGCCCGGAGCATTCGTATGGGCAAACTCATCGACGAGCACCAGCTTGGGTTTCCGCTGGAGGATGGCCTCGAGATCCATCTCCGTCAGCTGGGTGCCGCGGTATTCAATGCGTTTGCGCGGGATGACCGGCAGGCCGGCCAGCAGGGCTTCGGTCTCGGCGCGTCCGTGGGTTTCGACAACGCCGACCACGAGGTCCACCCCCTCTTTCGACTCCTGCTGCGCCGCCCGGAGCATGGCGAACGTCTTGCCCACGCCCGGGGACATGCCGAAGAAGATCTTGAGCTGACCGCGTCTCGACTGGACCTCCGCACGCTTCAGCGAAGCGAGCAAGGCGTCGGGATCGGGACGGAGATCGGACATGACGGAGGGAGGCTGGCAGAACGCAGGGACGACGCAAGTCCACCGCCCGGTCGTTCACCTTGGGTGCATCGCTCGCTGGCCTTCGTGGGACGGCAGGGCATCGAGCGCGCGATTCAGCAGCAGGACGTTGACCCCGGGCTCTCCGAACACGCGCCATCCACGCCCGTCCGTATGCCGTTCCACCAGTTCCCGCACTTGGTCCACGGGCAGCGCCCGCGCCCGTGCCACACGCACCATCTGAAGGTGCGCATTGGCCACGCTGATATGAGGATCGAGTCCGCTGCCGGACGCCGTCACCGCATCGGCCGGTACGGGCGCATCCGCGGCAAGTCCATGGAGGAGGCGATACGCCTTCACGCGTTCTCTGATGCTGTCGGCCAGGTTTCGGCTGGTCGGCCCGAGGTTGCTGCCCGACGAGGCCGAGGCATCGTAACCTGTGCCCGCGGCCGACGGGCGCGGGTGGAAGGTGCGGGGCGACGTGAACGACTGGGCCAGCAGCGCCGAACCACGAACCGTGCCATCGGCATCGACGACCAGGCTGCCATTCGCCTTTTCGGCGAAGAACGCCTGCCCGCCGGCCCAGACCACCAGTGGATACATACCACAAAGGACCACCGCGAAAACGGCGGTCAGCAGGAGGGAGGTTTTGATGTCAGAGAGCAGTGCTTTCATGGATGAACTTCAGCGCAAGGCGGGGCGGTGGCACGTCAGACCAAATGCGCGGCGTTGATGAGCACATCAATGAGCTTGATGCCGACAAAGGGGATGAGGATGCCGCCCAAGCCATAAATCAGCAGATTCCGGCGCAGCATCGTCGCGGCGCCCACCGGGCGATAAGCGACGCCCCGCAGGGCCAGTGGGATGAGGGCGATGATGACCAGCGCGTTGAAGATCACCGCGCTGAGGATGGCACTCGCCGGCGACTCCAGGCCCATGAGGTTGAGGGGCGCGATGGCCGGGAACACGCCGACCAGCAGCGCGGGGATGATCGCAAAGTACTTCGCGACATCATTCGCGATGCTGAAGGTCGTGAGCGAACCCCGGGTGATCAGCATCTGCTTTCCGATTTCCACAATCTCGA
This sequence comes from Opitutaceae bacterium, assembly GCA_016794625.1. GTDB lineage: Bacteria > Verrucomicrobiota > Verrucomicrobiia > Opitutales > Opitutaceae > UBA6669. Next base: position 4,595 of record JAEUGY010000100.1, read on the forward strand.
GCAGTTTGGTCGGATTGCTGTCGAGATCGACCATGTTGCCCGCCTCCTTGGCGGCTTGCGTCCCGGTGTTCATCGCGACCCCGACGTCCGCCTGGGCGAGCGCGGGCGCGTCGTTGGTCCCGTCGCCGGTCATGGCCACGAGATGACCTTTCGCCTGCTCTTCGCGGATGCGCGCGAGCTTCATTTCCGGCGTCGCCTGGGCCAGGAAGTCATCCACCCCGGCTTCGGCCGCAATCGCCGCGGCCGTCAGGGGGTTGTCACCCGTGATCATGACCGTGCGAATACCCATCGCCCGGAGCTGCGCGAACCGTTCCTTGATGCCTCCCTTGACCACATCCTTGAGGTGAACGGCCCCCAGCACCTCTCGACCGTCGGCCACCACGAGCGGAGTGCCGCCGCTGCGCGCAATGGCGTCCACCACCGTTGTCACCGCCGCCGGGTAGGTCCCGCCCTGCGACTCCACCCAGGCCTTGACGTTGGAAGCCGCCCCTTTGCGGACCGAACGCGCTGGACGACCGTTGCCGGCGGCAAAATCCACGCCACTCATGCGGGTCTGGGCGGTGAAGGGAACAAACACCGCCTGCGCCGCCGCCATCTCGCGTCCCCGGAGATTGAATTTCTCCTTCGCGAGAACCACAATGCTGCGCCCTTCCGCCGTCTCATCGGCGAGCGATGACAGTTGCGCCGCGTCGGCGAGCCGCTCGCGGGTGACACCCGGGGCCGGAACGAAGTCGCTGGCCTGACGATTTCCGAGCGTGATCGTGCCCGTCTTGTCGAGCAGCAGGACATCAATGTCGCCTGCCGCCTCCACCGCGCGGCCCGAGGTCGCCAGCACATTCCGTTGGAGCAGCCGGTCCATGCCGGCGATGCCGATGGCGCTGAGCAGTCCGCCAATGGTCGTTGGTATGAGACAAACCAGCAGCGCAATGAGGGTCGTGAAGGAGAAGGCAACGTTCGCGTACAGGCCGAACGGCTTCAGGGTCATGATGACGAACAGGAAAATCACCGTCAGTGCGGAGAGCAGGAGGGTGAGCGCGATTTCGTTCGGCGTTTTCTGCCGGGAGGCGCCCTCGACCATCGCAATCATGCGATCAATGAACGTACTGCCCGGTTCCGAAGTCACCCGAACGACGATCCGGTCGCTCAGAACCCGCGTGCCACCCGTGACCGCACAACGGTCCCCGCCGCTTTCGCGCACCACCGGGGCGGATTCGCCGGTGATCGCCGACTCGTCCACCGAGGCGATGCCTTCGATCACATCGCCATCTGCGGGGATGAGGTCACCGGTTTCGCAGACAACCGTGTCGCCCCGACGGAGATCGGCGGCCGAGACGCGTTCCTCGCGTCCCTCGCGTAGCCGACGGCCCAACGTCTGCGTACGAGCCCGTTTCAGGGTGTCGGCCTGAGCCTTGCCCCGACCTTCGGCCACCGCTTCGGCGAAGTTGGCGAAGAGCACGGTGAAGAGCAGCCAAAGCGCGATCTGGAGCCCGAAACGGAACGGATCCGGCGAGGTGAAGAGCTGCTGAAACGCGAGCAGTGCTCCGATCAGGGTCACAAACATGACCGGATTCTTGAGCTGCGTCCGCGGGTCGAGTTTCTTCAACGCCTCCCACACCGCCTGACGCACGATCCGCCGATCGAAAAGGGAAACAGCTTTGTTACTCATGAAGGGAAAACTGCGAAGGGAAATACGCGTTCAACGGAGCGAACCCGATCCCGGTCCCGGCGCCGCAACCGTCCGTTGGAGGTGGCCTCGCCGAGGCCGCGACGGGACCACCCGGCCCCGCCGCGCAGAAACGAACCAACAAGGCCCCCACGACCGCCCTGAAAGCCCAAATCCCGCTCGGATGGAGGGCGCCGCTCCGTCGGCGCCGCGGGGACGCGCGTCGTGCACCCACGCCCGCTCAATTGTCCTCGATACGTAAAACCACTTTGGACCGGGAAGGTACCGCCTCGCGCAACCGGCGCCGCGCGGGTCGGCGTCTTCCGGATCAGATCTAGTAGCCGATGGTTCATGGCGCCGAATCTAGAACAACGTTCCCGAATTCATGAGGAAGTGCTCGACCACCGGACCCATCGCCAAGGCGGGCAAAAACGTCAGCGCCCCCACCAGCACGATGGTACCGATGAGCAACACCGTGAACGTGACCCCCTCGACTTTAAACGTGCCCGCGCTGGCCGGGAGGACTTTTTTGCCCGCGAAGCTTCCGGCCAGAGCGAGGATCGGTACGATCGCGAGTAAACGACCGATCAACATCGCCAAACCCAGCGTGAGGTTCCAATGCGGGTCTCCATCCGCGGGATTCGCCGTCAGGCCGGCGAACGCGGAGCCGTTGTTGCCCACCGCCGAGCTGTAGGCGTAGAGCATCTCGCTGAAACCGTGCGGACCGGCATTGTTCAAACCGGCCTGGCCCCAGGGGGAGACACTCGCCCACGCGGTCCCTCCGAGCAGGGTCGCGGACAGGGCAACGAGAATCAACATCACCAGTTTGACGTCATAGGCATGGATCTTCTTGCCCAGGTACTCGGGCGTGCGCCCGACCATCAGACCGGCGATGAACACGGCCAACACGACAAAGGTCAGCATGCCATAGAGCCCGGCCCCGACGCCGCCAAAAATGACTTCCCCCGTCTGCATATTGAAGAGCAGCGCGAGCCCGCCGAGTGGCGTGAACGAGTCGTGCATCGCATTCACCGCGCCACACGAAGCGGCCGTCGTGATCGTGGCGAACAGGGCGGAATTGAAGATGCCAAAGCGTGTCTCCTTGCCCTCCAGGTTGCCATCGGTCGCGGCCACACCGAGGCCCTGATGAATGGGATTCCCGGCGGCTTCAGCCCACCAGATGACGAGTAAGCCCGCGACGAACAAGACCGCCATCGCGCTCCATACCGCCCAGCCATGGCGCTGGTTCTTCACCTTCCGACCCATCCAGTAGGTCAAGGCGCTCGGAATCGCGAAGATGGAGAGCATCTGCAGAAAATTGGAAAGCGGTGTCGGGTTCTCGTACGGATGCGACGCATTCGCGTTGAAGAAGCCGCCCCCATTCGTGCCCAGCATCTTGATCGCCACCTGCGAGGCCATCGGCCCCTGCGCCAGGGTCTGCGTTGTCACGGTTCGATCGACCAGGACCGGCGATTTTCCGTCGGCGCTCAACTCCGGATGCCCCGCTGCATCCGTCTTCGCGACCGGGATCGTGTACGACTGCATGGTCTTCGCTACGATCGAGGGCTGGAAATTCTGAATCATCCCCTGCGAAACCAAAACCAGCGCAAACACGAGACTCACCGGCAGGAGCAGGTAGTAGGTCACCCGCACCAAGTCCGTCCAGACGTTGCCGATGGTGCTGGCCGCAGGACGGGCAATGCCACGGACGAGGGCTGCCGCGATCGCGATCCCCGCGGCCGCGGAGGTGAAGTTATGGATCGTCAGCCCGACCATCTGCGAGAAATACGACATCGTCGACTCACCGCCGTAGCTCTGCCAATTGGTGTTCGTCGCAAAACTCACCGCGGTGTTGAACGCAAGGTGAGGCGATAGCCCCGGCAATCCCTGAGGATTCAGCGGGAGATGATCCTGAAACCGGAGGATGAAATAGGTGAACAACAGTCCGACGGTGCTGAATGTCAGGAGCGCAAACGTGTATCCAATCCAGCCTTGCTCTTTCGTGGGATCGATGCCGCAGACGCGATAGGTCAGCTGCTCAAAGGGTTTTACGATCCGATCGAGCCAGGTCTTCCCGTCCCGATCAAGGACCTGCTCCAGAAAGAGTCCCAGCGGCTTGGTGATGAGCACGAGCGCGGCCGCGTACAGGGCGAACTGAAACCAAGCGAGAGGAGCATGCATGGGCACGGAGGAGGACGAGAGGGAACGCCAAAACGAACGCCGCGGTGGAGGCCCCTAGAATTTCTCGGGACGCACGACCGCGACCACGAGGTACACAACAAGGGCGATGGCGATACCGGTCAGGAAGAACGTTTCCATGGAGATGACGCTAGGCGTGGCAGAGCGCGAAGCCGGTGGGGCCGCGCTCAACGAAGCTTCTCGCAGCCGGAGGCGTACAGTGCCGCGAGCACGAAGAACCCGACCGAGAGGCCGATGAAGACGAGATCGTTCATCCCGGCAGTCTACGCGGAAGCCGAGCGTCCGCCTAATTAAGAGCCGACCGCAAAGCGCTAAGATTTCGTTAAGACGATTGCTGCTTTAGGAGCCGCGCCTGACACGCGGCCGCCCTCGGCTGTACATCCATCCCCTGCCTCCGTCCGAAGGTGGCACGCGCGAGCGCAACCGGGAGCAAGGCCTACGGTCTTCCCCCTCCCTCCAGCCCGCCGGGTCAATTCGCGATGTATCAGACAACCTGTTGTTTCCACGCGGCTTCCTGCTCGCGGCGGCAAGCTCCACGCATCGCGCGTACGGTCGTTTTTTAGGGAGAGAGGAATTTGCCCTTGGCATTTTCTGCACAGGCCGTTGCGATGTCCTCGGGGTCGCTCCCGTGACCGTAACACATGCTTGGTCTCAGGCATTGATGTTCAACTACGCGAGCGGCGTCATCGCTCCGGACTCTCCGGAGCCCGCGGCCCCGGCCGCGTCAACGCACACCTGCCCTCGCCTGCGACTCACAGCCAGCGGGGGCGAAACCCAGTTCAGTCATGTCGCTCGTTCTCCCTGAGTCTGCGCTCCCGCGCATCGGTATGGTTTCCACCCACGGCTACGTCGCGTCCGATCCCCCGCTGGGGAAGGCGGACACCGGCGGCCAGGTGGTCTATGTGCTCGAACTCGCCAAGAAGCTGGCCCAGCTCGGCTTCGAGGTGGACATCTGGACGCGTCGCTTCGAGGACCAACCCGAGATCGATGTCGTCAACGAGCGCGTACGTGTCATTCGCGCCGCCTGTGGAGGCCCCAACTTCATCGACAAGGAATACCTCGTTCGTCATCTGCCGGAGTGGGCTGAACGCGTGCTTCGCTTCATCAAGAAAGAGGGTATTCAATACCAGTTTCTCAACAGTCACTATTGGGACGCTGGATATGCCACCCAACGCCTTGCCGAGGTGCTGGACGTGCCGCACGTCCACACGCCGCACTCGCTCGGGATGTGGAAACGGCAACTGATGGAGAAGGACGCTCCCGAGGATGCGGAGCACTTCGAAAAGAAATACAACTTCACGCAGAGAATCCACGAAGAGACCCTGCTGTTCCGCAGTTGCGCGCAGGTCATCGCCACCACGCCCGATCAGGTGGACATGATCGTGAAGGACTACGGCGCACCCGCCGAGCAGGTCGCCATGATCCCGCCGGGATACGATGACAATCGTTTCTTCCCCGTCAGCATCGCCTCCCGCAACGCGCTGCGATCACGCCTCGGCTTCCAGGGGCGCGTCGTTCTTGCCCTGGGCCGGCTCGCCCGCAACAAGGGCTATGATCTGTTGATCGACGCCTTCTCCCTGGTGGCCGCCCGAATACCCGACGCGGCGCTTCATCTCGCCGTGGGCGGCACGTCACTCAACACCGAGGAACAAACGATCCTCGACGAACTCAAGGCACAGGCGATCCGGCTCGGCCTGGAGGAGCGTGTGAAATTCTCCGGCTTCGTCGCGGACAACGACCTCGCCGACCACTATCGGGCGGCCGATGTGTTCGTTCTGAGCAGCCGCTATGAGCCGTTCGGCATGACCGCCATCGAGGCCATGGCCTGCGGCACGCCGACGGTCATCACCACCCACGGAGG
>JAEUGY010000113.1 GCA_016794625.1 Opitutaceae bacterium
ACAGCGTGCCCGAGCAGCTCACCGTCGAGGGCATGCGCGCCCAGGTCACCATCCAGGGCCGCCAGACCACCTACGCCTCCCGCCTGGGCCGCTGGTTCATGCGCCTGCTCGGCTTCAAGAACCACCGCGTCTAGCGGGGCAGGATAGCACCGGTTACTTCTGGTACCACTCGCCCGATTCGCGCTGGAGCCAGACACCGGCGGCACTATTGTTAGCGATCTGGCGAGCCCGGACGCGGCCTACCGTCTCTGCAGAAGTGCCCTGTTCCTTTGCGATCGCCGCGTAAACGGCCTCTCGGTCCCGGTTTTCCGCGGACGATATCGCGCTGGCGTTTTCTACGTTCTGGCGGACCTCAGTGAATCCACGATTGTTTTCGCCGATCGCGCCGCTCTTCCGCAATGCGTCGAGAGTCGGAAGGCGTTGCTCCATTCGCACCTTAATCGCACCGCGGTCCTCGGCGCGAACCGAGCCTGTCGAAGCAACCAGCGAAACCAACATCAGGGCAGTAATCAGGAAACGCTTCATGAGAGTCAGGGTTTGGAAGGAGCAGTGATGACGGTGGACTTCTGGTCAAGATCACCAAAAAAGTCAGTTAACGCTCGGTCGACCTTCACGTTCACATCTACCACCGCGTGAACCTTGATTGGATCCATCGAAACGTGAATACAGCCCGCCAGCCAGAGCGGGGCGAGACTGGCGATGAAGAGAATCCTTCGCGTCATGGGATGGAGAGTAGGGACTGCACCTAGGATCTGACTAGCAAGAAGCGCCTAAGTTTCATGCTTGATTCCGGAACGGATGCGTACGGACGGCGATCACTGTTTAAGATATTGTTGATCATTTACTTGTGACGCTTGAAATCGAGTTCTCCAAGCCAATCCGAATCACTTGGTCGAGGGGACCCGATACATTCACCTCGATATCGACTGCCTCCACGACTCCCGGCACCTTCGGTCGGGCACTCAGAGCGACATGAGCCGTACGCCCCGCTGCGTCGCCTTCCGGACGTGTTCGCAGCTCAAGGTCGTCGACCACGAGCGGCATCTCACCCATTTCGATCGCGCGCAACACCTGATGGGCTGGATTTGCGATTGTCATCCGGCGACTCAGAGGGCCCATCCACGCGGGAAGCAGCGATAGGGTAACCGGCACACTGTCCGTCAAGAATCCAGGCTGGGGAGAGAGTCTCACCTCCACCGATTCGAGGCGATCGATGCGCAGGCTGCCATCTCCCAGTGCGAACCCTGTCGTGGAATTCCACCCCAATCCCACACCGCCACTGATCTTGCCCTGCGCCTCCAGGATCACTTTGGGCAGAAGCAAGGCCACTTGCGCCAGAGCAACTCCGCTGGCGTTCACGCGGGCGTTGATTGCTTCGATCCCCTCATGGCTGAACGCGAACGCAAAAGGCTCGGCAACGAGCGAGCCGCCCAGCGCACTGAGGCGTGCGGATTCCACGCGGACACGCTTCCCTTGCTCGATCTGGAACCGGACCAGACCGTCTGTAATCTCGATACCGGAGACCCGAGCCAGAGCAAACCGCAGCGTTTGTCCGGGAGGGGTCGAAGGTTGTTCAAGCTGGTTGAGCTCGACTTGCAGATTCAGGCCGGAGAGCTCGAACGCTCTGGAAACACTGGAAAGAGCCCCATCCGACCAAGCGAACGAGCCCTCTCCGGTCAGTCCGGTCGGCGTGCGTCGTCCTTTGGCGGAGCCGGTCACCGCGCCTCGCACGACCACATTGTCATCACGTTGCTCCGGAGCAAAGCGTGCGAACAAGGGTTTGAACCAGATCGCGAGATCGAGCGAGAACTCCGTCAGATCCCAGACCAACGTGTTTTCGTTGTCATACGCGACGGTTCCTCGGACATCGATTCCCTGACCGGTGACGATGACCCGTCCTTGCCAGGGTGATCCGGTGGCAGGTGGAACCTCAATGCTCCACGTGACCGGTGGGCAACCGCTCCATGCGACCGTTCCCCGCATCGAGGCCGCAGCGGCGGGTAGGTCTGCGCCCCCGAACACGGCATGCATGCCCAGGCTCGCACCCAAGAAGCAGAAAAGAAGAATCCGCGTGAGAACGGGCATGACGCTTGGATCAGTGAACGTTGATTCCTGGAAATGGCGAAACGAAACCCATGATCGCTGGGGATCGCCTCCGCGAGAACCGGAAATGGATTTGTGCACCGAAGCCGGGCTGGATAGGGCTCGTGTCCATGACATTCCGCATTCCTCGGCTCCTGACGGTCATCCTGGTGATGACCGCGACGACCTGTCTCCCCGCGTCGGCTTTGGCGCGAGAGAACGCGTCCCTCGTCTCGGGTTTCGACGCCGCGCGTCTCAAACGCCTCGACGGTCTCATTCAAGGGCACATCGACCAGGGTCACCTGGCGGGCGGAGTGCTTCATGTCCTGCGCGACGGAAAACCGGTGCGCCATCAGGCCTACGGCTGGATGGAAAAGGAAAGCGGTCGTCCCATGACCACCGATGCCATTTTCCGCATCGCGTCCATGAGCAAGGCGGTCACCTCCGTTGCCATCATGATCCTCTACGAGGAGGGGAAATTCCTGCTGCACGATCCGGTTTCGAAGTACATCCCAGGTTTCAAGACGTCCCAGGTGGCCGTGGCCCCCGGTCCGGATGCTCCGCCGGGCAGCAAGTTTGTCACGGTGCCGGTGACGCGCCCGATCCAGATCCGCGATTTGCTGACCCATACCGCCGGATTGACCTACGGTGATGGACTGGCGGTCGACCTCTACAAGCAGGCAGGTTTGTATGGGTGGTACTTCGCCGACAAGAACGAGACCATCGGAGAATGTATCAATCGACTGGCGACCCTTCCGCTCCACGGCCAGCCCGGGGAGTCATGGCAATACGGTTTTGCCACCGATGTACTCGGATATCTCGTCGAGGTGACCTCCGGCCAGCCCCTCGACCAGTTCGTCCAAAACCGCATTTGCGCTCCTCTCGGCCTGCGGGACACCTCGTTCTTTCTCCCGATTGAAAAGGCCGCCCGCCTCGCGCCGGTTTATGGTCTCGAAAAAGGCGTGCTCACGGTCCGGGAAACTTCGGACAAGAGCGACTATGTGCGCGGCCCGCGCAAGTGCTTCTCGGGTGGCGCCGGACTGCTCTCCACGGCTGAGGATTATGGCCGGTTTCTCCAGATGCTCCTCAATGGGGGAGTGTTGGATGGCGTCCGGATTCTGGCACCCAAGACCGTCGAGCTCATGCATGCGAATCACACCGGTGACAAGTATCGCCGTGACACCTCGGCGTTCGGACTTGGCTTCTGGGTGAACGACGACCCGGGTTTCTATGGCGAATTGAGCACGGCAGGCGCCTACGGCTGGGGCAGCGCCTATTATCCGCAATACTTTGTGGATCCCCGGGAGCGCCTGATCGGTCTCTTTATGACTCAATTGCGACCGGCCGGCAGTCTCGACTTGAATCAGAAATTCAAGGTCATGATCTACCAGGCGCTCATCGAGTGATTGCACGGGTTGCCGCCGCGTTCCGGGCGAGCGGTGGGACGATGGGAAGGCGGTGCCGCGGCGGCGTCAGACGTGGGTATCCGCGCGTGGCCAGGCCGCTCGTAGCGCGCGTGTCTCTTCCAGCAAACGGGAAGCAGCCTGTTGCAGGGATGCACCGGTAGGCGCCAACGAAACGGATGTATCGTCCGGATCGCCCAGACCCGCCTCGCGGAACAGGCGAAGCCGTTCGAGAATCAGGTCGCGGATTTCCGAGGCGTTTTCCACCCCATGAAAAACCGCGGTGTGCAAGGAGTCGCTGGATTCGTGGCTGGCCCCTTCCTCCTGGCCACCGCCGCCCGCGGATTGCACGCGGACATTGGCGATGCCAAGCAGGCGTTGCAGCGGACCCTGGGTCACCACGACCTGCTGGAGATTGGCGAAACTCATCGTCATCTCGTGCAGTCCCCAAATGCCCTGGCGGATACGAAGACTGCGGTCGGTCACGAGGTACCAGCGTAGTTCATAGTCCAGTCGGACGAGGGAGTAGGAGACGGGAAGCGAGAGAAGGAAACCAATCAGGACCAGGATCTCAAAGGCGGCCAAGGCGGGCAGGGCCCAGACGGGGACCTGCCGGGCGACATGGGCGGCGACTCGTTCGAAGTCCTTGGGACTGGATTTGCGTTTCGCTTTCCGCTCCGCCGCGGGTGGCTCTCCGGTCGGTGCGGGTTCGGGGTTTGCGGACGCGACGGGAAGGTTGCGTATTCGCTCGGACTCGTTGCGCAGGTAGTGAAAGAAGGCGACGGAAACCAGAATGCCCACCAGGGCCGCCAACTGGGTGAGGAACCAGCGGGCCAGGCGCAGGCGGTAGTAGTTCCGACCGGCGCGAAACGTACGGAGCGAGCCAGGCGCCCCGGCCGGAGCCGCAGGCGCCAGGGGCACCCGCAGGTAGTGCAGAACGACAGCTCGCAGGCGGTCAAACATGGGGCGGTTTTTGTTCCGTCCTTCCAGTCGGCGGCAGCGCGAGGCGAAGCGCGCGCAGCTCGTCGGCCACCGCCTGCAGGGTCGCGATCAGGGCAGCCTCTCCGCTGGCGCCACCTTGAAGCGGCTCCGCTCTCGACTCACCCCTTGGACTGTGGACGACACCCCGCATCCGGCTGTAGAGAAAGTCCCGGATCGGCTCGAACTCGCGCAAGCCCTCCAGTGTCATCTCGGCCCCGGCGTTGCCGCTCGCGGTCTGGATCTGGACCCGGGCGAGGCCCAGCCAGCGCTCCGCGATATTCGAATGCAGGTGTATGTCCTGAATTCTTGAATACTGAATGATGATCTCCCGCCGGAACAGCAGGCCCCAGCTCATCGAGATGCCTTCGCTGGAGAAGCGATACCGGAGGGTATGGTACTTGAACCAGGAGATGAGGGCCAGAATCGGGAAGAGGGGCGGGACCACCAGGCTGCGCAGCAAATAGTATTTCCACAGACTCGGATCAGGACGTTCCAGCGCGAGAATGAGAGAGTCCCCGGAGGGCGGAGTCATGGTGTGAGACAAAACGAGAGCCGCTCCGACGCAAGTGCGCGGTGCGCTCAACTCCGGGCGGGCGAACGGACGAAGTCCGGCACCCAGTCGGGTTCAAACAGCTCTTCGATCGATCCTCGCAGCGTGGAGGGAAGCACGGGCTGCAGGAGGATCCGATCCACGAAGCGATCTTGAAACGCAAGCGTCACCACGGGATTGGGGTCGGCCGTCAGTACGATCAGTTTCCCCGGAAACCCAAGATTCCGGAGTGCGTTGACGAACCAAAGTCCGGGCAGGCTGTTCAATCCCGCGTTCACCACGACCACATCCCGATGCACTCCCTCCGCTGCGAGGGTCGAGAGTGCGGCGGTCGCCTTGCTATAGGAGTGTACGCGATAGCCGAGAAGTCCGACCGCCCGGTACGGGGTGTCGACCGTGCCTTCACTGGCATCGACCCAGAAGATGCGGGGTTCGTCCGCGCCGGAAAAACCGGAGACCAGACGGGCTGGCCGGGGAAGCGCTGTCGCAGGACTCATGATGGGCGCGGCGTAAGGACCGCAGCGGGCCTGTCCGGAGCGGGGGGCTTCACGGGATTGCTCCGGCTTATCTGGGTGAGTGATTGGACGTAAAGCTCCTCCACCTGCTTTCTTGCCCAAGGGGTGCGTCGGAGAAACACGAGGCTCGACTTCACGCTGGGATCAAACATAAAACACCTTACTGGAATGGTTTGCGCCATTTTTTTCCAGCCAACGGTTGCGACCAGATCTTGAAGAATACGCTCCAGGGTCTTTCCGTGCAGCGGATCGTTCGAGGCCATGGGTGTCGTTGCGGGGAGAGGTTTCATGCTCGCCGGGATCGACCTACGCAGGAATGAAGCGGTGCGTAAAGGGAGGAGACTACTAATATGCCGAAACGGCGTGCCAGCAGTGGCATGGGTTCGCCGGGTTCTGACCACGAGGGGTGCGGCCAAATTCGATGGCACATCCCCGTCTCGCCACGGTCGAAACAGAGAACTACCTTACCCCTATGAAGCCGCGACTCTCTCTCTTTGGCGTGTGTCTCGTGGTCGGTACTTCAGCGTTCGGCGCGGACCCAAAGGTCGAGTCGCCCGCTGGCTCACCCGCTCCCGTTCCCGTTCCCGCTCCCGCTTCCGCGGCACCGGGCACCGTGGTTTTCCCAGCGGTGGCGGAATCGGCGCCGCCCACGGCGGCGGTCGCCGCCTCGGCGGTTGCGACGCAGGAGCAGCTGGAGCAACTGGTGGCGCCGTTGGCGCTGTATCCCGATCCTCTGGTTGCTTTGATCCTGCCCGCAGCGACGTCACCTTCGGACATTGTGCTGGCGTCGCGGCACCTGAAGGCGAACCCGAATTCGACGGTGCTGGATGACCAGAATTGGGACGACGCCGTCAAACTGCTGGCCCGCTATCCGACCTTGATCAGCTGGATGGATGAGAACCTCGAATGGACGAAACAGCTGGGCGAGGCGTTCATGCAGCAGCCAGCGGATGTCATGACCGCAATCCAGAGGGTTCGTGCTCGGGCGAAGGCCTCAGGCGCTTTGGCGGATTCTCCGCAACAGACCGTCACGGTCGTGGGAGAAGACATCCGCATTGTCCCGGCGCAGCCTGAAGTCATTTACGTGCCTGTCTACGATCCGGCGCTGCTCTTTGTCCGCGGCGCGAGTTACCGGTCCGGCAGCTACCTTTCGTTTGGCGTTGGGTTCCCGGTGGGCTATTGGTTGGCCTACGACTGTGATTGGCGGTACCGCACGGTCCGCTATGTGCACCGTCCGGAGCGGCCGCGCTATTGGCATTCCTACCATCGGCCCGCGGTGTCGGTTTCCGTCTCGTGGTGCGCTCCCGATCGATTCGAGGGTTCGCACTGGCGGGCCTGGCAGCCGGTCTATCGGCCGCGCGAGCACTCGCCCCGAGGCTCCTCTGTGGCGGTGGTGAGAGACTCGTCTGGTGGCCCTGAGCGTCGTGACTCCACGGCCCGATATGATGGGTCACGCCGGGAATCGGCCTCGCGCTATGATGCCCTGCCTTCGTCCCGGGCCTTTCGTTCCTCCGAGGAATCTCGCTCGACTTCGCTGGACGTCTCTTCGCGCAGCTCCCTGCCACCGAATCCGGCCGCCCGCGAACCGTCTTCGCGGGCCAGTGGACGCGAGGGCTTCCGGGCTCCCGTGAGTTCGGCTTCTTCGTCCGTGTCAGCGGCACCCGCTCCGGCTCGGGTTGCGCCGAGTGCGTCCAGTGGATCGTCGCGGGGATTCCAGCCTCCGCAGGCGGATCGCAGTGCTTCGCGCTCGAACCGCGACTATTCGGCACCTCCGCCGAGTCAGGCTCAGTCGCGCTCGTCCGCTCCTCCCGTTTCCGTCTCGGGGCCGCGTTCGGAGGAGAGTCGTCGTGAGTCCTCCAGCCCGGCACGGTCGTATTCTCCGCCCCCGGCCTCCCGCAGCGCCGAGCCTTCCCGGTCCGGGCGGATCGTGGGCGAGAGCCAGGGGACCGCTCGTCAGCCCGATTAGTCGATCAACTGGATGTTCGGATCGTCGAGCGTGAGTTCCTTGATCCACGCGTTGCGGTAGCGCACATCGTGCCCTTCGCACTGGAGCTTGAGTCCCCCGGGAGTGTCGGTGATCCCACGGCCGCGATCATTGCCGCCATCGATTCCTGAATTGGCCCCTCCCCAGACCTGCTGGATCTGCTGCTGGTGATGGACTTGAATGCCGTTGAAGTACATCGTCACCATCGCTGGCTCCACGCGTTTCCCATCTTTAAAGCGCGCTGCCCGGAAGACGATGTCGTAGGCGTTCCAAGTCCGCAGACCGCGGTAGACGTGGTAGGGTGAGTCCGTTTCGTTGATGACCGCTCCCATGCCATGCTTTGTGCGATCTCCATCGCAGATCTGGATTTCATAGCGGTTTTGTAGGTAGACCCCGCTGTTTCCCTTTTCGTTCATCACCAGAAATTCGATGTGCAGGCGGAAGTCGCGATAGGTCTTCTTGGTGACGATATCGGCCGCTCCGTATTTTCCACCGGCCGCGGCCGGATCATCGGTCATCAGGACCTTTCCCTGATCCACGGGGTCGTCCACGAGTTTCCACTTGATGGGCAATGACGATGCAAATCGCGGACCGTTCCAGTAGGTCCAGATGTTGTCGAGCGTCGCACGGGTGCCATCGATCAGCACCTCCGCGCCGTCGATGGGTCGGGCGCCCAGTCCGATCCCCGCGTGCAGCCGCGGAGCGCAGAGGTTTCCCAGCACGGGCAGCAAGGACAGGAACAGGAGCAGTGTGGATCGGGGCATGCCACCATCCTAGGTCACGAGGCGTCTTCCCGTCCATGCCGGAAATGGCCGGCCTGAGACGCAGGCCGCGGCGGAGGATGATTCTGCGGCTTGACCCGATTGAGGCGAACTCCTGTCCTGCACCATGGCAACACAAGACCTGCAGATCGAGCACCTCGTCCAAGGCACGGGTCGCCGGCCCCGCAAAGGTGAGTTGGTCACCGTGCACTACACCGGAAAGTTCCTGGACGGGCAGACGTTCGACAGCTCGGTTGATCGGAACGAACCCTTTTCTTTTGTGCTGGGCGGGGGACAGGTCATTGCGGGTTGGGATTTGGGCGTCGCGACTCTGCGGGAAGGCGACAAGGTCAAACTGACCCTGCCTCCCCATCTGGCCTATGGTGCAGAAGGGTACCCGGGAGCGATTCCGCCCAATGCGACGCTGATCTTCGACATCGAGCTGCTGCGCGTCGAGTAGTCGAACGTCGGTTTCAGGACTCGACCTCCGGCCATCGATCGAGGAACGCGAGCTGCGCCTCGCCGTCGGGAATGCCCGGGCGGTCGGGGTCGATCAGAAATCGCCGGGGGTAGCCGGGCTCGAGCGTGCGGATGGTGACCACCTGGCCCGCGACGGTGAAGACCGCCCGCCAGGCTCCACAGCCAATTTCGAAGCCCCCAGTACGACGTTCGCGGATACGACGGGAGCGGTGGGGAGTCGGATCGCGAGACAGCAATTCGATCAGCCGTTCCGAAAAATCGACCGACCACTCCCGTCGAAGCCAGGACGCCTGTGTTTCCGCGAGCGCATCCAGCTGAACGGTGAAGGAGGGAGGTTGCTGCATTCCGGCCTCGACTTCATCCAGCCACCCCGCGGAAGCCTCTGGAAACGAGTCGTAGGCCGGGATGTAGGGCTTGATATCGAAGACAGGAGTCCCGTCGATGAGATCGCAGGCACCGAGGAGCAAGGTCCGTCCCCGGATGGCGAGCAGTTGCACCGGAGTGAGTCCAAGGGGATTGGGGCGATGCGGCGAACGGGTTGCGAACAGTCCGCGCCGGCGGGCCGGTCCCCGGGGCGGGAGCACGGAAGGCCGCCAGGTGGTGTTGCGATGAAACCACCAGAGAAGCCAGATGCGCGAGAATCCATTCAGGTCGCGGAGGGCCGCTTCATAGTGGCGATGAGGGAGCAGCTCCAGCCGGTTCTCCTCCACGCGCGACTCCTCGGGCTGATGCAGGGCCTGGAATTTGACCTGCTTGCCGGTCCGGATGTAGCCGATGGGCTCCAGCGTCAGGCTCGTTGGCGAGTCCGGTCCGGGCGGACCGCTGGGCGGGGGCGGGGAGGAATTCACTCCGTGGAGCTATGCCGGAGCCGCCCGCGGGTGGAGAAAAAAGTGCGGCGAATCGAACGCGTGCCGGGCACACTTGATTTCGCGAAGTGTTTTTGCTCCCGGGATTGCAACTCCT
Organism: Opitutaceae bacterium; assembly: GCA_016794625.1. Taxonomy (GTDB): domain Bacteria; phylum Verrucomicrobiota; class Verrucomicrobiia; order Opitutales; family Opitutaceae; genus UBA6669. The sequence continues at coordinate 9,720 of JAEUGY010000113.1, forward strand.
GTCATCGGTCCTAATGTCCCCCTTTTTCTTGCCGGTGGACGCCGCCGCGCGCCACCGGCCAACCCTGCAATGCGGCAATCCCATACTACCATGAGTGACTCCATTATTCCGATGATTCCCTGCAACGTGGCCGGTCCCCTCGGCGTGTTGCACCTGCCTCGTCTCTGGCTGAAAGTCTCCCTGGAAGCCCGCGGCAAGCTCGCCCCCGGGTACCCGGGAATCGGCAAGGGCTATGACTCCATGGTCATCGCCGGCCTTGGCCTCTCCGCCGACGCGGTCAAAGCGTTCATCACGGAAAAACGTCCTTCGTACGGACAATTCGAGGCCTGGGTCAAGGCCCAGCCCGGCGTCAAACTCGACCGTGCATCCGTCTACAAACTGAACCAGTCGATCCTCGGCTACCACCACAGCGATGAAATCCGCAAGGATATCCTCAAGGCCGCGGGGTATCCCGATGATGGTTCCGTGCAAGGCTCGGCCGTTGAGCTCAATGCCTTGGATGACTGGTCAGCGTTTCACGCCAGCGTGCTGAAGTAACCGGTTCGATTTTGCTCCGCTCGGCCCGGCGCGATGGCGCAGGGCCGGGCTTTTTTCTGCTGAAAACCAGAGTCCTAGCGCAGAAGACGGGCCTGGACGGCAATGCTGCTGGTGAGGCCTTCGGCGGCCAGACCCAGCTCGATCGCCTGGTCCGCCGCCTGGCGCGCCTCCGCTCCCTGCCCGAGCCGGACGTGCAGCCGGGCTTTGAGCAGCCTCATATAGGGCGCCTTGGCGTTGAGCTGTATCGCCTCATTCACCCAACGGAGCGCCTGTTCGTCGTCCAACTGGTGTTCGTAATAGAAGTGGGCGGATCCATAGTAGAGGGCGGCGGTTTTCGGCCCCGGGGCCGCGAAGGCGCTCTTGATCTCGGCGACGACGGTCGGCACGAGGTCGACTTCAATCCGGACGGGAACCTTGGTTTTCTCCCACAGCAATGCCAGCGTCGCCGAGGTGTCACGCAGGTCGCCGATCTCGACCGTAAAGGTCTCAACGGGACTGGTCAACGTGACGGGTGTGGCTTGGAGGCGAACCACGTCGTTCTTCGGGTCATACGTGTAGGCTCCCCATTGCGACATGGGTTTGTGCACGATCACCGTCCACGAGTTGGCCTCCGGCAGGGTGAACAATTCATAGGACCCGGCCGGCACAGCGGTGCCGTTGAGTTTGATGGCTGTGCTGAAAGAAATGCGCGTCGCCTGGTTCGCTCCCGTGCGCCAGACGGCGCCGAAAGGAACGAGCGAGCCGAAGATGGTCCGCCCGCGGAGGCTGGGGCGGCCGTAGACCACTTCGATATCGGTCAGGCCGACGCGTTGCTTCACCGTTCCATTCGGACTAGGCTGGGGGAACGCGACCCGGGGCGGCTTGGGCGGAGCATCCTTCTCTGCCGGCGGTGACGCCGGCTGGGCGAGGAGCGGAAGCGTCAAGGTCAGAAGGAGGCCTCGGAGCAGGAGGAGGAGGAGGGATTTCATGGCTTGTGGCAGGGGTGGGTGAGGGACGCCGGTGGACGCTCCTAGACCGTCATCGCCGGCGGGCGATCAGGAGGTGATTGCCAAACGGAGTGCCGGCATGCATGGGATGAGTTTCCACGGCGAGGCCGCGTGACTCCAGCCAGGATTTCCATGCGATGCTGGAACGAAAGTGGAACGAGCGCGACGAATACCCTTTCAGCAAGGCTTTGCCGCGATTGGCCCAGCGAACCAAGCGAAACCTCCACCCGGCGCTGGCATCGGCCTCTCGAATCAACAGGACCCCGTCGCTACTCAAGGCCGCGAGCGCAGCGTCGAGCAAAGCATCCTGATCCCCGGCGCTCATCATGTGAAGGACATCGAACAGAAGCAGGGTCTGGCCCGTGGGCAGGGGAGTCGTGCGGGCATCCGAGTCCAGAATGCGCGCCTCGACCGCCAAAGCGCGCTGAGCGATGTGTGCGACGGCAGGGCGGGTTTCGATGCCGTAGAGCGGGCACTCCCGCCGCCAGGCGAATTGCGGGTACAAGTCCGGCTGCTCACGCGATCCGGCGAAGAGTGAGAGCATCAGGCCTTGGCCACAACCGATGTCCACCACGGGGCCGGGTCGGATCCATGGACCTTCCCACACTGCCCGGTAGACCGGATCCCCGGACAGTTTTCCGCGCGCAAACCGCCAGGCGATCTCGCCATCAGCCCGGTAGCGCGCACTTGAGATACGCACGAGGTGGTCGAAAGGGGAAGGCACAGCCTCAGGGTCTGTTCCGCTGCAGGGTCATGGTCGAACCGGCGGGAGCGGGTGGCTTCGCCGGGAAACACTCGAATAGGCTCCGGTGAAGGGAGTTCAATCCTCATCCGTGATGACCGACCGGCGCGGGGATCCTCCAGGGAGAACCCGCCGGATTGACGTGTCGGCGGGCCTGGGGCATGCCTCGTCTCCAGCCCGCTTCCCTGCACTTGGTTCATCGCCATGGTTCCCTCACCACCCGCTTTCGACTTTCAACCTCGGCCTTATACCGGCCCCTCCGCCGCCGAAATCATGGCGCTGCGTCGTGTGCACCTGAGTCCGGCGCTGTTCCATTATTACCGGCAGCCGCTCTTGATCGTGGAGGGTCGCGGTCAGTGGTTGTTTGATGAGACCGGCCGGCGGTACCTCGACGGATTTGGCGGCATTGTCACGGTCAGCGTCGGTCATGGTCATCCTGTGGTCCTCGATGCGATGCGGTCCCAGCTGGAGACCATTCAACACACCACAACGATCTATCTTCATCCGACGATCGCGCTCTATGCCCGCGATCTCGCGGCCCGGATGCCAGGTGAGCTAAAGGTCTGCTATTTCGTCAACTCAGGATCCGAAGCCAACGATCTGGCGGTTCTCATGGCGCGTGCGGCCACCGGAAACTCCGATGTGATCGCGCTGCGCAACGGCTACCACGGCGGTACGTCCGGCACCATGGGACTGACCTCGCCGCACACCTGGAAGTTCAACGTGCCGCACTCGTTCGGGATTCAACACGCACAGATGCCCGACACCTATCGCGGACCATACGGCCGGGATGACCCCGAAGCTGGACGAAAGTACGCGCAGGATGTGAACAATCTGATCCAGTTCGGCACCTCCGGCCGGCTTGCCGCCTTCATCGCCGAATCCATCCAGGGAGTGGGCGGGGCCGTGGTCTTTCCCGAGGGGTATCTGCAACATGCTTACGCACACACGCGGGCGGCCGGCGGACTGTGCATCGCCGACGAGGTGCAGACCGGTCTGGGTCGGATGGGCACCCATTTCTGGGGCTTTCAGACTCAGGGGGTGGTTCCCGACATCGTGACCCTGGCAAAGGGGATTGGCAATGGATGCCCGCTCGCTGCGGTCGTGACCACGCCAGCGATCGCGCAGGCGCTGGCCTCGCGTCTGCACTTCAACACGTTTGGTGAAAATCCGGTTAGCGCGGCGGCGGGTCGCGCGGTGCTGCAAGTGATTGAGCAGGAGGGACTGCAGCGCAACGCCCACGAGATCGGCACGTATCTCGGAGCAGCGTTGGAGGGGTTGAAGTCGCGCCATGAAGCCATCGGTGACGTGCGGGGCCGGGGACTGCTCTGGGGGGTGGAGCTGGTGAAGGACCGGACCACCCGGGAACCGGCCCGGGAGGCATGCGCCGCCGTGTTCGAGAGCTGTCGCGAACTGGGGCTGCTCATCGGCAAGGCCGGCTTGCACTCCAACACCCTGCGCATCACTCCACCACTTTGTATCACTCGTGCGGATGCAGAGTTTCTGGTCGCGGTCCTGGACGAGGCCTTGTCCCGCCTGCCGGCCTGAGCGCGCGGGACCGGCGCCTTGCTCATTCCGCCTTGAGCAGCTCCAAAACCTCGGCAATCCAGCGCTTGTGCGGACCGGAAAGCGTGATGGTATCGAGTTGATCCACGTCGACCCAGACCAGATCCAGCGCGGCGAGATCGAGCCGCCGGGGCGGAGCCAGGCGGTGGATCGACTCCGTGATCGCGTAACGGGTGATGCCGCGCTTGCGCACCGCCAACGGTTCAACCGTGGCGGCAGCGACCGGGGGAGCGAGCCCGAGGTGCTCGAACGTGGGGAGTTCATGCTGGTTCGCCAGGCGTTTCGCCTTCGCCGGAGCCCGGTGCAGGAGTAAACGGCCGGACTCAAGGCACCAGGCCCGGACCACCGACCGCTTTTCCATCTTCTTGGGCGCAAGGCGGGGAAACGATTCCGGATCGCCTCTCCGCGCGGCCTGGCAGAACGGTCGCACGGGGCAGGTGAGACACAAGGGTGACTGGCGATGGCAGACCGTGGCGCCGAGCTCCATCATCGCCTGATTGTGGTCTCCGGGTGAAGCGCGACTGAGCAGCGCGTCGGCCTCTGTGGAGAGAGCCTTGGCGGCGCTCGCGCTGTCGCGGAAGAGCGTCGCATTCGCGGTCAGTCGGGAAAGGATTCGCACCACGTTCCCGTCGACACACGCCACCGGGCGCCCAAACGCCATGCTCACCACCGCAGCGGCCGTGTAAGGTCCGACTCCCGGCAGGTCCATCCAACCGGCTGCGTCCGTCGGCGGCTCGGGCAACGCGACCCACCTTCGGGCCAGGGCATGCAGGTTTCTGGCCCGGGAGTAGTAACCCAATCCCTCCCAGTGCTTCAGCACCTTTGCTTCGCTGGCCGAGGCGAGCTGGTGAAAGTCCGGGAATGCCTCCAACCAGCGGGCATAGTACGGGAGCATCGTCTTCACCTGCGTCTGCTGCAGCATGAATTCGCTGACAACGGTCTTGTAAAGCGATGGCTGCGAGCGCCATGGCAATGGACGCTGATGCTCGCGATACCAGGTGAGCAACGCCTTCTGGAAATCGGCGACGGCGAAAGGCAGGGGGGCGGAGGGAGATGGTTCCACGGGAGGGTGACGAAAAGACACAAAAACCGGCCGGTCAGAAGTCTTGGGTTCATTTTTCCGGCAAATTCGTGCCTGATACCGGGCTCATCACCACTATGCCGAAGAAACGAAGCGACGAAGACTCCGCCGCCGAAGCGCCCAAGAGGCTCAGCACGTACACCGTGAAACTCGACGATGCGCAAATGAACACCCTGCGCGGGATTTTGGTGAAACGCGGGTGGAGCCCGTTCGATGTCGAGTACGCCCGCTTCGCGTTCAAGGGAAACGATTGCAACGTCACCGCTTACAACAGCGGAAAAGTGGTCATCGCAGGCAAGGGGACGGCGGACTTTGTCACGATGACAATCGAGCCCGAGGTGACCAAGGCGCCTAAGCTGGGCTACGACGAAGTGCTTCATCCGGAGTGGTTTGAGTCGCATGCCGGACTTGACGAAAGTGGCAAGGGCGACTTCTTTGGCCCCGTGATTGCCGCAACGGTGATTGCCCAGAAGTCAATGATCGAAACCTGGCGCGAGGCGGGGGTGCAGGATTCGAAAAAAATCACCGAGAAACAGATTCTCAAGCTCGACGAGCTGATTCGGGGCACGCACGGAGCGGTGGTAAAAACGTGCTACTGCAGCATGCCCAAGTACAACGAACTCATGTCCCGCCCCCGCGCGAACCTCAACCTCCTGCTCGCCTGGTTGCACGGCACCGCGCTCCAGCAAGCCTTGGCGGAGCGACCCGTGGCCTGGGGCTTGTTGGACCAATTCTCCGAACAACCCCTCGTGCAGCGGGAGTTGACGAAGAAGGGCGTGACGGGATTCGAACTCAAGATGAGAACCAAGGCCGAAGAGGACCCGGTGGTCGCCGCTGCCTCCGTGGTCGCTCGCGCCGCGTATGTGCGCGAAATGCACAAGCTCTCCCTGCGCTTTGGAGAAAAGCTGCAGAAAGGCGCCGGTCCGCAGGTCAAGAGCCAGGGCGCGGAGATCATTGCCCGCTTTGGAGTCAAAGCGCTGGGCGACTTCGCCAAGCTGCACTTTCGCACCGCCTACGAGGTGGTTCAGGCCGCGGGCAAGCTGGATGAACTGCCATTGCCGCCGCCCAAGGAAAAGATGGAGTGGTAGCCGGAAACACCCCGGCACGGCGCCATGGCCAAACGACGTCAGCTACGCGGCTTTGATCTCAAACACCTCGATGGGGTGACGGAGCTGATTGGCGTGGACGAGGTCGGACGAGGCGCGCTCGCGGGACCCGTCGTGGCGGCCGCGGTGGTGGTGACGCGGGAGTTTCTGAACAGCCGCTGGGTCGAGACAAACATCCGTCGCATCAACGATTCGAAGCAGCTGACCGCGGCCGAGCGGGACGCACTCTGGCTCGATTTTGAGGCGCTTGCTCAGCAAGGGATGATTTACGCCAACTACGGACTGGCCGATGTCGCGGAAATCGAACTACACAACATTCTGGGTGCCACCAAGCTTGCCATGCGCCGGGCGCTTGAAGGAATCCATCCTCCCTCTGCGTTTGTCCGCATGACGGAACCCGACCTGTTTGCCTCGGCCGAGGAGATCGCGGCGTATCAGCCGCAGGTATCCGCCCGCATCCTGATCGACGGACTTCCGCTGAAGAATTTTCCGTATCCCCATGTGGCGGTCGTGACAGGCGACGCGCGCTCGCTCTGCATCGCGATGGCATCGATTGTGGCCAAGGTCACCCGGGACCGGCTGATGACGGACCTCGATGCCTCGTTCCCCGGCTATGGGTTTGCCCAGCACAAAGGATACGGCACGGAGGACCATCGGGATGCGGTGCTTCGCCTCGGCCCCTCCCGGCAGCATCGGGAGATGTTTCTGCGCAAGCTGCTGGCAGGGCAGGGCGACCCGGCGCAGATGGATTTTCTCGGCGACTCCTGAAACGGACCCCACCATGGCGACCAAGCGCAACACCTCCCTCGATCGCGTGCTCGGCCGGCTCGACCAGCTTGATGCGATCAACCTGACCAATCTCGTGCAGCGTCTCGCGCGGGAGCGCGGACTATTCGAGGACATCTTCAATGTGCTCCAGGAAGGGGTGCTGGTCATCGACATGGAGGGCGTGATCGCCTACGCCAACGCCGCCGCCCAGCGTCTGATCGGCCTCGGGGCGGACGACGAACTCGCCGGGCAGACGCTCTGGCGCATGGTTCCCGGTCTCCGCCCTTCGCTCGGTGCGCTCATGGAGGATGACGCCGCGCTGCCGATCATGGCCCGGGAGTTCGAGCTCACCTATCCGGAGCCTCGCGTCGTGCGACTCTACATGGTGCCGTTCAAGTCGGAGGCGAAGAAGGGAGGGGGAAGGCGCTTTGCGGTGATCCTGACCGATGTGACCCGGGATCGTGAAAGCACCGAGAAACGTATCGAAAATGAACGTACGTCTTCCGTGCTGCTGCTCGCCGCCAGTGTCGCCCATGAGCTGGGCAATCCTCTCAATTCGCTCACCATCCACCTCCAGCTCATGGATCGCCGGATCAAGAAGCTCCGGCCGGCGGCGAAGGACAAGGACGCCGTGGCACTCGCGGAATCGGTGGCGGTGTGCCAGGCCGAGGTGCAGCGCCTCGACGGCATCATCAGCAATTTCCTCGAGGCGATCCGTCCGAGCCCGCCCAATCTGGTCGAATCGGATCTGGCGGAAATCCTGGCGGACGTCCTCCGATTCCAGCAGAACGAACTCGCCGACCGCGGCATTCAGGTGGAAGCGGAGACCCAGGCGCAGCTGCCGATCGTCATGGCGGATCGCAACCAGGTGAAGCAGGTGTTCTTCAACATCATCAAGAACGCGATGGAGGCGATGTCACCCGGAGGCCGGCTGCGCATCGCGGCGGCGGCGGACGACGACTACGTCACCGTGGCGTTTGGCGACAACGGCAGCGGCATCAAACAGGCGGACCTGGTGCGCATGTTCCAGCCCTACCACACCACCAAACCGGGCGGCCATGGATTGGGATTGATGATTGTCCAGCGCATCCTGCGTGAACACGGCGGCCAGGTGGGCATTGAGAGCAAAGAAGGCGTGGGCACGGTGGTGACCCTGCAGTTTCCTCGCAAGGACCGCCGGGTGCGCATGCTGACCTAGATGCTCCGGCCGGACCGGGTGGCGACCGCGCGCCTGCGAGCGGGCCGATTTCGGGCGCGGCCGTCGCAATCGACTCAGTGCGTTTATGTTGAGTGATTGGCGTCTCTGGCAGGTGATCCCGGTTTCCTTCCTGCGCGCTTGACCGTCCGTCTCGGCCTCGTGTGAATCAAGCCATGGTCCCGAGCGTTTTGATCGTAGACGACGAGAAGCACACCCGCGAAGGCCTGCAGCAGGCCCTGGAGGAGAGCTACGACGTGACTGTGGCCGGCAATGCGGATGAAGCGTTCAACCTGATGGAGTCGCAGGAATTTGACGTCATCCTGACCGACCTGCGCATGCCCGGTGGCAAGAGTGGACTGAAGGTGATCGACAAGGCGCTCACGATGGCCAACCGGCCGGCCGTCATCATGATGACCGCGTATGGAAATATTGATACGGCGGTCGAGGCGATGAAGCGGGGCGCCGTCGATTTTCTGACCAAGCCCGTGAACATCGAGCGCCTCGAGATTCTCGTGCAGCGGGCGCTCAAGAACAAGACACTGGAAGTCGAGGTCAAGCAGCTCCACGAGCGTCTGGACGAGAAATTCAGCATTGAGGGTATCCTCGGGCACTCACCCAAGCTGGAGGAGGTGCTGGAGCGCGTCCGCCTCGTCGCACCCTCAAAGGCGACCATTCTGATCGAGGGCGAAAGCGGCACGGGCAAGGAGTTGATTGCGCAGGCCATCCATCAGGTCAGTCCCCGGGCCCGGGCTCCGTTTGTGGCGGTGCACTGTGCGGCCCTTTCTGAAAGCCTGCTGGAGAGCGAGATTTTCGGCCACGAGCGCGGAGCATTCACGGGCGCCACCGAACGCCGCATCGGACGCTTTGAGTCAGCCGATCGAGGCACCCTGTTTCTCGATGAAATCGGAGAAATCACCGCGAGCACGCAAGTGAAGCTGCTACGGTTCCTTGAGACAAAGACGGTGGAGCGGGTCGGAGGCAACAAACCGCTGGAGCTGGATGTACGCCTGGTGGCGGCGACCAACCGATCGCTCGAAAAAATGGTGCGCGACGGCAAGTTTCGCGAGGACCTCTACTTCCGACTCAATGTCGTCCGGATCACGCTGCCGCCCCTGCGCGAACGCACGGACGATGTTCCCCTGCTGCTCGGTCACTTTCTCAAGTTGTTTTCCGCAGAGAATGAGTTGCCTCCGTTGGTCGTAGATCCCGCCGCAATGCGCCATCTTCAGGCCTATCCCTGGCCAGGCAACATTCGTGAACTGCGGAACTTCGCGGAGAATGTCGTCGTGCTCCAGCATGGCCGCCGGTTGACCGAGTTTGACCTCGAACCCAAGTTTCGTGGCGGTGCCCCGGTTCTCGCGCTCCCGTCCGCCGCCACGTCCGGGCCCCTGGCTCTACCTAGTGGCGAGCCCGGTTCTTCGAACGCCTCTGAGCTGTCCGCGGCGTGGTCGGCCACGAATGATCGAACCCTGTCCGTGGAGGAGAATGAGAAACGCCTCCTTCATGAAGCCCTCGTCAAAGCGCGCGGCAACCGGACCCGGGCAGCGCAAATGATGGGAATCAGTCGCCGCACCCTGCACCGTAAATTGGCGCAGTGGCCTGACTTAGATGTTTCGGACTCGTGACTTTGGCCTGAAGGGCAATTGCTCCAAAAAACCTATTGACGATCGACCGGCCACCGTATCTCTTCCCCCTCCTGTCTGCGGGCGTAGCTCAGTTGGTAGAGCACCACCTTGCCAAGGTGGACGTCGAGAGTTCGAGTCTCTTCGCCCGCTCCATTTTTGTAGAAACCCCGGTCGCCCTTGTGGTTGCCGGGGTTTTTGTTTTTCCGATCAGGTGGGGCGGGGCAGTGGAGGTGGGCGAACGCGACGCCGACCTTGGCGCGGAAACCCAGGCTCCGGGGAAAGCAATGGCGCTGCCGACTGGGGTGGCAGTCGTGGGGTGTGGCGACGTTGAACCGCCGGCGATCCCTGAGGCGCGGGCGACGCGCTTCGGCTGCGGGACCGCCGGCGGATGAAACTAAAAGCGCAGGCCTGCGGTAAAACGCACCGTGCGCCCCTCCGGGTAGTAGGCGGCAACGGTCATCTCCTTTTCGTCAAAAAGGTTGTTCACGTTCACCGAGAAATCGAGACGTGCGCCGTTGCTCAGGCGCTTGGGAGCGTAGCCGAGAACCAGGCCCCACTCGTCCACGGTGCGGTTGAAGTAGGGCACGGAAATCGCCGTTCCGGTGGCATTGGCGGTCGGGGCAATGCGGAGGTGTTCCTTCGCAAACTGGTAGGTCAGTCCCAGACGAAGGCCGCGCAGGACGCCATCGCGGACATTGTAGCGCGCGGCCAATGAATAGGTGCGCGGGGGCATGGCCTGCGTTCCGGTCGGACGCGTGCCGACCAGACTGGGCGTGCTGGCGTGCTTCACAATGCGCACCTCGGTCCAGGCCATGTTGGCCAGCAGCGTCAGATTGGATGACACCTTGCCGCCCACGTCGATGCTCATGCCGCGCGCACGTGTGCTGGCTCCAGGGATGGAGCGGGGGAGGGAGAGATCGGTGCCGCCGGGATTGTCCGGATTGTCGGTGACTTCGTTCTCCTGTTCGACGTTGAAGACGGCCAGCGTGTAGGAGAACCGGTCCTCCATCAGCGCACCTTTGAGCCCGGCTTCACCTCCGAAGGACTCGAGGTTGCCCAGAAGCGCGCCGGTGTTGGCGTCAAACTGGGGCGAGGGGTTGAATCCGCTGGCGACATTGACATAGCCCACCAGCCGGCGGTCGAGCACGCGGTAGTTGGCGCCGGTGCTATAGGTGAATTTCTTCGCGGTGCCTTCGGTCGTGTTGACCGTGTACTCCGCCCAGTCGTGGCGTGCGGAACCGGTCAGGTACAGGCGGCCGTCCATCATCTCGATCGTATGATTGAGCAGGCTGCCATAGTAGAAGCGGTCGAACTTCGACGCGGCGAGGGACCACGTCGCCGGGTTGAAGGCAGGGTTGACGTAGTAGCCGGACACCGAAGGATTGAACGGATCCGGGTTCTTCCAGGCGTTGAGCTGCGCCGTGGTCGTATAGCCAAGGGCGTTCAGCGCGCTGTTCAACGCGGTCCCGCTGAGCGCGTAGGTATTCGTGGCCTGATCATTGTAGTACGTGTCAAAGGTGATCAACGTGCGCTGCTTGGTCCGGGTGTTCCATTTTTTCGTCAGGTCGATCTGCATCCCCTTTTCTTCGTAGTCGATCGTTTGGTACGCGCCGGCCCGGTCGCCCGTCCAAATGCCGCGACTGGTATCGACCCAGGTGCCGACGAGGGTGTTCAACACCGCCTGGCGCGCCGCGGTGGGGTTGACGGCCCAGGTGGCCGGTGTCGATGTGCCGTCCTTCAGAAATTCCCGGGTGGTGTAGGAGAGATTCGCGCGCAAACTCAGGTCGGGGCTGATGCGGTGTTCGAGCGTGAGGTAGCTGGAGTTGGCCGTGCGTTTGACAAAGTTGTGCGCCCCGTTGACGGCGAAGCGGGCGAGGCGGTCGCCGAGCACTCGATCGGGCATGTAGAAGACCGACCCTTCGGTGATCGTCTGGGGGCCGCTCACCCGGGTCCAGCGGGTGAATGCCTGCCCTCCCTGCATCAGGCGATCGGTGTATTCGTGTTCCAGCGTGATCTGTGTGTTCGGCGAGAGCTTGTAGGCGACGGAACCGGAAAGGTTGAGGGTTCGGTTGTACCAAAAGTCCGTGGGGCGTTCGAAGTCGTAGTAGGCCGCGTCGACCCGGTAGAAGAGTTTGCCCGGAATGATCGGTCCGGTGATGTCACCCGTGATGCGCTGGTAGTCGTAGGATCCAGTGACGGCACTCAAGCCCGCGGCGTACTTGGTGCCCGGCTTCTTGGAGATGTAGTTGACGACTCCGCCTGGTGAGACGCGGCCGTAGATCGCCGACTGGGGGCCCTTGATGACCTCGGTGCGTGCGATGCTGTTCGAGTCGGGCGCCTGCGAGCGGGCGAAACCGTTGCGGAAGTAAGGAACACTAAATCCGCGCAACCGCGTCCCACCACCGCCACCCTGTGCGGGGTCACCCGCCGCCATGCCGGAGATGAAGGGAGCCTGCTGGTCGAGGTCAAACAGCTGGAACTCCTTCACGAAGTCCTCGGTGAGGACGGAGATCGAGAAGGGCAGGTTGATGATGTCAGCGACGACACGGGTGCCCGACGTGCTCTCCGTGGCCACGAAGCTGTCGTCGCTCGCCGTGCTGACACTAAACTCCGGCAGCGCGAGAACCTCCTCCGATACCGGTTTGGTTTCAGTCTGGGCGAGCGCCCCTAGGGTGGGCAGAATTGCTGTCAGGAGGATCAGTCTGCGGGCGGAGTAGGCACTTTTCATTGGGAAACGGGTTTCGTTGGGGGGAAGAGGGGCAAGATCCTGCAAACCAAGGCTTACCGCGGAAGTATAGTTGGCGCGTCCGTGGACGCGATCACGCTGATTTTGAAACCCTTCAATCCCTGGTCTCATTCCTCATGAAACGAGGGTGCGCTTCGCGCCAAGCGTGCTGTGAACCGGCGGATAGCTCGAGGCTCGGACCTTGGCAGGGGAGTGGAGGAGACCGGCGATCGCCCGTCTCAGTCGCCGGGGAGTCATTGTCGCGGCCGCTGGGCGAGCACGTCTCTCATCCACGTGCGCGTCGCAACGGTCGAGGGGCGGTCCTCGAGATACTCCACGTCCACATGCACTCCGGGTCCCAGGTTGGCCGGCTCAGCAAACCACGGTCGCCCCTTCAGACGAGCTGCGCGTTCATCCCAGCCGAGCCCCACCTTTTTCCAGCCGGCGCCATCGGAGGTCTGCCAAGGCCGGCCTGGATTCGTTCCCACGAACGCCAGCCACCACGCAGCGATGCGGTCGTTGCGCAGCGCCAGATAGTTGGCTGCATACTCCCCACGGGAGAAACCGACGAAGAACACCGCCCCGGCGTCACCGCCATACCGGTCGCAGACGAGGCGCAGCGCCTCGACACAGTAGTCCGCGGTCTTGTCGATGTTGCCCCATCCGTCGGTCTGTTCGCCCTGTCCGTCCTCACTGATGAACGGCAGATTGAGGCAGATGTAGGTCTCACCGCGTGCCAGGCCATACGCGAGGTTTCCCTGCTCGGTCAGGCCGGTCGAATGGCAGAACTTATGGTAGAAGACGTTTCCGGTGTACTCGACAATGATGGGATACGTGCCACCCGGCTGCCATTCGCGAGGGAGCGTGAGTACGTGAGTAACACGGGTCTTTTCCCAACCCGGCAGCTGCTGGTAAACGCGGCGCCCGGGCCCGGGGGCCTCCCGCGAAATGTCGGGCACGAGCACGCGGCCGGAAACGGTGTGCGTGGGCGTTGGATTGTCGCCGGTCGCTCGGATACTTCGGACGCGGAGCGAAGGGGCGGTACGGTTGTCGCCAACGATGAGTTCCAGCCACCGGATCGAGGCCGGGTTGGTCGCCGGGGTGAAGACATCCTTGCCGGGGTAGCGGGTGTGGAGGTCGATCTTGAACGTACCGCGCTGACCGGGTGCAAGCGTCTCGCGTCCGGCGGCGGGACCACCCTCGGGGGTGAAGGTGCTCACGCCACCCCAGCCGTTGCCCGACAGCGCCCAAAAGGTGAAGCGCAGGGGTTTGTCACTGGTGTTTTCGATGTCGGCTTCGACATACCGAAAACGAGAGAGGTCTCTCCACGTTTCCGTGAGGGGCAAGACCACACTGCCTTCGGAAGCCGGCGAGGCGCCCTTGATGTCCAAGGCACCGTCCACCACGGCAATCGTCACACCTCGCGCGGTGAGTTGCTCGGCCTTAAACGAGGGGTCGAATTCGAATAGCTCCGCTGCTGTCATGGCGACCGTGGTGGCTAGCAGCGTCATCGCTCCCAGGCCAGAACGCAGGAGTTTCGGGATCGGGGTCAGCTGATAACGGCAGGGGTTGGCTTTCATGCGTTCACGAGCGTGTTGGCTCATCCATGAGAGGCTCTCGCCTCCTTTGTGATCGTCTCCGGCCGGGGGAGGATCAGGCCAAACGCCCACCGCGTCGAACGCAAATCTCGAAATTGAAGGGTTTCAAAGAAGCAGTTCTAGCTTCTCCATGGAGGCGGGCTAAGCCCAGATTCGGTTGCAGTCACGTTTCATGCTCTGGTAAACCCCTCCTGATCCCAACCCCGCAAAGATCCGGTGTCTCTTTGGCCGCGTCCTGTGCGCCTTGGCCCGCCTCTTCCTCCATGCACCCCACCCTCCGCTTCTCGCTCACCGTCACGTTCCTCACCGCCATTTTCGCCTTCGCCGCCCTCCCGGGTCGCGGTGCCGAGCATGTGCTGCTCGAAGCCGAGAATTTCCAGTCTCCCGGCGGCTGGTCCCTCGACACGCAGTTCATCGACCTCATGGGCTCGCCCTACTTGCTCGCCCACGGTCTCGGCCAGCCGGTCAAGGACGCCACCACCTCCGTCACGTTCCCGTCCATCGGCAAATACCGCGTCTGGGTGCGCACCAAGGACTGGGTCGCGCACTGGGGCGCTCCGGGCGCGCCCGGCAAGTTTCAGGTGCTCATCGATGGCCAGCCGCTGCCCGAAACCTTCGGCACGAAGGGGGCCCAATGGTTCTGGCACGACGGCGGCACCCTCGACCTCGCCAAGACCCAGGTCACCGTCGCTCTCCGCGATCTCACCGGTTTCAACGGCCGCTGCGATGCCATCTATTTCACCCAGGATCTGCAGGGCACACCGCCCAACGACTCGACCCCGCTGGCTGCCTGGCGCAAAGCCGCCCTCCGCCTTCCGCCGGTCCCGGAAGACATGGGCGAGTTCGATCTCGTGGTGGTCGGAGGCGGGTACGGCGGCCTTGGCAGCGCGATCTCCGCTGCCCGCATGGGTCTCAAGGTCGCCCTCATCCAGAACCGCCCCGTCCTTGGCGGCAATGGCAGCTCCGAGGTGCGCGTGTGGGCCATGGGCCTGGTGCGGCGCGGCAAGTACCCGCACATCGGCGAAATGATCGAGGAGTTTGCCGACCGGGCGAAAAACTCGCCAGGCACCTACGAGGAATTTGGCGACGCCAAGAAGGAGGCGCACGTGCGTGCGGAGAAGAACATATCGCTGTTTCTCAACGAGCACGTCTTCGCGGCCGAGACCAAGGACAGCCGCATCGTTTCCGTGACCTCGCTCAACACGTCCAACAGCCGGGAGAAAACGTTCCGCGGCAAGATGTTTGTCGACTGCACGGGCCACGGTTCGCTCGCCCATCTCGCCGCGGCGAAATACGAAATCGAACTCACGGATCTCCTCGGCATGTCCAACATGTGGGTCTGGTCCAACGCCGATGCACCGCGCACCTTCCCCACCACGCCGTGGGCGCTCGACCTCACGATGGACGATTTCCCTTATCCGAAAATGGGCAAGGCCGACATGGCCACGAAGGGCAAGGGAGAGTGGTTTTGGGAGAGCGGCTTCAGCAAGCATCCGATCAACGATCTCGAACTCATCCGCGACTGGAATCTTCGCGCGGTCTTTGGCGCCTTCAACGCGATGAAGAACCGCGAAGGCAAGGCCGAACATCTCAACGCGAAGCTCGACTGGGTCGCCTACATTGGCGGCACCCGGGAATCGCGCCGGATTGTGGGTGACGTCATGCTGACGCACGAGGACATCATCACCAAACGCGAGTTCCCGGATGGCTGCGTGCCCAGCACGTGGAGCATCGACCTCCACTTTCCGCGCAAGGAATATGCCGGGAAGTTCCCCGACAATCCTTTCATTGCGGTCGCCCAGCACGACAAGCGCATCGATCGCGACTTCGGCTATCCCATTCCCTATCGCTGCCTTTACTCCGTCAATGTGACGAACCTGTTCATGGCTGGACGCAACATCAGCGTGACCGATCAGGCCTTGGGAACCGTGCGTGTGATGAAGACCATCGGCATGATGGGTGAGGTCGTGGGCAAAGCCGCGGCGGTCGCCCTCAAGCATAACGCCACTCCCCGCGAAGTCTATCACCTCTACTGGTCTGAGCTCGACGCATTGCTCAAGCTCCCCGGCCGCGCCCGCCGCGGACTCGATGGCATGTTTGATCTCAGCGGTCCCGCGCCCGGCCCGGTGATCGACGTCGGCGGCGGCAACTTCGGTGTCAGCATCGTGTCGCTCAAGGGCATCGTGGTCGACAACAAGGCCGCAAAACTCACCGGGACTTGGACGAGCGGGGCCAGCCTCGATCACATCGGCCCCGACTACGCCTATGCGCGCGGCGCGGGGCACAAGGCGGTGTTTGAGTTTTCCGTGCCGGCTGACGGCCGCTATGAAGTTCGCTTCGCCACGGCTCCGCACGAGAACCGGGCAAGCAACACCGCGCTCACCCTCCGGCACGCGGACGGCGCGGCCTCGGTTTCGTTGAACCAAAGGAAGCCCGCCACCATCGACGGCTACTGGGTTTCGCTGGGCACCTTTCGCTTCGCCGCCGGCAAACCCGCATCCGTCGACGTCGACGCCAGCCGGACTGACGGCAACGCGCATATCGACGCCGTACAAATCCTGCCGGCAAACGAGTGATGGGCTAATTGGCTGCGCCTATCCCAACGCCGCCCACGACGTCCGTCGCGGTTCGGGGGACGGACGGGAAGCGCTCCGTGAAGGCGGGCGTCGGTCGCAGCGTGAGCATGCCGTTGGAGCGAACGATAAACAGTGCGGCGATCTCCTCACGTACGGCGAACGCGTAGCCCGCTTCGGCGCCAAGCACAAAGAGCGCAGTCGCGAGCGAACTGGACACTGCGCAGGAGTCGTGGACGACACTCACGGAGGCGAGCGGCCCCTGGGCCGGCTCGCCCGTGCGTGGATCGAGGAGGTGGCTGTAGAGGCGGCCGTCGCGTTCGAACCTGTTGTGGGCATCGCCGGAGGTGGAGAGCGCCTGGTCGGTGAGTTCCAGGGTTTGCGCGATCGCGCCGGGGGCGGTCGGTTGCTCGATACCGACCCGCCAGATGCGGGTGCCGGCGGTGGCGATGTCGCCGCCAATCTGAACGAAGTGTTCGGTGAGACCGAGAGAGCCGAGGAGTTCGCTCACGGTGTCGACCGCGAAGCCCTTGGCCATCGAGGAAAAATCAACTGCGAGGTCGGGACGGGATTTGCGGAGGGCCGGTGGAGCGAGACGGACCGAGAGCTCGCGATAGTCGACCCGCGCGCGGGCGGCGGAGATCTCTGCGGGCGTGGGTATCGACGAGGTTCCGCGGCCACTCGGGCCGAACCCCCAAAGGGTGAGCAGTGGGGCGACCGTGGCGTCAAACGCACCGCCGCTCCGCTCGCTGAGCGAGCGGGAATCCGCGGCGACACGGGCGAGTTCGGGCGAGACGTCGATCCAGTCGGTGGACTGCGCGGCGTTGAAGCGGGAGAGCTCGGAGGTCGCGCGGTAGGTGGAGAAGTGTTGTTCGAGGTGCTCGAGTTTTTGCGCAATGAGCGCACGGAGCGTTGCGTGATCCTGTAGTGGAGCTGTCTCGACAAATTTTACAGTCCACGTGGTGCCCAGGGCCCGGCCCGCGAGACGCGCCGGCTCGGCCGCGAAAGCCGTGGGCGCTGCGAGGGCGAAGAGGGCGAGAAGGGCGAGCCAACGGAAGGATTGGCCGTCGCATCGACGCAGGGGAGGCGCACTCATTGCACGAGCCGGAGAATGTCGAGGTGATGGAGGTTGAGCGTAATCGCGACGAGGACGAAGACGAGCGCGACGGCGTCGCGGCGAGAGAACCGATCGGTGGCGCCCCGGGCGCGGACGAAGTTGAGCAGTGCGCCGGTCGGGCAACCGAAGCGGCAATAGGCCTGCGGCACAAAGAACGATGCGACGAGACCGAGCGCGGCGACGGCCAGCGTGGCGATGCCGGCGGAGCGAACCACGTAGGCGGCGAAGGGTTCGAGGTCGGCGAGATCGAACGGAAGCGCGAGCAGTGCCATCACGAGAGTGAAAAACAACAGGGCGGCGGGAAGATATTCGAGGCCGCGGATGACATCGGCGGAAAGCGTGATCCGAAACCGTGCAGGGCGGTAGTGACCCAGAAGTTCCTGGGCCGCTCCGTGCGGGCAGATATGGTGGCAGTAGAACGGATTGCGAGTGGTGAACGGGACAAGGAGCGCGGCGCCGGCGAGCAGGACGAGGCCGGGCGCGGTGGTCCACGGGATGCCGGAGCGCATCCAGCCGACGAAGAGTTTCTGTGCGAGCAGATCACCGGCGATGAGGCCGACGTAGAGGATGAGCGCGACTTGGTAGGGACGCTTCCAACGGTGGCGCCATTCGGGTTTGCCGAATGCCATGAACCCGGCCGCCGCAAGAACCACGAGCAGGCCGTAGTCGCGCGCGGCAAAGCGCAGCGGGACGCGTGCGGCGAGCTCGTCGCGGCTGAGCTGGAGGCGGGCTTTCACGCTTTGGGCGATGACCATGCTCGTCATGGTTGCCCCGGAGACTCCCTCGATTCCCGCGGCCTCGAGATCGAGCGCGGCGGCGGCATCCCAGGTGAGGCCGTTCCATTTCTTCAAAAAGCGGCGGTCCAGCGCGATATCCGTGACGTAGCTGGCGGTGTCTTCGGAGGCGTGGATCTTGAGACCGAGAATTTTCCAGTCACGGTCGAGCACGACGAGCGCGTCGGTGGTGCCGGCGTAACCGAGCAGATCGCGGCAGGCGGGCTGGGTGCGGACCACGTAGCCGAGTTCCCGTCCCTTGCGGTCGAGGACGAAGAGCCCCGCACGCGTGGAGTCGTCGGGACGCAGTGCGGCAGCCTCAGGCAGGAGAGAAACGATTTCGTCGGCGGTGACAGGGGAGTCGCCTTGGATGCGCTGGCGCACGGCGACGTCGCGGAGGAGCCATGCGATGAGGGCGACGACGAAAAAGCGATAAAGCTGGAGGGCGAGTTGTTTCAACGGCTACTCAGGGGCGAAGCGCAATTAGCTTCCCGGCAAAGTCCAGCCGGCGCAGACAGGACGGTGAAGGGAGAGTCGGTTCATCGGGTGGATGGGAACATGCTGCGGTAGTTTGGGCCGAATTTCAGCTCCCGAATTGTCAGCGTTGCGGCGCCGCGGTTGGTGAAGGTCACCCACTGCACTTTGGTCCCAGCCGAGGCTTCCTTGGCGTTGAGGTGCCAGTGGTTGTTCACGCTGGTGTTGCCCTGTGCGTCGATGTTGGCGTGGAAGAAGGGTTCACGCTCCGGTGCTTTGCCCGGCTCGAACACGCAAAGGCTCACCGTGGCACGACCGCCCGCGGTGAGCGGAGGCGTGTACCGTCCGATCCAGATCATTTCACGCCCGGCGACGAGCCAGGGCTCCTGCCGGCGGAGGGACGGGAAGGCAGTCGCGGTGTGCACGTCGTGGGTGAAGCCCGCGCGCAACCCGGCTTTCTCACCGCCGCCGACGCCGAAGATCTGCAGGTCGCCCGCACCAAACGTAGCCGCCAGCTCCGCGCCCGCGGCGAGCGTCGCATGAAAGCTGAAGTAGCTCGGGAACTCCCCCCGCGTCGCGAGCGGCACGGCGCCGGGCAAGGCGACCTTCAGTTCGTTTCCCGCTCCGATCGTTTTTGAGTCGCCCTTCAGCAGAGTCTCCGCCGGGTCTGTCGTCAGCAGACGTGTCGGACGGTAGACGCGCACATAGTCGACCGCCATGTAGGTGCCATGCGCGGCATCCGTCAGCGGCGTCCAGGCCTCCGGCCAGGGCAGGTTGCTGAAGACGATGTTCATCCGATCTCCGGTGTAACCGCCAAAATACGACCAGTCGTCCTGGCCAAACCGGCCGTACGCCTCCTTCTCCCGGTTCGCAAACCACTGCGGCAGCTTGCCGACGCCCGTGCGGAATTGGTCGCGGTAACGCGCGTGGGTCTCTCCGCGCCACACCTCGCGGCCGTCGAGGTAGTAGATCATTTGGTGTTCCCCATACCAGATCGCCCATGTCTGATAGTGGTCGAAGGGATGCTCGACGTGGACACCCTGCGCAATGTGGTCGCTTTCGCTCTTTGCGTTTTTCGCGTACGCGTACGTCTTCCAGTCGTGCCACGCGATGTGCCCGCGTCCGATCGCGCCGGTGGCGCGCGCGTCCTGCCGAGTCTCGACGATGTCGATTTCATAGCGGTCGCTCACGCCGTCGCGCTTCCCGTCGATGCACGTCATCCAGAACGCGTTGTTCACGCCCGTGGCCTGGCCGGGCTTGAAGCGGACCTCGATGAGGACGTTGTTCTCGATCGTGTCGCGCGTGTAGACGAAACCAGCGGTCCACTTCGACCGGCGCGGGCCGACCGTACGTTCCTCTTTGCGCACATACAGGCGCAGCTCGCCGTCGCGCACCTCGAGGTTGTCCGGGCCGCGCGCAGTGTCGCGCGAAAGGCCCTTGTCGTAGGCTTGCGATGCCCAGACGGCCGAATCGAGGTGCGTGCCTTCAAACTCGTCGGAAAACACCAGGGCCAGTTCCTCGTTGTAAGGAGAGACGGAAGGTGCGGGCGCCGCGCCGGCCGCCGGCAGACTGCAGCTTACGAGGACGATGGGCAGCAGGCCCATGAGGCAGGGGAAGGAAGGCATGAGAGTCAGAGGGACGAGAAACCGAAGGCCAACGACCGGTGAGTCCGCTTCCATCGATCGGAATCCCTCTGTTGGCGATGGCGACTATGCGGACCTGATCGCAATTTCCTTCGAACGACTGTTGGCGCTTCCGTCGGTTCACACAAACGCATGCGGAGGAGAGCGTGGTCGCGGCGGATGGGAAAAGACGGGTCATCGAACGGGTGAGCGAGGGCGAAATCGCCGACGACAGACGTGGGGGTGGTTGACCGGCGTGGCCGTTGGGTCGGGTCAGCGTTTGGCGACCTCTTGCCAGAAGCCAGTGCGGTGTTTTTGAAACCCTTCACTTCCAGGGGTTGCTTTCGTCGGAGCGGCCGATGAAGTGGACGCAGCCGACGTTTCCCTTCCTTCGTGATTACGCTGCAACAAATCGCCCGGGCCGCTGGCTGCAGCTTGGCCACTGTTTCTTATGCGCTGCGGGGCGATCCCCAGATCCGGCCGGAAACGCGGAAGCGGGTGCAAGCGGTGGCCGAACAGCTGGGCTACCGTCCGAACCCGCGCTTTTCCGCGTTGATGTCGCACATCCGCCAATCGCGGCCGGTCGCGGCGGGTGAACGCATCGCCTTTGTCTGGGTGCACACCCCGCGGGCCGAGTCGGCAAAGGATCCTTTTCTCCAGCGGGTGTTCCAAGGAGCAAAGGCGCGGGCCGAGGCGCTGGGTTTTGGGTTGGAACAATTCTGGACTGCCGAGCGCGGCATGACGGACCGGCGCTTATCGCAGGTGATGAAATCGCGCGGGATTGTCGGGGTTCTCCTCTCGCCGGTGATCCATGAAGCCGAGGTGGCGCTGGATTTGGAGTGGGATTGCTTTGCGCCCGCCGTGATTGGCAGCGCGCGCTGGAGTCCGGAACTCCACCATGCCGGACATCATCATTATCTGGCGATGCGCTTGACGCTGGAGAAGCTGGCCGCGGCTGGGTACCACCGCCCGCTGGCGATCATTGAAGCGGGGGTCAACGAGCGCGCCCGTCGTGCGTGGGAGGCGGCGTTTACGGTGTTTCATCCGAATCGCGAGGCGGCGGCACAACTCCTGTGGATCGGACTGCCCGGAGACCGCCGCGTCGTTGCGCGTCGGATCAAGGAGAGCCAACCCGATGCGTTTGTGATGAGCGATCACGCCACCATCGAACAGTTTCGGGCGTTGGACGTCGAGGGGGCGGCGGCGCGCCCGATCGTCAACTTGCACTGGCTTCCGTCCGCGCCGGAATTTGGCGGGGTCAATCAATCCTACGACTTGGTGGCGGCCAATGCGGTCGACCTGGTGGTGAGCCAACTCAGCAGTAACGAGCACGGCGTCCCCATGTGGCCACGCATGTTGCTGTTCCCGGGACGGTGGATGGATCCACAAGTGCAGGTTGCGCGGCCGGTGCGGAAGACGCGCCGGCGGGAGGTTCGACGTACCCCCGTGGTGGTTGAACCGTCCGATCCCACCCGACACTAGCACCGACCCTCGGCTCCGCGCGACGGGGGCGCCTGCGGGGCGGCGACGTTTCCGCTCTGTTTGGAGGGACTAACGCCTGCGTCACAGGGGAGTGTTCAAGTGAACACATTTCGGCCTCGACGGGGTCAATCGGCGTGTTCCATACCCAGCCTATGGGCCGCCTCGTCGATGCGTTTCGTCTCACTTGTTTTCCACCCGACTTCACGGCCCGCGGAGTTCGCTTCAGCTTTGCAATTGTAAATGAGCGGCCATGGTGGTCGTTCCAGGTCACGAAACACACCGAACCCATGGAGGTCGTAAAGCTGTGTTCCAACAGCCGGGGGAGGGCCGCTTTGGAAGCCGATCTCTTTGAGCGTGGCTTCTTGGCGGATGGAGAGGCGAGGGCACGGCGCGTGGCGTGGTGGCTCGTCCGCCGTGGCTATGCGATCAGCGGCAAGGTGTCGGTGTGAACGGAAGTCCGGTCGAAGCGACCTTGCGCCGAGGAGCGACGATTCTTTCGCGGCGGGCTCTCCGCAACGGTACGCACATCCAATCCTGTCTAACTGCCTAAATGGATAAGACTTGCGAGCTGGGGGGCGGCCGGGTGTGCTCGGGTCATCCCGAGCCTGTGCAACGTAAGGAAGCCGCTCCACGAACCGAATCGTGGATGGGCGGAACCAAGCGACTTCTCGCGTGACGGATGTCCTCTATGCGCTTCATCGCCCTCCCTGCCTTGAGCCCCGAATCCCCCATGCGCCTCTGGGTGCGTTTACTCTGCCTGACGGGGATGTTCTGGATGGTTTCCGCCTTGTCCGCGGATGTTGTCCGTTCCAAGGAGGAAACCTCTGCCGCCAACAGGTCTGTGCGGGAGGGAAACGAAGTCATCACTTCGACCCAACCCATGACGATCGAGACGGCGGGCGCGGGGGTGCATGGGCAGCTCGCAGTGGCTGCAGAAATTCTGAGTGCGGATTCGCGGACGGACCTGATTTACACCATCACGGTCGAGCCGATTCACGGCCGGGTAGGCCTGGCGGGAGGCGATGATGAGGCGGACTTCTTCAAGACCACCACCTCGCGTCTCGGTTACTTCGCGTACCGTCCGCAAGAAGACTTCGCCGGAGAGGACTCCTTCAGCTACACCGTGCGCAACGAAACGACCGGTCTGGTGTTCAAGAACCGGGTGGTGATCACGGTCAAGCCACCTCCGGCGGTGGAACTGCAGCAATTCGAGGTCAGCGCGGAGCGTGAGCGGTTTCTCAATGTGAGTAGCGTGACCCTGACGACGCGGCCAAACCTGCTCGTTTCCTACAAGCTCCCCAGTCATGAGGACTTTATGGCCGCGGCCGACCGGGTCGGTATCGCGTCCCCCAAGGTGGCGTACGTACTGGACGAAAAGGCGAAGCCGCAGAATGGGACCGCCAAGCTCGATCGATCCACCGGGCAGCTCACCTACGCGCCCAACCCGGGTTTCATCGGAGAGGACCGGTTCAAGTACTACACCATCGACGAAAACAATACGCACCTCGGTGTGGACAACGCCGTCGTGGTCAAGGTCGAGCCGATTCGCACGGCGAAGCGCGTGGCGGTGGATCGCTCCCGCAGCCGGGAGGTCGATCTGGTCTTCGTCATCAACAATTCGCCGTCCATGGCAGCGCACCAGGCCCGCATTGCGGAAAACCTGAACCGTTTTCGAAACCTCTTTCACACCCGCGATCTCGATTACCGTATCGGGGTTTTGACGACCGACTTCGTGAACTCCGACCCGGGCCGGCGATCCGGTGACCAGCAGCACTTCAAGGAGGTGCGCTCGGTGCAACTCGACCCGTCGGGCAACCCGGTGCTCGATCGCCGCGACCGCCCGAAGCAGGCGACCAAGCGCGTCGCGAGCAATGGCACGCTGGTGACGCTTCCGGTCTTGCCTCAACCCTGGGTCACGCCCCAGACGCCCGACCGCATCTTTGCTGAGCTCGTGAAGGTGGGGACGAATGGTGACAGCAACCGCACCGCGTTCACGTCCGTGTACAACTTTGTCGCGGGCTACTACAACAAGCAGCACACCTTCCTTCGCCCCGAGGCCACCACAATCGTGGTGTTTTTCATGGACGAGGAGGAGACGCGCATGGCCACCTGGAAGGAGCAGAAGAACGGAACCCGTCAGGCGGAGTGGATCGAGAACGGGAAGCTGCCCGACCTGCTCGCCCAAGCCAATGCTCGCAATCCGTCCACCCGGCAGACGCTCGACGGCTACATCAACTATTGGGTGCTCCGCCCCTTCATCATCGCCAAGGGCAACAAGCGCGGAAAGCTCGAGATGCACGCCGTGGTCGCGCCGAACAATGTCTCGCACCGCCGCGCAGCCGAACTCACGGGCGGCACGATTTTGAACATCGAATCCGACTTTTCCGCTCCCCTGGCCGCGCTGGGCGATCGCATCGCCGACACCGTGGCGGTCGCGCTTGATCCGCTCCAGGGCACCGCCACCCTCTACAAGAAGAGTCTTCGCGTCCTCGTCGATGGACAGGAGGTGGCCCCGGATCCAACCAATGGTTACGTCTTCGATGAACTGACGCACAGCATTCGTTTCCAGGGCAGCGCCAAGAAGAAGGCGTTTGCCGCCCTGATCGAAGTCACCTACGAGGAGCATATGTGACCTCCATCGGCGGCGGGCGGCCTCCGGTCAGGTGTTCAAACCAGTAGAGTGTGATTGATGTCGGGGGAGGGTGGGGCGACCCTCGTTTGGCCAAAGCTTGGATCGCCGCGAACACACTCCGCGGGTCCGGGATACGCCGTTCACCATGACCGGATTCCAAGTCAAAGAGAACCTGCGGCAGGGCAGATGCGTGGTGGGGACGCACATCTTGAGCCTGATGAACCCGACCTCGGCCGCGCTGACCGCAGAGATGGCGATGGACTTCGCCTTCATCTGCACGGAGCACATACCCCTGGGACGGACCGAGGTGGGCATGATGTGCCAGTACTATGCCGCGAAAGGGATTTCCCCCATCGTACGGGTTCCGTCCCCCGACGCCGTGAGTATCGCCACCATGCTTGACGGCGGCGCCGAGGGCATCGTCGTGCCCTATGTGGAGACCGTGGAGGAGGTGCGCCGGATTGTCGGGGCGGTGAAGTACCGGCCCATCAAGGGCGAGATGTTGCGCGCATGGATGGAGGAGGGGGTCGCTTTGCCTGAGGCCACCGCGCGTTACCTGGAGACCTTCAATCGCGACAAGTACGTGATCATCGGGGTGGAAAGCGTGCCGGCGATCGAGCGGCTGGACGAGCTGCTCGCCGTGCCTGGCGTCGATGCGGTCTTTCTCGGACCACACGACATCACCACGTCGATGGGCATTCCGACGGAGTATACACATCCCCGATTTGTGGCCGCGGTTGAGTCGATCATCCGCCGCTGCCGGGCGAGGTCGATCGGTGTGGGACTCCACTTTCAGCTGCTCCGGCTGCCCGGGGACGTGTTGGAGCGATACCTGGCAGCGGGCATGAACTGGCTGATCAACGCGGCGGATGTCATCATCATGCGCGAGGCGATGAACGCTCAGTTCGGCCAGCTGCGGCAATTGGCGCAGCGCCACCTGCCGGGTGCGATTGCTTCCACTGCGTCAAAGCCTCCGCTCGAGTCCTGCCTCACGTCCGGTGGGCCGGCCTAGCCGCGGATCGTGTCGCCGGCGCCGGGCCCTCGCACCCGGGCGGCGAGTGCCGACGCCTGCTCGTGCGGGGGGAAGACGTCAGGGCAGACCCAGGATCCGTCGATTGACCCCGGCATCCTGATTCCCGCCCGCGAAGTCGTCGAATGCCACCGCGGAGGCCTCGATCAGATGCCGGGTGATGAACGCCGCGCCCTCGCGCGCACCCTGTTCAGGGGATTTTACGGCACACTCCCACTCCATGACCGCCCAGCCTCGATAGCCGGCCTCCGTGAGAAGGGTAAAGACCCGCTTGAAGTCGACCTGTCCATCCCCCGGGGAACGGAAGCGACCCGCGCGCGTGGCCCACGGTTCGTATCCGCCATAGACCCCACAACGGCCGTCCGGACGAAACTCGGCGTCCTTGACGTGAAAGCCCTTGATGCGGGCGCCGTACCGACGGATGAAGTCGCAATAGTCGAGCTGCTGGAGCAGGAAGTGACTGGGATCGTAGTTGATCGCGGCGGCCGGATGATCGCCCACGGCAGCGAGAAATCGCTCAAACGTGCAGCCGTCGAACAGATCGGACCCAGGGTGCAATTCGTAGCCGAAGGACAGTCCAAGCTCGTGGGCGTAGTCGAGCAAAGGACGCCAGCGCCGGGCCAGCTCCCGGAAGGCTTCCTCGATCAGGCCCGCGGGACGTTGCGGCCACGGGTAGGCCAGGTGCCACGCCAGCCCGCCGGAGAGCACAGGCACGCAGGACGTTCCAAGACGGGCGGCGGCGCGCAGGGAAAGCCGCAGCTGCGCTGTGGCCCAATCAACCCGGCCCTGATCGTTCAGTCCCGGAGGGTAGAAGGCCTGAAAGGCCACTTCGTAGGCAGGATGAATTCCCATGACCTGACCGGCGAGGCCGGCATTCACTTCCGTCAGGCGCAGGCCATGTCGGTCGAGGATCGCGAGCCAGTCATCGCAGTAGGCCTGGGATTCCGCTGCGCGCGCAATGTCAATGAAGCGGTGGTCCCAGGCGGGCATCTGGACGCCGCGATAACCCAGGGAGGCGGTCCATTGGCAGATCGTGTCGAGTGAATGGTAAGGCGGGTGCTCGCGAATGAACTGGGCGAGGAACAGGCCGGGACCTTGGATGGAGTTCACGACGAGGAGGGAAGAGGCAACCAAGCGGCTTTGATCGAAGGGGGTGGCAACGGTGCGGCGGACTCAGGGTCGCAGGAGTACCTTGGTGGCGTCCTTGCGTTCGAAGAGTTCGAACGCGGTTTGCCAGTCCTCGAGACGAAAACGATGGGTGACAATGCGCGACGGTCGCAGGCCTTCGCTCAAGAGCTTCAGGGTGCGCACCCAGGTGGCGATCGTGTAGCCGACCGATCCGGCCACGCGCAGCTGTTTGAAGCCAATACGGTCGAACGGCACCGTGATCTCGCGGCCAAAGTGCCCCACCTGCGTATAGCTGCCCAGGGGCCGGAGGGACTCGAGGCACGCTCGCGCCGAGGCCTCGACGCCGGCCACCTCGAAGGCGACATCGACCCCGCCGCCCCCCGTGGTCTCGCGCACCACCTCGGCCAGCGACTCCGACTGGACGTCGATTGTCCGCCAGGCTCCGAGGGAGCGGGCCAGCGCTAGCCGAGCGCTGTCGACGCGGGTGCCGGCGACCAGGGTCCGGATGCCGTGATGCTGGAGCACGAGCAGACAAAGCAATCCGATAGGTCCCGGACCCGAGACGAGTGCGATGTCACCCGGACG
This sequence comes from Opitutaceae bacterium, assembly GCA_016794625.1. Taxonomy (GTDB): domain Bacteria; phylum Verrucomicrobiota; class Verrucomicrobiia; order Opitutales; family Opitutaceae; genus UBA6669. Next base: position 37,068 of record JAEUGY010000113.1, read on the forward strand.
CACTTCGGTGATTTCGCCCACGGCATGGACGGCGGCGGCCAAGGGTTCCACCAGGGCTCCCTCCTCCTCGGGAATCGAGTCGTCGAGGCGGAACAGTTGGTCGGGGCGAACGCAGGTGTAGCGGGTGAAGGCTCCGCTGACGCCGTGGCCCATGCCCCGGCGCTCGGCGCAGAGCATGAAGTCGCCGCTCAAACACCAGCGGCAGCGGCCACAGCGCACTGCGGTGGCGCCGAGCACGGCATACCGCCCGGAGCGATCGACCGTTCCGCTGACCGCGGCACCTTCCTCGACCACCCGACCAACGAACTCGTGGCCCAGGATGACGGGTGGGAAGTTGCGGAAGGTGTCATGCAGGACGTGCAGGTCGGTGCCGCAGATGCCGCAGGCGGTGACCTCCAGTTTCACCTGATGTTCGGCCGGAGTCGGCTCCGGTACATCCCGTAGTTCAACGTGTCCGGGGCCTGGCTGAAACTTGACCAGTGCTTTCATGGACGTGAGGCTGGAGTGGAGTGACCTTGGGACAAGCGTGAACCTCCCTGGCCGCGCCCGGGCGAGTCTACGACGTGCGGATATCGTCGGCGAAGAGGTGCTGCAAAACGTCAAAGCAACGTTCGCTGGCTTCCTCTCCGCCAAACGAGAACGCGTAGCCTCCTGGCAGGTGCAGGGTGTTCCGGTCGAGAGCCTGGCGGCGCCAATGGGTCTCAAGCGAGACAAGCCCTCGGTAACCGGCCTCGCGCAGAGCTTGAAAGTGCCGGGCCCAGCCGACGTCGCCATCTCCCATGCAGCGGGCCTCGGCTCCGGTACTCGTCCGGGCCGCATCTTTGGCATGGATATGGACGATACGCGCCGCGAGACGCTCGAACCCCTCGGTGGCTGGTCCTGGATACTCCGGAATGTAGAGCACGTTGCAGGGATCCCAGATGAGGCCGAAACGTGGATCTGGAAGTTGGGACAACAAAGCGATGGACTCCGCGCCTGTGCCCACCAGGCAGGACGCTTCGTTTTCCACCCCGAGTCGGAGTCCCTTCGGCAGAAGATCGAGCAGTGAAGTCAGGTGCTCGGCGATGCGAATCATATCGTCGTTGGTTGCGGGCGACGCTTTGCGGAGAAAGGTAAAAACCCGCAGAAGTGGGCATCCCAGGGTCACGGCCACGTCCACGCTCCGGCGGAAAAGTTCGCGGTGTTCGCGGTGCGCGGTCGTGTCTTCGAGACCGCATTTGAACACGGGTGTGGCACAGCCAAAGACCGCCAACCCCGCGTCGACCACCTGGGCCTTGATTTGGTGAATGTCATCCGTGGTGAGTTCGCGAAACGATCGTCCAAACATGCTCCGGAGTTCGATGCCGGCCAGACCTCGTCGACGGACGAACGCGATGACCTGTGCGAGATCTTGAGAGACCTCGTCGGAGATCACGGTAAACGATCCAGGAAATTGCAGCATCGGCGGCTGGGTTGACACCGGTCACAGGAGCGGACGTGGGCTGGGGCAGGGGCGACTGTGACGGTCCCAGTCGGCACAGGGCAAGCCGAGACCCTGGATCGCCCCGAAGTCTCGCCGGGATCGGTATCGTGGTGGCGTGGTGAGGTCGACGACAAGAGCTGCCGGTGAGGCAAAAGGTGACCGGCTTTTCGCAGGCAATGGCGAGACGGGGTGAGCAGGTCCGGTTACCCTGAAGTCCAAACCTGAACCGCCGTAGGTTTCCCCTCATTCATGACGCCCCGAGACCGTATCCTTGCTGCCCTCAATCGCCGTTCGCTCGATCGGATTCCGGTCGACATCTGGCTTTCCCCCGAGGTGTTGGCCGATGCGAAGCGCCATTTCCGCTGTGACGACGAACTCGAAGTCTACCGCAAGCTGGGACTCGACAAGATCGTGATGGTTTTCCCGGGATTCGGCAGTGAAGACGTTGACTCGGAAAAGGGGACCGGCCGCACGTTGTGGGGGGTGGACACACGGACGGTCCTGGCCGGCCAGGCCACGTACCAGGAGTTCATGAATCCGCCCTTCGCGGAGATGACGGACTGGTCCCAGCTTGAGGCCTATGACCGCTGGCCGGATCCGAACCGGATCGACTATGCCGGTTCGCTGGCCCTTGCCCGGCGCGCCCGGGAGTTTGGCTTTTCCACGATCGGGCCGTGGATATCCGTGTTCGAGATCTACTGTCAGCTGCGCGGATTGGAGAATGCGATGATGGACCTCATCGATGCACCCGACTTCCTCGAACCGGCGCTTGATCGCATCCAACAGATTCAGACCACAATTCTCGACCGACTCCTGCGTGAGGCGGCTGGCCTGCTGGACCTGGTGTTCATCAGCGATGACATGGCATCGCAGGAAGGCATGCTGATTTCACTGCCCACCTGGCGGCGGCTGTTTGACGCGCGACTGCGGCACTGGTGCGACCTCGTGCACCGCCATGGGACGAAGGTCCTGTACCACACTGATGGGGCGGCCTTCGACCTCGTGCCGTCCCTGCTCGACGCGGGCATCGACGTGCTCAATCCGATTCAGCATGTGTGCAAGGGCATGGATCGCAGTCGCCTGAAAGATGCGTTTGGCGACCGTGTGATTTTTCATGGTGGGGTCGAGAATCAGTCGATCATCCCATTTGGCACGCCCGACGACGTACGGGAAGAAGTGAAGCGCTGTCTTGAAACCTTGGGACGAAACGGAGGCTATATCTGTTCATCCTGTCACTTCGTCCAGGCCGGCACCCCGCTCGACAATGTGTTCGCCTTGATCGAAACCGTGCATCAACACGGGGCGCGCGTGCTGTAGTCGCGAGGCGGAGCGAGGCGCACCCACCGGCGGTCCTTCCCCATGACTCCCCGCGAACGCTATGAAGCCGTCCTCTCGGGCCGGAGGCCCGATCTGGTGCCGCGCATTCCGATCCTCATGCAATTTGCGGCGGAGTATATCGGTAGCAACTACGGTGAATTCGCGGCGGATCACCGCGTGCTCGTCGAAGCGAACCTGCGCTGCGCCGAGGACTTTGGACTCGACCAGGTCAGCACCATCTCCGACCCCTATCGGGAGACCTCGGGCTTTGGCGCGGAGATCCGCTACCACCGGGATGGCGTGCCCGAGTGCGTACGCCCTCCGTTCGCCGATCTCTCGCCCGGGGATCCGTTCACGACGCGGATCGCGGTGCCCGATCCTCTGACCGCGACACGCATGCGCGATCGCGTGGAGGCTGTTCGCTTGTTCCGCCAGCGCGCCGGTTCGCAGTATAGCATCCTGGGCTGGGTGGAGGGCCCGGCGGCGCTGGCAGCCGATCTTCGGGGGATGTCGGAGTTTCTGGTCGACCTTCTCGAGGAGCCAGCCTGGGCCGGTGACCTGATGGACCTGTGCACCGAGACGTCCATCCGGTTCGCCCGAGCGCAGATCGAGGCCGGGGCGGACACCATTGGGGTCGGTGATGCGGTTTGCAGCCAGATCAGTGGACCGGTGCACGCCGAAACCATCTGGCCGCGCCAGCTGCGATTGATGCGGGCAATCAAGGAGGCAGGAGCGCGCGTACGGCTCCATATTTGCGGTCCGACCCGCCACCTGTGGTCGAAATTGAAGGACCTGCCGCTCGATATCCTCGATTGCGACCATGTCGTGGACATGGAGGCCGCCCGGTCGATTTTTCCGTCCTCCGTCGTGCTGGCCGGCAACCTCGATCCGGTGTCGGTGCTGCGCTTTGGTGGCAGCGGCCAGGTCAGGGACACCGTGCTCCGCTGCCAGCGCGCGTCGGGTGCACGTTTCATGGTCTGTGCCGGGTGCGAGGTGCCCTCGGGAACCCCTTTGGTCAATCTGCGTACGTTGTGCGCTCCGATCGTCCCCATGGAACCCCCGTCATGAATGCCTCCACCGCCCTCGTGGCTTGCGATGTGTTCCAGAACGAGCTGGCTTCGTTGCTGGCCGGAGGCGCCGGGTCGCCGCCGTCGCGGGTGGAGTGGTTGGAGATGGGATTGCACGACCACGCCGATCGCATGAAGAAGGCGATTCAGGAGGCGATTGATCGCATCGAATCGGACCCTGCTGTCACCACGATCCTGCTCGCGTATGGTCTTTGCGGCAACGGTGTCATTGGAATTCGGACACGCCGTTGTCGGCTCGTGCTGCCGCGAGCGCATGATTGCATCTCCGTTCTCTTTGGCGACCGATCCGCCTATGAACGCTACCTGGCCGAGAATCCCGGGGTCTATTTCTACAGCCCGGGCTGGATCCGAGGCCGGCGGGTCCCGGGACCGGATCGCGACGCCAGCATCCGCGCTCATTACCAGCAGCGGTATCCCGACGATCCCGAGGTGGTGGAGGACATGATCGCGGCGGATCGCGAAACCTACGCCCACCATGGTTGTGCCGCCTACATTGATGTGACGGACGACACTACGGGCGAGGACTACTGTCGCTCGTGCGCGCGGCACCTCGGCTGGCGCTTCGAAAAGATCCGGGGCGATGATCGCTGGCTACGAACCCTCCTTTCCGGGCCGTGGGACAGCCCACACTTTGTGGTGCTTGAGGCCGGTCGGCCCACCCAACTCGGACCCGATGGCATGCTTGCGGCGTCGGGAGAGCCGACACCATGAAGAGGGAGCCAATCCTCGATGGAGCCCCCGCGGTCCGCCGCGGCCAGGGTTTGGGAAGGTGGTGGCTCGCGCTGGGGATGGTGATCGCGTTGCTAGGCGGCGAAGGACGGCTCAGGGCGACCGAAGCGGCTCCCACCCTGGATTCCGGGAGGGAGGCGTGGCTCAAACGTTCGTTCGTCGCCGGCCGGGAGTATTTCGTCCTGCGGAGTGGACGCGCGAAGATGATCGTGCAAGCGGATCAATCGGATCCGACGCCGGCCTTTCTCTATCTCCTCTTTGACGCGGAGAACAACCGGCAGACCGGGCGCAAGGAACGGGCGTACAACTTTGAGTCGGGTGCGGGTTTTGTGCGCAGCGGATTGGAGGTCGTCCTTGGCGGGCATGCGTTCACCCCGTGGGGTCATCAGACCAGGACACGGTGGGTGTGGTGGCAGGGCATGCCCGCGGTTGAAGCCCAGTGGTGGGCGGGAGGAGTCCAGGTGACGGAGCGCTTGGTCGCCTTGGACGGGGAGGGATGTTTTCTGCGATGGGTCGAACTGACCGCGAAGAACCTAGGCGGCCCCGAAACGATCGAGGTTCGTTTCCTCCTGCCCTCGGCCGGCCAGCGGGAGGATCCTCGCACGGTGTCGCGCCGCCTGCCGGGGGGCGAACGCCTGTGGCTGCAGGTCCTGGACGGACCCGGCGAGGTGCGTACGCGGGAAGATCGAGCCGAGGTGGTGGCGATCTCGTTGCAACCCGGTGAAACCGCGACGGTTCCTTCGCTGATTGGGCTCGATTTTGATGGCCAGACGACCGCGGGGCGTACTCGTCCCAATGCAGAACGAACGGTCCGGATGCTGGCCCCGGACTTTCTGAGTGTGGCCATGGAGCGGACACAACAGCGGTGGCGGATGGCGTCCCGGCTGCAGACCGACGACCGCGTCGTGGCCGACCTGTTTGATCGCGTCCGGGTCGGACTGCCGTCGATGGTGGCGGAGACCGGGGTGATGGATGCCGGCATGTTTGAATACGGGGCCCAGTGGGTGCGCGACACCTCCAACACCGTCCTGGGCCTGCTCCACACCGGGCACTTTGAACTCGCGCGCCAGGCTCTCTCCCACGTGCTGACTTTCATGGTTTCCGCCGAGGGAAACACGATGATTGCCGGCCGGTTTGAGGATCCGGATCGCGAGCAATTCGACCAGATGGGTGAACTGATGCTGGCGTTGAAAGCCTATCGGGACTGGACCGGCGATGCCTCACTTCTGCGGGAGCATCGGGAGAGACTGGTGTCACTGGTTGAACGCCCCCTCCGGGCCGCCTTTCGAGGCGAAGGAGGATTGGTGCACAATCGCCGGGAGTTTTGGGAGCGCACCCTTGAGGATGGTTATGAACTGGCGTATCAGGCCTATGTCATTGCCGGGCTGCGCGCGGCGGCTGATCTCGGCACAGAGCTCTCTGCGGCGGAGCGCGCACCCACCTGGCGCGCGGAGGCGGATCGCATGGAAGAAGCCGTGTTGCGCCATCCACGAGTGGCGCTGGTCGATCAGGGCCGGCTGATCAAGCGTCGCACACTGGCGGGTGAACGTGCGATCACCGTGCATTTTCCGGCGTCGGCGGCGGATGTTCCCTTGAAAACCGAGCGCGTCAATCTCCTCGAACCCGACGCATCCACGATGCTACCCCTCTTGTTGGGCGTGGTGGCACCGGATTCCAGTCTGGGTCGAGCCACGGTGGATGCGATGGAAGGACTTTGGGAGGCCCGGTGGTGGGGCGGTGGTTACGAACGCTACCACTCAAGCGGCCAGTGCGACCAACCTGGCCCCTGGACATTTGCCAGTGGCTTCATTCTGCGCGCCCAGCACGATGCCGGCTTCCTTGATCGCAGCCGTCGCACGCTCGACTGGCTCCACGCGGTTCCGGGCGGTCGCACCGGTGCGTGGTTTGAGGAGATCCCGATCGCCCGGTCCCAGGCACCCACGGCGGGCATTCTGCCCTGGAGCTCGGCCGAGATCGGCGTGTTCGTGGTGCGACACCTGCTCGGGGTGCGCTTTGAGGGTCGGCAGTTGATCGTGAAGCCGGCACCCTTTCCAGGTCAGCCTCCCTGCGTGGCAGACCTTCGCTTTCGCGATCAGTGGATTCATCTGGTCGTGTCAGGTTCGGGCGCCATCGCCTCGGCGTTCCTCGATGGCCGGGAGGTGAACGTGGAATCCGGAGGTGGTGTCCGTTTGCCCGAGGGATGGTCCGGAGGAACCCTGCGGATCGTATTCGCCACCCCCTAGCCGCGAGCAACGAGATCAATCTCCTTCCGGGGAAGGGTGGGACAAGGACCACAAGGTGAGCAGGGCTTCGCCGGACGGTTGCGGATCGTGCTCGATTGCGGCTGCAAGGCTCCGTGCGACCGCAGCGGTGAGAGTCCGGTCGACGCCGAGGAGTATCGCCAGTCGTTCTGCGGTAGGCGACTCCCCACCCAGGGGAACACGGACGTCAATCCCGGCGGACGGATGGGGTGGAGATGCCACGAAGCACCCTTGCGACGAGTCAAAGAAGCGGGTGCAGGCCCGATGAATGAGGCGGTTCGGCAGGTCCGATGGCTGGCTTGAGCCGGTGCGGCGGAGAGCGTAGGCGAGGGCAAGATAATCGGTGGCGGTGCCTTCAACCGGCGAACCGGGCTGGTGCGGAAGCCATGCCTCGTTCGGGCGGATTTGGGTGAGCAAGAGCTCCCGCAAGGCGGCGATCAGGGGTCCCACGTGGGTCGCTCCGCTGTTCTGCGCCTCGGTCAGGGCGCAGAGGAACCAAGCGTGGGCCGCGATGGACGCGGCGCCGGATGGGACGAGCGAGTGAGAGCGGCCAGCGTCCAAGGTCGCGGTGCCATCGAGTGCGGTGGCCAGCGTGCCATCGGGACGGCGGAGGTCCCGCCACGCAAAATCAAGGGCCGCGCCGGCCGCGTCGCGCAAGGCCGGAGTCGGGGTCGAACGATTCGCCTCCAGCAGGGCCAACGCGATCCGTGCTTGATCCAGCAACGTCATTTGGCGGTAGGGTTCCGTCCACTCGGCATCCAAGGTGCGACGGAAGAAACCGCCGGAGCGTGCGTCACGTGCGCCCTTCCGCACGACGGCGAGCGCGGCGTCGACGCTGGCGGCGCGGGCCACGGGATCCCCGCGAAGCAGGAACTGGATCACTTCGGGTTCCGGCAGCTTGGGAGCCGATCCAAATCCGCCGTTGACCGGATCAACCGATGATATCCAGGCCTCGGTTGATCGCGCAAGGAGCGTCGGCACCGGAGTGCCCGCGGGATCGAGGGGCGGAAGAGTCAGCATCGCTTTCGCCTCGGCCGCCATCGTCCGCGCCCGCTCCGGATTCTGCGTCCACGACTCCAGCGCCTGGCGGGCGGTCTTGAGAAAGCCGGGTTTGCCCCACTCTTCGGACGGAGGCAAGTAGTTGGATCCTTCGTACACCTGGAGGTCTGGCGTCAGCCAGAGGTGAACCGGCCAGCCGCGCAACTGCCGGGCGGATTGGATGAAGTGTTGGGCATAGGCGGCCAGCTCCGGTTGCGCCTCCGCGTCGACGAGGAGGCAGACGAACTGTTCGTTCATCCAGGCGGCGGTTTCCGGACGGGAAAACGTCTCGCGCAAGGTGGCGCGGGTAAACTCGTTCAGCTCCGAGCCCACGAGAACGTAGATCGGCCGCCGGGAACTCCGGGCCAGTTCCAGCGCCGCCTCGGACCAGGGTAGCCACCGCACCGGCGACGTGGTTTGGGCGCGAACCCAACTCGAAGGCGAGCTTTGCAGGCCCGTCCGCTCGGTTTGACTCCAACCCAGGCTCGGGGCTACCGCCAGCAGCGTGGTGAAGATCAAGGTTAGGCGCATCATGGAGCGAGCCGGAGACTAGGAGAGAGCGCACCCGGGGCGACAGCATTCTCGCCTTCCGCCACCTCCTGTCACTTTCGCAATCGAAAGAGCAAGAGCGGCCCCTCACTGCGGGCGACCGCCACCGAACGGACCTTGCCTTCGATCATGACCGCAGACCGCGCCTCGCCCGTGACGAGCAGGCCGGATTCCACGGCCGCGAGGGCCTTGAAACCGCCGCGGCCATCGCCGCTCAGGACCAATCCCACGCCCCCGTCAAAGCGGCCGGTGGTGGGTTCGGGGCCGAAATGGTTCCCGACGCAGAGCAGATCGAGGTGCTGGTCGCGGTCGAAGTCGGCCACGACGATGGCGTGAATCGGGGCGAGCTGAGCCTCCGAGGGCAGGCGTTGAAACTGGAAGGAACCGTCGGCTTGTTGAAAAAAGACCCCGCTCCCGAGTTCCGTGGCAGCATAACGCCGGACGCGCTGCAGGCGTTCCGGACCGAAGAGCTCGGGCAGGCTGGCCTCGGCAAACGCCCGGTAAGTGGGAAACTTCCGGGGCAGCCAGGGAAACGCATAGGCCAGCTTGCTGCGGCCCCGCACGGGCAACGGCCGTCCCTGCTCGTAGTACGCCTCGAGCAGATGCGTCTTGCCGGTGCCGTCGAAGTCCCCGGCGTAGAGGAGGGCGGGTTCGTCGGGGCTGGCCTGGTACTTCGTGTTCAAACCGGTGTTGCCGGCGACGACATCGAGCCGGCCGTCGCCGTTCAGGTCGGCGACAGCGAGCGCACTCCACCAGCCGGACAGGGACGAGACCGGTCGCTGCTGCAGTTGCTGGCCTGTATTGTGAAAGACCACCAGCGGACCCCACTCCTGTGCGATGAGCAGGTCGGTCCGACCATCTGCGTCGAGGTCGCTCCACGTCGCCGCGGTGACCAGCCCGAGGTTGCGTAGTCCCGGGGCGATGTCCTCGGTGACGTCAATCAAGGTGCCACGGTCATTGCGATAGAGGAAACTGCGAGGAGCGTCGGGGTATCGTCCCGGTACGACTCTTCCTCCGACAAACAAATCCACGCGGCCGTCGTGATTGAAGTCGGCCGCTGCGGCGGCGGTCGTGCTGGTCCCATCGGCCGGCAGCACGCCGGGGGGAGCAAGGCGAAAGGCGCCGGTTCCGTCATTCAGGTATAGGCGGTCGTGCAAGGCGGTGCTTCCTTCGTCATGTTGCACCCCTCCCGCGGCGACAAAAAGATCGGGATGGCCGTCCGAATTCACGTCGAGAAAGGTGGCTCCGACATCGTCCGACTCCATCGCCTCCGACCAAGGTTGGGCTGGCGCGGGAACAAAGGAGCCATCCGACCGAGCGAGGAACAGGCGTCCGAATTGGCCGGCGGCTCCAGTGACAAAGAGATCGTTCATTCCGTCTCCATTGACATCGGCCGAGGCCAGGGCCGGCCCCTGTCCGTTGAGTCTGCGCGGGAGCAATCGCTGCCGTAAAAACTCGTCGAATGGGCGCGGCGAGGCTACGTGCGTCAGACCGGCCATGGAGCTTGCCTCGACGAGCAGGGCGTCGGGGGAAGGAAGGGAGTGAAACTGCGCCGGCGGAGGGCGGGTTGCGGGCGTCGCGGCTTCCGTGACCGTCAGAAGGTGGTCGGCGGGCAGGTCGTGCCAGACTTGGACGCCGCCCCGGGGCCAGCGAACGGTGAGCGTCTGGATGCGATCGTCACGGCCCAATCCGAAGTGGAGCGTCGCCGGTTCGCTCGATGCGATTCCCCGTTCGGTGAAGACCTGCCGCATGTATTCGCCGGTGGCTGTCTTGATCCGGACCTCGGCGCCGATGGCATCGCGATTGGGCGCCTGCCCGGCGAGACGGACCAGACACCGGTGTCCGCCGGTGGTGTCATTTCGCACGAGGGTTGGCGGAGCGTTGAAATTGCCGTAAACAAGATCGAGGTCGCCGTCACCATCGAGATCGGCGAGAGCGCAGCCGAAGGCGACGGTGACTTCATTGAGACCCCACTCCGTGGAGACATTGGCAAAACGCAGGTCGCCCAGATTCCGGAAAGCGAGAGTGTCCTCCTGTCGAGGGGCTGCATGTTTCCAGACCGCGGCGCGGGCGGCGAGGGAAGGGGCGACATTTTGCCGGTCGACGAGATCGGCGTCGATGAAGTTCCGGATCATGCCGGCGGTGAGGAAGGCGTCGGTGTGACCGTCGTTGTCGAGATCGGCAAGCCGGGCCGACCACGTCCAGCCGGTGGCCTCCATGCCGGTGAGATGCGCCGCCTCGGCGAAACGGTCGGTGCCCGTGTTCAGGTAGACGGCGTTCCACATGTATTGGGGAATCAACTCGCTCACACGTTCCAATTCCCAGAGTCCCCGACCGATCTCCTCCATGCCGGTCATGAACTCACGGTGGTTGCGATCGCGCATGTCGGTGATGAAGAAATCGACGCGTCCGTCGTTGTTGAGGTCGCCGGCATCGGCGCCCATGGAGAAATAAGTCACGTGCGGCAGCCGCTCGTCGACGACGTCGGCGAACGTGCCATCGCCCCGGTTCAGGTAGAACCGGTCCGGCGTCTCGAAATCGTTGGCGACGTAAAGGTCCGGCCACCCGTCATGATTGCTGTCGAACCACAGGGCGGTATGGCCCTGGGTCAGGCCCCAGATGCCGGCGGCGACCGTGACGTCGGTGAACGATCCATCGCCCCGGTTGCGCAGCAAATAGTCCCGCCGTCCCTGTGGAGACTTGCTGAAGTCGAGGATGTTGGTGACGACGTAGCAGTCGAGGTGCCCGTCGCGATCGTAGTCGGCGAAGACCGCATGTACGGAGGCGTCGTGGATGGCGAGCCCGTAGGCGGCGGCGCTCTCGGTGAAGGTGAGATCGCGATTGTTGATGAAGAGCCGGTTCGGGGCGTCGTAAACGCAGACATACAGGTCGGGCCAGCCGTCCTGGTTGATGTCGACCACGGTGGCGCCTGTTTTGCTGGATCCGGGTTCCGCGCAGGCGACCCCGGCGGCCAGGGCGACGTCTTGGAACTTCCACGGTGCAACCTGGCGGTAGAGGGAGCACGGACCGTTCTTGGAAATCGCGAAAATGTCGGGCCGACCGTCGAGGTCGAAATCGGCGATCGCGACGCCGGTCTCCACCGCGCCCAAAGTCAGTTCCCGGAAGCGGTCGGCCCACATGCGCGGGTCATTGAAAACATTCGGGGTGGTCACACCCGTCACCTCGCCAGTGAGGCGGGTGAACGGCTTGCCGCCGGCGGGAGCGAGGCTGGGCGGGGCCAGCGGCACCCGGATAACATCGTTGGCGAGGGAGGTGCTTGCGAGAGAGATCGCCAACGCGACTGCGCGAAGCACCGCAGGGAAAGAGATCCGCCACCCCGGACTCATGGCACGGTGGGCGGGAGCCGCGGTTGCAGGCAAGTTTCGAAGGTCCAATCGGCGATTGCGATGCCTGCTCGCTGGCCAGCGAGGTTGGCGGACATGGTGTGAATCCCGCCAAAGACCCGGCTCATTCCGACCTCGTCGCAGGCGGCGGAGAGTTTTTTGAAGGAGCGCACCGCGCCGGGCAGTCCGTCGGACGTGGTGGTGAACTCCATGTCGTCGGTCCCAAACCAGCGCGCAAGCAGCCGCGTGGCCGCACCGGTGAACGTGCTGTGGCCCGACGTATAATCAGGGTGGGCCGGTGCCGCCATGTTGGGGATGAAATTGGGGTTTCGTACGACCAGGGGGAAGGCCTTCGGGTCCGCCTCGCGGATGGCGGTCTCCGGACGCCAGGTGCGATAGAAATACTTGGTGTCCCAGCAGGAAATGGCGGCGTCGGCGCAGGCGATGTTGAGCAAGGCAAAGAGCCGAGCGCACGCCGCGACATCGAGCTGCTGGCGGAGCGCGAGGTCCTGCGCGATGACATTCCAATGTCCAGCGGGCGTCGCGGTGCCTAGATCGTCGGCCCAAAAGGGGGTGGAGAGCGTTTCATACTCCGAGCGCTCTGCGCCATCGCGGCCGCCGACCTTGGCGACATAGGCGATCTCCTCGGCGTATTCCTTCGAGTCGATGGGCGGGGGCGGTGGCGCCCGAAACTGGCTGGGCGACTTCATGGCGAATGGGGTTGTCGTGGCGACCTGCGGGGTGACCGGCGGTCTGAATCCGGGAGGAGTTTCCCGCCATTTTCCAGGTTCGACGCTCGTGAACGTCCCCTCCGCCGGCTTGTTCCAACCGCTCCGGGCGCGTTCCTCCAGAATGCGACCGGCCACTTGCTTGCCCCAGGCGAGCCCTTCGACTTTAGGGCGTCCCTCCGGTATCAGAGCCATGGCTGCCTCCAACGCGGTCTGAAAATTCCGCGGATTGCTCGACTGTCCCCAGAGCGTGGCGAGCACAGTGGATGCGGCACCGGCGACGGCAGCATCGAGGTTGGCGCCGGTGGGAGCGGCCTCAGCGATAAGCCAGGGCCGGTGCGAACGGGTGATTCCATTCACCGCATCGAAAATGGCCACGTGGTAAGTGGCCATATGCAGTGCGGCGATCGGCGGTGGGTTGCGTGACAGGCGTGTGGCATTGAGCACCTGATCGTTCCAATAAAGCACGGAGTTCCGGCTTGAAGCCGCCCCTGCCGGGACACTGGCCAGGGCAAGGATGTGACAAAGCAACAGGAGGAAACGAGAGGACATGCGGCGCGGGTGGGGCCCAGAGGTTGGTTGGGAACTGCAGCACGCTACCACGCTCTTCGGCGATCCGGAAATTGAGGAGGGGCGAAGTGCCGCTCGGCAGGGGCGAAACGCGGTGCTTTCGCGTTTCGCCCATGATTCGCGGCAATCGGCCCCTTCCGGCTTCCTCTCGTGCGCCTTGCATGACACTCGCAGAGGGCACAGCAGCGCCGGGGAGAATGTGGTCGAACCGCCCACACCCGGTTTGCCGTCCAACCCCCATGTACCCCGCGATCACCCGTCGTCACTCACTCCCTCTCGCCTGGCTCTCCCTGGCGTATTCGATTCTCCTGGTGGCGCCCCGCGACGTCTGGGGTCAGGGCTGTGTGATCGCGCGCGGGGGTGGTCATGCCGCGGTCACCGACGGCAGTGGTCTTCTTGAGTCCGGTCAGTGGCAGGTCAGTGTTGCGCTGCGTTGGTTCCGCTCGGACCGGCATTTTGCTGGAGATGTGGAGCAAACTGAGCGCAAAGCCAACAGCACGGAAGTGGTGAACCAGTCCTACTTCTCGGATGTCATCCTGACCCGAGCCTGGAGCCGACGGCTTGGCTTCAACCTCACTCTTCCCTTTGTCCATCACGACCGCTCGTCGCTCTATGAACACCTCGGGAATGCGTCGGGCCGACGCTTTCACACGCAGGCGTCAGGATTGGGTGACGTTCGTTTAGGTGCGAGCTATTGGATTTTCAACCCGGAGAACCATCGCCGTGGAAATGTGTCGGTGGGCTTCGGAATCAAGGCGCCCACCGGGGACTACGAAGCCCGGGATACGTTCACGCGCGCCTCGGGTCCGACTGAGCGCTATGTGGATACATCAATCCAGCCCGGGGATGGTGGATGGGGCGCGGAAGTGGAGCTGCAAGGCTACCACCACCTTGCAGGTGGGCTCTTTGCCTACGGTAGCGCCTATTACCTTTTCAACCCACGAGAACGCATCCCTTCGACCGGATTTTCCGTTCCGGATTCCTACCTTGCACGCGGTGGGTTCGACGTTCGCGTTGCGGCCGTGCGCGGGTTGGCGGTCAGCCTCGGGGGGCGCATCGAAGGCGTGCCGGGAAACGACGCCTTTGGCGGGAGTCGGGGGAGCCGTCGTCCAGGATTTGCCGTCGCGGTCGAACCGGGCATCACCTACCAACGGGGTGCCTATAGTGGCGCGTTGACGGTTCCTGTGGCGGTGCATCGAAATCGGACGACGACGTATGGTTCGGTGCGCGCCGGAGACGCAGCATTTGCCGACTACACGATCAACACCCGTTTCTCGATCCGGCTTTGAAGGCCCGCAAACGCGGCTCCCCTAAACCTTAGCTCAGAAAACGATCAAGCTGGCCGCGCAGCGTGCGACTCAGGGGCAGTTTTGTACCGTCCCGCAGCACAACCGTGTAGTCACCATGTTGGGCGGGTTGGATTTCGCGGATCTGGTCGCGGTGCACGAGCGCTGAGCGGTTGACGCGGGCAAAGATCTCGGCGCCGAGCCGTGCCTCGAGAGCGGCGAGCGTCTCCCGGACCATGAGCCGGCTTCCCACCAGGTGGAGAATGGCGTAGTTGTCGGCGGCTTCCACCCGGATGATCTCGTCGCATCGAAGAAAGACCAGCCTCCCGTCCGCCTTGACCGTGATTCGCTCGTTGCGCCCGAGCGCCTCGGGTGCCGCCGGTGCAGGGGCGGCGGACACTCCGCGGGATCGGTGGAGGTATCCGACGGCCCGCCGCAGTGCCTGCCGAAAGCGATCCCGGTCGAACGGCTTGAGCAGGTAGTCCACCGCCGAGAGATCGAAGGCATCCACCGCAAACCGCTCGTGCGCGGTGGCGAATACGATGGCGGGACGCTGATGTTCGGGCAGCTCCATCAGCACCTGCAACCCGCTTCGCCCCGGCATCTGGACATCGATAAAGATGAGGTCGGGCGCAAGCCGCCGGATGGATTCGAGCGCCTCGTTTCCGTTGGTGCACTCCGCCACGATTTCGACCTCAGATTCCGCCTCGAGAAAGCTCCGCAACCGCTCGCGCGCGAGCGACTCGTCGTCGACAATGAGAGTGCGGACTTTCATGCGGGTAGGACTATTCTCGCCTCCAGCCCGCCGTCCGGGTGGTTGGTGAGCGTAAAATGATGTCGGGCACCGTAGAGTTCCGTCAAGCGGGCGCGCGTATTGGCGAGTCCGATGCCCTCGCGCGCGGGGCCCGTCAATGGGAAGCCCGGTCCGTTGTCGCGCACGACGAGCACCAGGTCATTCGCGGTGCGGTGGGCCTGCAGGACGAGCCGCCCCGCGGAGGGCTGGGGCTCAATGCCATGACGGATCGCATTCTCCACGAGCGGTTGCAGAATGAGGCTTGGCACGTCGCAATCGAGGACCTCGGGCGACACCTCGATGGTCACGGAAAGCCGGTCCCGGAAGCGAATGCGTTCGATTTCAAGGTACTTTTCAATGAAGGCGAATTCGTCACGCAGGGAGGTCAGGGCTCGCCCCGGATGGTGCATGGTGATTCGAAGCAGCTCGCTGAGGCGCACGAGCATGCGGTCGGCCGCGTCGACGTCGCGATGCATGAGCGAAGCGATACCGTTCAACGTGTTGAAGAGAAAGTGGGGTTTGAGTTGGCGGAGCAGTGACTGCAGACGAGCTTCGGTCAGGTGTTTTTCCAGCTCGAGGGCGTGCACCGTGCGCTCGTGGTACTTCCGATAGTAACCGATCGCGTGGCTGGCACTGAGAATAACGCCGTAGACAAGGAGGTTGAAGGGGTAGGTCTTGACCAGGAGCGGTTGGAAGACTTCGGAGAACGAGACGGGTTCATCGAGGATCTGGGCGTGCAGGACACCGACCAACGAACGGAGCACCACATAGAGCCAGGCGCACAGCAACGCGGCCACGAGGTGCACCGCGACCGTGCGCAACCGGCGGGGGCTTTCGGGTGGAAAGCGACGCGCGAGCCAGACAATCGGGGCGGAAAGCAGGGCCCATACGTACCAGTCGCCGAGGGAATAGCTGATCGCCTCGACCCAACTGACGGTCCGACCCAGCAGGGAGCTGGAGAGGTAAAACTGGCTGGCGAAGGCCAGGCCCACGAGTGTCCAGAAGGCTCCGATACCAGCCAGGCGGAGCCAAACGGAACGTGGGTTTAAGGGGACGGACACAGGGGTTTCGGGTTGCCGTGGATCTAGGAGAGGGCGGAATGCCTGTCGACGTCCATTCTGTCCACCCGTGCCGCCCCCAGTCTCTCACCCAACGACCCCCTCGGAGCAAGCCCGGGCGTTCCCGTCGCTGGTGGCGCCGCTCTTGTCCGTCGTGCTTCCGCTGGTCATCGTCGCCATCGGTTTGAGCGTGGTGCTGGCGTGGTGGGGGCCTTCCCGGACGCAGGGACCCGGATTGCGGGTGCGCTGGGCGGAGCGCGCGGAGCAGGCGGGGTTGCGCTTTGTCCATCGACAAGGCGGAGTCGAGGGACCCACGACCCTGGGTGGGGCGGTGGTGGTGTTCGACTTTGACCAGGATCATCTACCCGACCTCTATTTCGTCAACGGAGCACCCTGGCCGTGGGAGGCCAGCCTGGAGAAGCGGGTCGGTCGCACGGGTGCGCTCTACCGCAATCTAGGCCAGGGCCAGTTTGCCAACGTGACCACGTCGGCCGGGCTGGCCGTCGAACTGCAGGGCGTGGCGGCCGCGGCCGGCGATTTCGACAGCGATGGCCGTGCGGATCTAATGGTGACCGGAGTCGGAACGCATCACTTGTTCCGCAATCTCGGGCAAGGTCGATTCGAGGATGTGACGGAAGCCATGGGGCTGCCCAGTTCCGATTCGATGTGGGGCAGCAGTGTCGCCTGGATCGACTACGACGGCGACGGTTGGCTCGATCTCGTGATCGCGTATTATGTCCAGTGGCCCGCGAGCCTCGGCCTGGAATCCGCCTTGGCGACGGCTCGCAACGGTCTGTCGTATGGCACCCCGGTCGGATTTGTGGGTGCTTTGCCCGCCGTCTATCGCAACCTGCAGGGCAGGCGATTCGCCCTCGTGCCGGATCGCGCGGGACTCCGGGACTTGGATTCGGAGACGCGTCGACCGGTCTCGTATCCACTGGCGGTCGTGCCAGTCGAGGCGAACGGGGATACTCGACTGGATCTGCTGTTCACCTATCAGGATCGCGGCCCGGCGCTCTTTCTCAATCGTGGGGGACGATTTGAACGGGAGAGCGCGGGACGTGAGCGGCTCCAGGAAGGATCGTCCGCCGGCCTGGCGTCGGCCAGCGCACTCACCTTTGCTGGCAGCGCTCGGGATCCCCGTTCGCAGGGACTGTTTGCCCTCGCGTCGGCCCAGACCTCCACGCCGGCTTCGTCCGGGATTGAGCTGGTTCTTCGCCTGGCCGCGGCCGTGGCAGACTTTGACCTCGATGGCCGCGACGAATGGATCGTCGCCGGAACCCGGGCGGAGTCGTGGTCCACGCGCAAATTGGACGGCGACCGTTCGGGAGGCCCCGCCCGGTTCCAATGGTGGGATGGAGCCAAATGGGGGATGACGGGGCTCATCGATGTTGACGGGAATCCCTGGACGCGAGCACTCGCAACGCGAGGTGTGGCGTGTGCGGATTTTGATGGAGATGGGGACGTCGATCTGGTGCTCGCCCAGAACGAGGCGGCGCCGCTCCTGCTTGTGAACGAAATGCGTCCCGGCACGCCGTGGCTGCGGCTGCGGCTCGTGGCCACCCGGAGTCATCCCGACGCCGGAGGCGCGCGCGTCGAAGTCCATACGCCAAGCGGAGTTTTGTCCAAGGTGATGGTTCCGGCGATGGGCTATCTCGCCCAGTCCGACAGCCGGTTGACCTTTGGCCTTGGAGCCGACGCGCGAGTACGGCGGATTGTGATCTTCTGGCCGTCCGGTCAGCGGCAGGAGATTGGACCCAAAGAGCTTAACCGCGAGTGGGTGCTTCGGGAGCCGTGAGACTCAGGACCTCGGTGAGGGTTGGAATTGAGGCGGCGGCTCCGGCCCGTGTCGTGCTGAGTGCGGCGGCCCGGCAGGCAAGCTGCAGTCCGGACTCAAGGGCTTCGCCCTGCATCTGGGAGGCGAGCAGAAAGCCGATGAACGTGTCACCGGCCGCCGTGGTATCGAGAACGTGAACACGAGGAGGAACGGCCCGGGCCTCGCCCCGCGGGCCGGACGACCAGGCGCCGGCTGCTCCCAGGGTCAGGACGATCTGCGTTCGGGGCAGACGGGCGTGCAGCTCCGCGAGTGCGGTCGCGGGATCCTCGGTCCCGGCAAGGGCCGCGGCCTCCGTTTCGTTCACCACCAGCAAGTCGACGAGATCAAGAGGCAGATCCAGGACGGTTGCGCTCATCGGCGCCGGGTTGAAGGCAAGGCGCATTCCGTGCTCGTGGGCAAGACGGAGCGCAGCGCCGACTGCCGAGGTCTCATTCTGCGTCAGAAACCAGTCGCCGGGACCAAATCCCTCGAACATCCGATCGAGCGCGGAGGAATCGATGGTGTGATTGGCTCCCCCCTGCAGCACGATGGCGTTCTCGCCCGACGCTGCGACGAGGATCACCGCGTGGCCCGTGGGCACATCTTCGCGCCGTGTGATGCGGGAGACATCGACTCCGTCGGCGCGCAGGAAATCAACCAGCCAGCCGCCATCCTGGCCCACTGAGCCGGCATGAGCCACGTTGATGCCGGCCCGTGCGGCGGCGAGCGATTGATTGAGACCCTTGCCGCCAGCACCCCGTGTGAAGGCCTGGCTGGCCACCGTCTCCCCGGGCCGCAACGGATGTTCGATCCGATACACGAGATCCAGATTGAGGGAGCCGAGGTTGAGCAGGCGCGACATGGCGGACGAGTCGGGTGGCCCGGGCGACGCCGAACGGCGGAACGGTCAGGCGATCAGCTCGCGCACGACCTGGCCGTGCACGTCGGTCAATCGGTAGTCGCGTCCCTGGAAACGGAACGTGAGTTTGGTGTGATCGAATCCGAGGAGGTGGAGGATCGTGGCATGCAGGTCATGCACGTGGACCGGATCGCGCACGACATTGAAACCGAAGTCATCGGTCGCGCCATGGACATAGCCCCGCTTCACGCCGCCCCCCGCCAGCAGCATGGTGAAGCCGCGGTTGTGGTGGTCGCGTCCGTCGTTGCTGCCTTGAACCATGGGAGTGCGCCCGAATTCGCCGCCCCAGACGACCAGGGTGTCGTCTAGCAGACCCCGCTGCTTCAGATCCATGATCAAGGCGGCCGTGGCCTGGTCCGTGTCGCGGCAGTTGCGCGGCAGTGCCGTGGCGAGTCCGCCATGTTGATCCCAGGCTTCGTGGAAGAGTTGGACAAAACGAACGCCACGCTCCACCAGGCGGCGGGCGAGCAGGCAGTTCCGGGCATAGCCGGCTTTCTTGGGGTCGCAGCCGTAGAGTTCGAGGGTGGCCTGCGATTCCTGCGAAAGGTCCATCAGGTCGGGTGCACTTTGCTGGAGCTTGTAGGCCATCTCGTAGGCCTGGATGCGGGCGGTGATCTCCGGATCGCCCTGCGCGACGAAGTGCTTCTGGTTGAGTCGCTCCAGAGCGTCCAGGGAGGCGCGCTGTGTTTCCTGGTCGAGGCCCTTGGGGTTCGACAGGTAAAGAATGGGATCTCCACTCGAACGGAAGGGGGTACCGCCGTAGATCGTCGGAAGAAAACCGCAGCCCCAGTTGCTGGCTCCGCCGCTGGTGCCTTTTGCACTGCTCAACACGACGTAGCCCGGCAGGTTTTCCGCCTCGCTGCCGAGGCCGTAGAGCGACCAGGCGCCCAGACTGGGACGACCGAACTGCTGCGAGCCGGTGTTCATGAAGATCTGGGCCGGCGCGTGATTCACCGCATCGGTCTGCATCGACTTGATCACGCAAAGTTCGTCCGCGACCTTGCCGAGGTGCGGCAGCAGTTCGGAGAGTTCCAGGCCGGTCTGACCGTGACGCTGGAACTTGAACTTGGGTGCCAGCAAGGCCGAGTTCGGATTGATGAACGCGGAGCGGTAGTTCTTCAGCAGCTCCGCGGGCGGCAGCTGACCATCGCGTTTGGTCAGTTCGGGTTTGTTATCGAAAAGCTCCAGGTGGCTGGGACCGCCGGCCTGAAAGAGAAAGATGACCCGTTTGGCTTTGGCCGGCAGGGGGGCGGTGCGCGCGGCGAGGGGATTGCGGACCGCGGCGCGCCCTTCCTGGGTGAGCAGCTGCGACAACGCGATCGAGGCGAGGCCGACCCCGCAATCACGAAGGAACCAGCGACGGGAGACGTGACGGGCGGCGGCGGCCTGCAGTTCGGACGAGAGATTCATGGTCAGTTCTTGGAGAGGGTTTCGTCGAGATTGAGCAGCACGCGAGAGGCGATGGTCCAGGCGGCGGCGTCGTTGGGATTGGTGCCGGCGGGCAACGCGGGCAGTTTGTCGGCGTCGCCGAAGGCCACCACACGCGCCGGCACCCAGCCGTCGGCCATCCGGAGCCGGCTGGCCCGAATCAAGGTCAGCAGATCATCGACTTCGCCACGCTTCGCCTTGCGACCGGTGGCAAGGCGTATCCCGTAGGCAGCCCGGTCGGGATCGGCGGCGCCGCCTTCCCGCAGGATGCGCAGGGCCAGCGCCTGGGAGGCTTCAACGAAGACGGTTTCGTTGAGGCTCGCGAGCGCGGCGAGGGGAGTGTTGGAACGGACGCGGCCGGCGCAGGCGGAGTCGCCGTTGGGGGCGTCGAAGCTGGCGAGAACCGGGTCCGGCATGGATCGACGGCGGAAGACATAGAGCGATCGGCGGTAACGGTCCTTGCCGGTGGCGGTCTTCCAGAAATCAACATCCAGATAACTCTCGGCAAACAGGCTCTCCGGCACGGGTGGATACACGCTAGGACCTCCGAGCGACTCATGCAGGAGTCCCGCGGTTTGCAGGGCGATGTCGCGGATTAACTCGGCCTCCGCGCGGAAACGCGGGCCACGGGCATAGAGCCGGTTGCGCGGATCCTTTTCCAACTGGTCCGGTGTCACGCGCGACGACTGACGGTAGGTGGCGGAGGTCACAATCTGGCGGATGAGTTCCTTCTGGCTCCACCCCCGTTCCATGAACTCCACCGCAAGTCCGTCGAGGACATCGGGCTGGAGGGGAATGGAGGCGCGCACGCCAAAGTCTTCCGGTGTATCGACAAGGCCGGCACCGAAGATCGCCTGCCAGACGCGGTTGACCGCGACGCGGGCCGCGGTGGGTGAACGGCGGTCCACCAGCCAGCGCGCGAAGGCCAGACGGGCGGGCGCGGGCGAGCGGTCGGGTGCGGGCAGGAAGGCAGGCGTGGCAAACGTCACGGGCCGGAGAGGCTTGTCCCACGCGCCGCGATCGAGCACCTGGGTCTGCCGCGTGTCTTCCTTCCGTCGTTCGGCGAGATGGAGGACGGAGGTGTCCTCGCTCGGGAATGTCTGCCAGAGCGCGTCGGCCTCGTTCTTGGCCCGGGTGAGGTCAGGGTGCTGTTCGCGCCAGGCGGTAAAGAGGAGGTGCGCCTGCTCGGCGGAGCGTTCGGACGCCGGCGTGGCCGCGGCCTCGCGGACATCCGGACGCACCGGGGCGGGTGGGACATCCGTCGCCGCCACCGAAACCCGGTAACGTCCAAGGTGGTGGCTCGCGCGCCCGTGAATGTCCTTGCCGCCGTGTTTGAAATGCAGGGTCACCCGCAACTGCGTGTCCGCCGCGAGTTGCAAGGGCTCCTTGAAGACGGCCGTCACTTCGACGGGCGCGTTGCGGCGTCCCGGTCCCCGGTCCGGACTCCAGGCGGTCTCTTCCTTGCCGTCGAAGGCGAACGCAGCGGGGCCCAAGCGGCGTTTGTCGTCTTCGCTCTTGGCGAAATGGGGCCCCATGGGCCGCACCGGTGACTCGAAGTCCGCCTTCGCGTCGGTCAGTGCATGCGTCTTCCACTCCTTCGAGCCGGCGGCCTGCGATTCCACGACCACGTCGGTGACGGCAAAAAGTCCGTCAATGCTGCGGCCCGGTCCGCCAAAGATGAGATCGCCATGGGTCAACGCTTCCAGGCGCAGGCTGCCGATTCGAGACAACGGTGCGGGTGCGGTGAAGACCAGGTATCCGGTGGTGGGCCGGAATCCGAGGGTGAGAATCGAGTGGTCGGGCAGCACCTCCGGGTGACTGAGACCGCCCTCCCATTCCGGGTGGTGGGCGGCCAGAGCCTGCCAGGAATTTCCCGTGGAGGCGATTCCAGCGCTCCACGCGTCCAACTGCCGTTGCCAGTCCGGCACGGTGGCCTTTGCGGCCTCGTCGACGGCCGCCACGGCTTTGAGCAGGGCTTCGATGCGCTCAAGTTTTTCCGGTGAATAGACGCGCGACGTGGCCTCGTACGTGTTATCGATGGCGGCGAAGAGCTGGTAGTACTCGTCGTGAGTGACGGGATCGAATTTGTGCGTGTGGCACTGGGCGCATTGCAGGGTGACGCCCACGACCGCCTTGCCGAGGCAGTCCATGCGATCGAACATGGCTTCCTTGCGGTATTGCTCCGCGATGATCGCGCCCTCCTCCGACACCATGGAGTTGCGCAGGAAACCGGTTGCCACGATGAGGTCCTGGCGTTCACGCAGGCTTTTCGCCTGATCGACGAGCAGGTCACCGGCCACCTGCTCGATGACGAATCGGTCGTAGGGTTTGTCCTCGTTCAAGGCGCGGATGACCCAGTCGCGCCAGGCCCACTGCTGCCGCGGCACGTCTTTTTCGTATCCATCGGAGTCAGCATAACGCGCGACGTCCAGCCAGTGCCGCGCCCACTTTTCGCCGTAGCGAGGCGAAGCGAGCAGCCGGTCGACCAACGCTCGATAGGCACCGTCCCGGTCCCGCTTCGAGGCGGCCACAAACGCATCGACCTCGGAGAGGGAGGGCGGAAGGCCGACCAGATCCAGCCAGACGCGGCGAACCAGGACCTCCGGTTCGGCTTCCGGGGAAGCGGTCAGGCCCGCCGCACGCTGTCGCTCGGAGACCCAGGCGTCCAGCGGCGCCTTGCCGGATGATTGGCGACGTTCCAGTGGCGCCGGCTTTTCCGGCGGAGCGAACGCCCAATGCGGCTGGTAGACGGCGCCTTCCTTGATCCACCGTTCCAGTTTGCCGATGTCGGCAGCCTTGAGTTTCTCCTTCTTGTCCGCAGGCGGCATGACTTCGTCGTCATGCGGCGAGCGCACCCGGAGCAAAAGTTCGCTCTGCACGGGGTCCCCGGGCACCAGGGCCGCGAGACCCGATTTTCCCCCTTTCAATGCATCCCCCCGCTCATCGAGACGCAGGCCGCCTTTCCGGGTGCCCGCGTCCTGGCCGTGACAGTTGAAACAGTTGTCGGACAGAATCGGGCGGATGTCGCGGTTGAAGCTGAGCGGGGCATCGGCCGCCGAGAGCGCGCAGGGCAGTAACCAGGCAAGAAGGATGGCGCGGTCGCGGAAGCGAGGGGGACTCCGGAACATGAGCCCAGCCTAGAAGCAGGCTCGGGTCATTGTCTAGGATCGGTACGTCAGAGCGTTTGATTCTTTTGCGGTTCGTCCGGAACGCGCACCGCGCGCCCGCGATCACTCGCAGCGCAGCGCCACCGTGGGGTCCACCTGCAGTGCCTTGCGGGTGGGCAAGAGACAGGCCAGACAGGCGACCGATCCCAACAGCGCGGCCAGGGCGAGGTACGTGAGTGGATCGGTGGGACTGACTCCATAGAGGTGCGGACGCAGCGCCTGCGTCGCGGCAAGCCCTCCGAGCAGACCCAGCGCCAGCCCCACGCCGACCCGCCGCATGCCTTGTCCCAGGATCAGTCCAAGGACGTCGCGGTTGCTGGCGCCCAAGGCGATACGGATTCCGATTTCCCGCGTGCGGCGGCTGACATGAAAATTCATCACCCCAAAGAGGCCCACGACGGTGAGCATCAATGCGAGGCCGGCAAAACAGCCGAAGAGAAACGCCGAGAACCGATGCGGAGCCAGCGAGTCCTCGCGGTACGTGTCCAATGTTTTGAGTGCCGTGACAGGCATTTCCGGGTCGATGGTCTGCAACACATGGCGGACCGACGAGATCAGCGACTCAGCGGAGCCCTGGGTTCGGATCAGGAGTGTGACCCCGGCGTTGGCGAACTGCGACTGTGGCACATAGACCTCTGGTCGCGGCGCGTCATTCAAGGCGCGGTGCCGGACGTCGGCCACCACTCCCACGATTTTTTTCGGCGTGAACCCTCCCCAGCCCAATTTGAGTTGCAGGCCGATCGGATTCCGATCCGGCAGGAAGGTGCGCACAAAGGCCTCGTTGACCAACGCGACCGGGGGCGAGTTCGCGGCGTCGGTTTCGGCGAAGAGCCGGCCGGAGCGCAGGGGAATCTTCAACAGGTCGAAGTATCCGACGCCGACGAACCGCAGTTGGCTGGAGACGAATTGACCGGGAGGCAGGGGGAACTCCACGACCGAGAACCGCGTGTTATTGTCGACGTCGGTCAGCGGCACGCACTGGGCATGACTGACTTCCCTGACCCCTGGAAGCGCGCGCAGCGCGGATTCCACCCGGGTGAGCAGAGCGTTTGTCTTTGAAGGATCGAACCCTTCGGTCGCATAGCGACGGCCAGTCATGCTGATCTGTGCGGTGAGAATGTCACCGGGCTCGAACCCCGGTTTGACCCGTTGCAGCTCCTGCAGGCTGCGCAAGAGCAGACCGGCGCAGACCAGCAAGAGGAACGCCAGAGCCACTTGTCCCGTGACCAGCGCAGCCCGCACCCGATCCGCCCAGCCACCGTCCGATCCACCGCGACCGCCCGACTTCAGCACCTCGGCCGGGTGGGCGTGCCGGGCGGCCAGCGCGGGAGCCACCCCGCAAAGCAGTCCGGTCAGCCCCGCGGCAGCGAGGGCGAACAGCAGCACGGGCGGGCTCACTCCCAGACCGCTCAAGCTGGGCAATGACGTGGGCTGCAAAGCCTGAAGCCCACCGAGGAACCACGCGGCCAGCAGCAGGCCGAGGGCCGCGCCGGCGCCCGCCAGCAACACACTTTCCAGCAGCGTTTGCCGGACCAACGCCCAGGTGCCGGCGCCGAGCGCGGCCCGGACTGCCAGCTCGCGCTGGCGGGTGGTGGCTCGGGCCAGCAGAAGGTTTGCCACATTCACACAAGCGATGATCAGGACCGTCGCGACGATGCCAAAGACCAGCCAGAGCCGCGGTCGGAGGTCGGCGACGAGCAGTTCCCGCAGAGGCGCGACTTCGGTGACAAGATCGGGACCGAGGTCAGGATGTGCTGAGGCGAGGGCGGCGTGCTCCGCGGACACCTCGGCCCGTGCTGCCTCCACCGTGACGCCAACTCGCAGCCGCCCGAGCGCAGCGATGTAGCAGCGGTAGCCCCGGCTGGCATTGGCGGAGCCCGCGACCGCCGGGTCGCCGAACGCCGCGGTCGTGAGCCAGTAATCGACCGGTTCCCGTTCGATGGGAAACAGCCCCTCTGGAGTCACCCCCACGATTTCGTGAGGCTGTTCGTCAATCAGGAGCTGCTGGCCGAGGACCGCGGTCGAGCCGCCAAAACGCGCCTGCCAGTTGGAGTAGGTCAGCATTACGGCCGCGCGACCATCGAGGCCCCCGATCTGTTCATGTCCCGCGCGAAACCCTTGACCCAACACCGGCTTCACGCCGAGCACGTCAAGGAACGTGGGTGACACCACCGCCGCGGGCGCCTGGGTGGCCTCGCCCGTGCCGGCCACGGCGACGGTTCTCCCGGCGACGAGGGTGAGGCCCTGGAAGGCGCGGACCCGGCCCGCGAGGTCATGAAAATTGAGATACGAGATCCCGTACCCCGACTGGGCATCGCGTCGCTGGACCTCCCGCAGCACGACGAGACGTGACTCGTCGGCCACCGCCAGAGGCCGGAAAAGCACGGCATGCAGGATCGAGAAAAGGGCCGTGTTTGCGCCGATACCGAGGCCGAGGGTGACGACCACGGCGAGCACAAAGCCCGGAGAACGGCGGAGCGAGCGGACCGTCGTGCGCAGATCGCGCCAGCCATCATCGAGCCAACGCCAGGACCAGCCGTCGCGCGCCTGTTCCTTGATTCCTTCGACGTGCCCAAACGCGCGACGCGCGGCGTGGCGCGCCTCGGCCGGTGACATGCCCCCGCGGACGAACGCCTCGGTTTGCAGCTCCAGGTGGTGCTGCAGTTCGTCCGCCATCTCGCGTTCGCGGCGACGTCGGGAGAGGGCGGTGAGCAAAGGCCGCAGCAGCGTGCGTAAGGAAGCCATGGGGCGGTTCAGCCGTGGCTGAGCAGGAGATTGATCGCCGTGCACAGACGGGACCACTGTTGTTCCTCGACCTGCAGTTGTTTGCGGCCCGCGGTCGTCAGCTGGTAGAACTTCGCCTTGCGATTGTTGTCCGAGACCCCCCATTCCGCCTTGATCCAGCCGTGTTCCTCCAGCCGATAAAGCGCCGGGTAGAGCGAACCTTGCTCGACCGTCAGCATTTCATTCGAGAGCTGGCGGATGCGCACGGAAATGCCAAAACCGTGCATCGGTTCGAGCTGCAGCGATTTTAAGATGAGCAGGTCGAGCGTGCCCTGCAAGAGATCGGCTTTTTCTTTGGTCATGGCGTTCTCCTTGTATGTCTAGGAGAGCGGTCGCTCTCCTAGAATGTCAAGAGGAAGAACGAATGACCGGCCTAAATCCGGAGCGCGTGTGTCTGCGTCGCGGAGGCCGGGTTACGACCGGAAAGGCGAGGGTAGCCACTGGTTGCGCGGCAGCCGCATAATCTCCGCCGGTGCGCGACCGCTTTGCAGGAGAGCCGCGAGGGTGCGCATGGGGGAGTCGATCCGCGTGAAGAACCGTTTATAGCCGGCGCACAGGTAATTCAGGCCCGGCTCGCCGTCGGGCGTACTGAGGAAGCGATGTTTCGGGCATTCGCCGTGGCAGGCGAAGCGCACCGGGCACTCCCGGCAGTAACGCGGCAGGCTGTCCGACTTGGCGCGGCCAAAGGCAATTTGGGCGGGGGAGTCGACGAGGTGGGCGAGGGACTCGTTCATCAGGTTGCCGAGCCGGTAGCGCGGGTAAACGTAGTGGTCGCAGCTGTACACGTCCCCCGTGTGTTCGACGGCCAGAGCCCGGCCGCACTCGGGCGAAAACACGCAGACGCCACCCGGCGCGCCCACCCAGTTGGCGAGCGCGGTGTCGAAGGCCTGGACGAAGATGCGCCCCACGTCGGCCTTGATCCACTCGTCAAAGAGATCTCCTAGAAACATCCCGTAGTCGAGCGGGCGTACACTCCACGGCGTCACCTCATCGTCGAGTGAGTCCGGGTCGTCGGCGGCCGGAGGCGCGGCGAGCTTGAGTCCTCCGGCGGCCGCGGGCGGGGCGGCGCGCTCGACGATTGGGATAAACTGAAGGTACGCGGAGCCGATGCTCTTGAGAAAGCGATAAACGTCGAGGGGCTGGCGCGCATTCTTGCGGTGAACCGTGGTCAGGGTGTTGAACTCGACCCCATGCCGCTTCAGCACGTCAAGGCCGGCCATCACGCGGTCGAACGTGGGCCGGGCTCCCTTGTCGACGCGGTAGGCGTCGTGCAGATGTCGGGGGCCGTCGATGCTGATGCCGACGAGAACGTCGTGCTGGCGCAGGAAGCGTCCCCAGGCGTCATCGAGCAGCACCCCATTCGTCTGCAGGGCGTTCGTGATCCGCTTGCCTTGAGCATGTTTGGCCTGGAGCGCCACCGCCGTCTCGTAGAACTCGACACCGAGCAGGGTGGGTTCGCCTCCCTGCCAGGCGAAACTGACCTCGTCTCCCGGCTGGGCGGCGATGTAGTCGCGGATGTACGTTTCCAGCACCGCCGGTGTCATGCGCTGACGCCCCGAGTCCCGGTAGAGTGCCTCCTTCTCCAGATAGAAACAGTACGTGCAGTCGAGATTGCAGGCCGACCCGGCCGGCTTGGTCATGAGATGAAACGGAGCGTGGGCGGGCGCAGCCATGGCAGGAACGACGTCAGCGTGGCAGCGTTTTGGTCCGGGAGGAATCACATTCCTTCACACGGAACCCGTGCGAAGTCCGAAGCGGGTGCATCACGGACCCGTTCGGTGTCGATTGTCTCGCAACCACCGGGTCCAGTCTGCGCCAACACCGGCGGGCGGGGCTGCGCCACCTGACTCGATGGCCCCCACGTCGGGACCGGCGTCGCGATAGCAGTCATTGAAGTTGGGCAGGCGCAAGGCGGAGTCACGTCCGGGCGAGGCCGGGGACAGTTCAGGCGGCTCGTCGCCGACCGTCGGCAGATAGCGTGGCTCGCTCGCAATCCCATGGATCTCGGCTCCGGGAGCGGCCGTGATCGTCCCGGAGTAGAGATCATGATCGAATCGATTCTCCGGCGCGGAGAGCGGATCGCGCACCGCTTCATCTCCGGGGGATCGAGTGTGGAGGAGGTTGTTGCGCGTCGTGACGTTCCAGACGCCGTAAGTGCGGTCGGTGACAAAGGCGCCGCGGCGGAATCCGGCCGGCCGTCCTTCAAACAGCGGCTGCAACATGGTATTGTGATACAGAAACACAGCTCCCCGCGCCAGCGTGTCAGCCCGCGGACGTTTGGTGCCGAGTTTGAACAGGTAGCCCCCTGCGGGATAGGGCGCGGGACCCGTGTGGGGCGGATCCTTGCGCGAGAATCCGCCC
Organism: Opitutaceae bacterium; assembly: GCA_016794625.1. Lineage (GTDB taxonomy): Bacteria > Verrucomicrobiota > Verrucomicrobiia > Opitutales > Opitutaceae > UBA6669. Next base: position 65,766 of record JAEUGY010000113.1, read on the forward strand.
ACGTTTCGAAACACGTATTGCGGCCCGAGCGAGGTGGTGGCGAGTCCGAGCCCGACGAACACGCGATCGAGCCGATTGGCCCAGATTCTCACGTTGAGGTTGGCGCCCTCGGCCTCGATGGCGTCGTCCCAGCAGTGGCTGATGCGGTTCGCGTAGATGTCGGAGTCGCGATTGGGAAATCCACCGTAGCTAAAGTTCTCCACTTCGCCCATGCCATCGTTGAAGCAGTGATCGTCGTCGGAGAAGAGGTCGTTGTACCGAATCACCAACTGACCGCGGCTGCCCCGGAATGTGATGGCCTGGGGTCCTTCCGGGTGGCCGTTCTCCGCCCAGCTGTTGGCGTCGCTTCTCGGGTGATGCAGCCGGCAGTGTTGGACCACCACGCGTGTCAGTTCCGGAGCCGAGGAGTAGATCGCGCTGTCAAGGTTGACGCCCCAAGGCAGGCCCGTTTTGGTGCGGCCCCAGCCCGAGACGTCGCACTGTTCGATCACGACGTCGTGGACCGCCCCGAGGACGATGCCATGGGCACCGGCCCTGCGAACGGTGAGCCCGCGCAGGATCACAAACGGGGCTTCGATAGAAACTGCGGCGTGGTGCTCGTCGCCCACGTCCAGTACGGTTGGTTGTTCAGGTGGACTTTCGTAGAGGATGTAACCCTGAGCGGCCGACCCGCCCTCGGTCAACCGAAGCGGCTCGGCACGGCGCCCGCCCGGCAAACGCCGGTGTTCCTTGATCGGAAACGTTTCCGACCAGGTACGAACGCGGATGATGCGCTCCTCCCTCGCTCCAAGGGTCAGGCGGATGTCGTAGGTGGTATCCGGGAGGAGATCGACGATGCTGCCCCGGTACTCCCTCGCGTGTTCCCCACCTGCGCCGCTGTGGTCATGTGGATCGAACCAGAGTGTCTGCGCCTCGCTCCAGTCGTTCTCGCCGACGGGACGGTAGGCCACGTGACAGGGAAGGGTGGCGGATCCACCGTCCGGCTTCCACCGAAGCCCGATGCAATGAAACGTTGGCACTGCTTCAGGTTCTCCCGCCGACAATCGGGACGAGAGGGCGAACAGGACCATCAGAATGGCCCACGGCGGCAGGAGGCACGGACCGGCGGGAAAACGAGGCCACGAGGCAAACATCGTGAGGGCGTTAAGGGTGCAGGTTGACGGAACGATTCGCCTGCCGCGGGACAACGGTGGCATATCGCTCCCGTCCGGTGGCATCCACGAAGCGGAGCTCCGCCTGGTCGCGACGCAGCACTGCGGTGAGAAACCCCGGCGTCTCGCCCAGGCTAAAGCGCGTGCGGCTGTCGCTTCGCGTCGGTCGCGTTTGCGAGCCGGCGCCTGAACAAAAGAAGTCGATCCCGTGGGCCTGAAGGTGCTGCAGGTCGTGCTCGTGGCCGTTGAGATACAGCTGCACGCCATGGCGTTGAAGGAGCGGAAGGATCGCGGCGGCGAGTTCCGGTGTGTCGCCGTGGGTGCTGCTGGCGGAAACGAGCGGATGGTGGGCGCAGACAATCTTCCAGGCGGCGGTGGAGCGGGCGAGGGCGGCCGCCAGCCAGGCCGTCTGTCGGGCCGGATCTTCGTCGAGAATGCCTCGGTACTTGGCGGGATTGGCGCGGTAACCGGTGAGGTAAGGGTTTGAATCGAGGAAGAAAAACTCGACGGTGGTCTCGTCGTCGATGCGTCGGGTCAGTGAATACGAACGCGCCGGCATCTTCCACCGTGGACTGACGAGGGTGTAGTCGACTTGTGCCTGGGCGTTGAGGTGGTAGTCGTGATTGCCGAGCACCACGTACCAAGGCACCTGAAGGGCCCGGCCCGTGTAAATCCGTTCAAACGAGGTCTGCCACTGGAGGGACTCCGTGTCGGCCACCCCATCGGGGTAAAAGTTGTCGCCGAGTGAAATGACGAACTGCGCGTCGATGGCCACCGCCACCCGGTTCATCTGCTCCGCCACCTCGCGCTGATTGAAGCCACCTTCCCGACCCCAGTCGCCCACGGCCAGAAACGGCAGCGCGGCCCGCGTTACATTGGCGAGGAGAGCGAGCCAGAAGGAAGCGAGCAGGAAACCCGGTGAAATCCACCGGGTGAGAGTGGCGGAAGGACGGAGACGCGATGAGCACATGGCCTCACCCTGGTCCGGGACGGCGTGGTCGCGAATCACCGATCATGCGCAAGGCCTTGCACGAGGGTGTCCTCGGTCCGTCCCGGCGGGCTTCGCACGGTGGCCCCCTCAACCCAGGTTCCCTGCACCTGCATGCCCCGTGGATGGAGCGGCACCCCTTGCTCATTGTGGTACAGCAGGCTGACGAGGAGTTCCGCTGCTCCCGCCCCAACGCCGACATTGTCCTGCCGAATCCCTGCGATCTCACCGGACCGTGCCCCGCTGATGCCTTCCGCGTCCTCGACATTGAGGTGGGCCAGCGCCACGTCGTCCGGCAGGCGCAAGCCGCCTCCTCGTAACGCAGCGTAGATTGCTCGGTGGGCGGAGACCACGGCCTCCGTCCGTGTCTTTTTCACCCAGGCGCAGACATCATGGGCGCGGTCGGTGAGCAGTGGCGGAAGCGGTGTGGCATTGAACTCGGTGCGCAGCGTGGCGTGATAGCCGGCATAGAACCGTCCGTTGACAATGCGTTCGATCCGTGGGTCGCCGACGTATCCAATCCGACGGTAGCCGCGTTCCCAAAGTTTTTGCACGGCAAGTCGTCCGCTCTCGAATTGGTCGTCGCTGGAGTAGTGCAGGAAAGGGGACTCGTAGCGCGTGCCAACCCCCACCGTGGTGAACCGCTGCAGGTCAAGGGGCAGTCGAGAGGCCACGCCTCCACTCGCATCGAAATTGGGAAACAGCACACCCCGTATTCCGCGATTGAGCAGCAAGGTGCCGATACGGTCGGCGGAGCGTTTTCCCACCAGAACGCGGCTCAGTGCATAGCCCAGTGCCTGCGCCCGGCGGTGTGCGCCGGCGTAGAAGGCGCACTGTACGGGATCCCGGCGCCACTCCTCGGGCTCGGAAAAGAAATCGAGCCAGGCCAGGTTGCACTTGGCGATGGGGGGTTGCCCGTCGCGCAGCTGGGTCATGAGAGCGGATACCAGGGGATTGGGGCGGTAACCGAGGTCGCGAACCCAGCGCCGGACCCGCTCTCGGGTGGGGGCGCTGATCCGGGGATCGTCGCGGAGGGCGCGTGACACCGTGCTGGCGGAGACGCCGGCGGCCCGGGCGACTTGCTCCATCGAAAGGGCGCTCGTGGGGGGCATGGATCCCACCGTGCGCGGGCCGCGCGTGGTGGCAAGTGCGCACCCGCACGTGGGCGACGGTCGTTGTCGTCAGGGCGAAACGTGGGTTGTGCAAGGCGTTGCGCAGCACGGGGGTTTGCGCCATGGAGAACGCCGCGTCACAGCTGAGAGGTCCCGTCCGCCCCTCCTCTCTTGCGATTTTCCGTGAACGGCTTGCACCCCCTCGATCTCGTTGTCATCGGCACCTACCTGGTGGTCGTGTTTGCCGTGGGGTGGCGTAGCCAACGCCGGAACACTCAGGATCAAGAGGGGTTTTTTCTGGCCGGTCGGAAACTAGGCAAGGTCACCCAGTTCTTCCTCAATTTCGGGAATTCGACCGATGCAAACGGAGCGGTCTCGACAGCGAGCCTCGTTTATCAGCAGGGAGTGGCCGGCGTCTGGCTGGGTTTCCAGATGATCTTTCTGAATCCCTATTACTGGTTCATGAATCTCTGGTTCCGCCGGGCGCGACTGGTGACAACGGCGGACCTCTTTGTCGACCGGCTGGGCAGTCCGGGGCTGGCGCGGTTCTATGCGCTGTTCCAGGCGCTCTCGACCGTTGTCATCACGATTGGTTTCGGCAATCTCGTCACCTACAAGATCAGTTCCGCGCTGCTCGAAAAGCCGGAAGTAGCGTGGAGTGCGTCGGAGCGAAGCGCGGTCGAAGGGCACCGGGAGTGGACGCGTCTTGAGGCGCTCGCCCGAACGTCGTCGGTTCCCCTCACGGCGGAGCAACGGGACCGCCTCGCCGATCTGCGCGAGCGCCAGAGCCTCGGTGAGTTGAGGAGCAGCATCCCGCCCTTCGCGCCCGTGACCTTTTACGCCGTCTATACGCTTGTCGTGGGCGCCTACATCGTGCTCGGAGGCATGGCGGCGACCGCGCTCAACGAGGTGGTGCAAAGCTGTCTGATCGTCGTTTTTTCCGTCATGTTGATTCCACTCGGCCTCGCGGCGGCCGGTGGCGCGGGCGCGCTCGCGGCCAAGGTGCCGGCCGCCCGCTTCGAGCTGCTTCACGACGGGGCAGGGGCGCATCAGATCACCGGCTGGGTGCTGCTGGCAATCCTGGCCAACAGCCTGGTGCAGATCAATGGCGTGCCTGGCAACATGCCGATCAGCGGATCCGCACGCGATGAGTATGCGGCGCGTTTTGGAGCGGTCAGCGGCACCTACGCCAAGCGGTTGATGATCATCCTCTGGGCGTTTTGCGGACTCATCGCGCTGGCGCTGTTCCAAGGCGACGCAGTCCTGGCCGATCCCGACGCGGCCTGGGGCACCTTGTCGCGACAGCTGCTCGGGCCGGGCCTGCTCGGATTGATGGTCACCGGTGTGCTTGCGGCAAACATGTCGACCGTCGCCGCACAGTCGATGGCGGTATCAGGACTGGTGGTACGCAATGTCTATCTCCCGTTGCGCCCAGATGCCGGCGAGCGTCGATGCGTGGCGGTCGGACGCTGGATCATTGCCGGAGCACTGATCCTCGGCGTGGTCGCCGCCGCAAGCATGAGCGATGTGTTTTCTATGCTCACGTTCATGCTGACCGTCAACGTGCCGTTCGGGGCCGCGATCATGTTGATCTTCTTCTGGCGCCGGCTGACGGCGCCGGCGGTGTGGATCGGCGTGGTGGTATCGTTCGGGTTCAACACGCTGGCTCCCGTCGTTCTGCCGCAGATTTCCGGAGTGCGGGAACATCCGTTGCTGGTGGAACGGCAGGTGGAGGCATCGGGACGACTTGCCCCCGTCTACTTCGAATCCGTGGCAAGAAGCCGCGGTGATGACCCGGGCAGTCCGCTGGAGGGTCGCGGACGTCTGCACACCGAATTGCTTCTGCTTCGCGCGCTCGGCGCGGACGTGGCCGCGTGGAGTCCCTCGACGCGTCTCGCCGCCCGGCTCTTTCTCGCCGTGCTGACGCCGTTCCTGCTGTTGTTTGCGCTCAGTTATGTCACGCGTGGCGCCGACCCGGTTCGGATTGTGCGCTTTTATGGTAAGCTAAAGACACCGGCGGGTCCTGATCCCGTGGTGGATCGTGACGAAATGGAAACAACCCGGGCGAATCCGGACCGGTTTGACCATCTCAAACTCTTTCCCCGATCCTCCTGGGAGTTCACGCGGTGGAACCGTACCGACACTGTGGGATTCATCACCTGCTGCGGCGTGTCGGGTGGCATCATCGCCTTGTTCTGGACCCTGCTCCGATGGGCGGCGCCCTGACCTGGCGGGGGGGCGGTGTCGTCTGTGCAAGGCGTTGCGCAGTCCGGGTCCTTGTTCGCCCCGCTCCTCTGGGGCTGAGTTTTGTCCACCGCGGGCCCTGCGCGCGCCGCCCAACCCCAACCTACATCTCCTCCACCATGAGCAGTCACCCCTCCTCCCGATCCCGACTCTGGTTTGCGGCTTTGCTGAGCTTCTCCCCTGCGGGACTTTGGAGCCAGAAGGCTCCCGCAACCTCCACCCCCGCTCCAGGGGAGTCCATTCTTGAGTTGACGACCTTCACGGTCACGGCTGAGCAGGAGCGTGGATACCTGGCCGGCAACGCCATCTCCGGCACCAAGACAAACACGGCGCTGCGCGACCTGCCGATCAGCCTATCGGTCATCACGTCCGAGGTTCTCAATGACCTGAATGGTGCACTGCCGACCGATGCCCTGAACTACTCGCCGAGCGTGGCGATGACGAACGCGCAGACCGTGGGCAACATCCAGGGGTCGCCTTTCAACACGGGCAATACGACGGTGCGCGGCAGCGGCACCTTCTTCACGATGCGCGACGGATTCCGCACCTATAGCGAGCCGGCGTCGGTAGGGGTGCAGCGCATCGAAGTGGTCAAGGGGCCTGCCGCCGTTCTCTACGGCATCACCAAGCCGGGCGGTATCGTCAACTACATCACCAAGGTGCCGGAACATGACAAGGTCTCCGGACGTGCCAGCTTCACCTACGGATCCTATCAATCGACGCGCACCTCGATTGATCTGAACTACGGAAAGCTCCTCGATGGACGGCTCGCGTTTCGGCTCAATGCGTCTTACAACGACCTTGCCACCTGGTTTCGCTTTTCGAAGTCGTCAGAGAAAGTGATCATGCCGGCTGTTTCCTACCGGCCCTTTCCCGGCACCGACATTCTGGTGCAGTACGACTTTTCCGAGCGGATTTTTCCGGCGAACAGCACCGACTACTTCACCCGCCCGGTCGCCGGCTATCGCGGCAGTTCGGTGCCATTCTTCATCTACCCGGCTGGTCCGACGGACCCCGTCGCGTCGCTGACACCGCAACTGACGCCGGGGCTCACGCCCGACTTTACGTTTCGTGGTTATGCATCGGGCACGCGCGTTCCCTATCGGACGGGCATTGTCGCTGTGACGCAGCGGCTGGGAGACCTGACGTTCAACGCCCAGTTCAGCCGCAGTCGCCGCAACAATCTGAGAGTGGCCTTTGCCCCGACCGCACAGTTTACCGGCTCGCTGACCGATGCGGCGGCCGCCAACACGGTCCTCGCCGCGCCACGCGTGCGAAAGCAGTATGAATCACGGGATGCGTACAACGAGCTCGACAATTTCAACCTGACAGCGATCTACCAGCGGGACGTACGTCTGCCCCTTTTCGGCGACACCCGGCAGAAGGTGATCGTCGGCCTGAGCCGGTTGGAAGAAAACTACGAGGCCTGGCGCTGGCGCGAGTTCCGCGCAGGCACGACGACCCGGATCAACTGGTACTTTCCGCTGACGCCAACCTCCGGCACCGGACTGCCCGCTGCCTTCCCATTCGGCGCGGTGCAGCGCGATCCCAGTCAGAATGAGGCGGAAAACAACGACTTCAGTCTCGGGTACGTTGCCTGGTCGGCTGAACTTTTGAAACGGCGGCTCATCCTGAACGCCGGCGTGGTCCGTGCCCTTTTCACGCAGGAGCGCCAGCAAGGCACCGCAGCGGGCGGCTACACCGGCTTTTCCAATCCCGCCGACCAGAACAGCCCCCTGCTCGGAGCGATCGTGCGACCGTTGCCGTGGGCCGGGGTCTATGTGCAGCACTCCAAGTCGTTCAATCCGAACACGAGCGCCCGAGACGGATTCGGCAACCCGCTCGCGCCCGAACAGGGGGATGGGTATGAAGTCGGGGTCAAACTGGACCCTTGGGAGGGCAAGCTGACGGCCAATGTTGCCGTCTATGAGACCGTGGAGAAGAGCCGGTTGATTTCCGATCCCAACGCACCGAACAGCAACTCATTCTACCTCGACGCCAGCGGCAACCCGCAGCCGTTGTCTGGACCGGACGATCCTCGTTTCAATCCGAATCTGCCGGGACAGCAGCGGGGGGCCAACAAGACCGTGGGTGAAGCCACCAGCGAGGGCTTTGAAATCGAGGTGATCTGGAGTCCTGTCCGGCAGGTTCAGGTGCTCGCGGCGTACACGTATCTCGACGGGTATGTGTCGAAAGATCTGAATACTTCGCCCGCGACCTGGATTGGACGTCCTCTGCCCAACAACTACTACCACCGGGCCGCGGCCCTGGCCAAGTATCGTTTCACCGACGGGCGTCTGAAGGGTCTCGATGTCGTGTTTGGTGCGAATTGGCGGAGTGAGATCTTTCGCGATGCCATCAACGCGACGGCGGACTCCACCACATCGCTGGTCAGCCCGGTGGCCCGCTTTGGCAAGCCGGCCTGGGATGGAGATTTCAAGCTCGGCTATCAAACCCGACTCTTCGGGCGGAGGACCACGCTTCAATTCAACGTGAAGAATGTGTTTGGACGGGAGCTCGGCGTGGGCTGGAAGCCTGCGACCGACCGGAGCTACGCCTACGAGCAATTCTACTACACGGTGCCAAAGAGCTATGCCTTCACGGTGGGCTTCGACCTGTAAGGAAGCTCGTGGCTGGTCCGGTGGCCTCACCTGGGTCCGGACCCGCCGTCACCCCAATCACATGAGCCGATCCGAATTTCTTCATGATTGCTGATCTTCGCATGCGCCCTCCGATGGGCTGGAACAGTTGGAACTGCTTTGGCGTGGATGTACGCGAAGCCGATGTGCGGGCGACGGTCGACTATGTCGCCGATCATCTTCGTCCCTATGGTTGGGAGTACGTGGTCGTCGATGCCGGCTGGTACCTGGCGCCGGGTGTGACCACCGCGAACTTCAAACAGCCGCGCCCGGGGCAACGGATCGACGTCCACGGGCGTCTGGAACCGGCGCCGCACAAGTTTCCAAGTTCGGCGGGCGGCCAGGGGTTCCGGCCTTTGGCCGATTACGTGCACCGCCGGGGATTGAAGTTCGGTCTGCACATCATGCGGGGCATTCCGTGGCAGGCGGTCGATGCGGATACACCCTTGCACCGTTCGACGCTGACGGCGCGGCAGGTAGCGAAGCCTGACGACACATGCCCTTGGTATCAGGGCATGTTGGGGCTTCAGCCGGGAGCGGGAGCGCTGGCATATTACCGATCGCTGGTTGAATTGTATGCGCAGTGGGAGGTCGACTTCGTCAAGGCGGATGACATCGCGTTTCCGTACCACCGCGAAGAGCTGGCCGCTCTTTCGCAGGCGGTCCAGGAGAGTCCGCGTCCGATGCTGCTCAGCCTGTCACCGGGTCCTGCGCCGGTGGGTGAGGCTGACCAGCTCGCGGACTCGGCCCACCTGTGGAGGATTTCACCGGATTTCTGGGATGATTGGAGGTTGCTGCATCGACAGTTTTCCCTCTGCCGCGCCTGGCAGGGAAGGGCGCCCGTTGGACGATGGCCGGATTGCGACATGCTCCCGATTGGAAAACTGCGGATCACCGGACCCGACGACTACTCAGTCAGCGAACTCGGCTTGGGAGCGGACGAGCTGACCAACGAGTACTCCCGATTCAGCCCGGTCGAGGCGAGATCCCTCTTCACCCTCTGGGCGATGTTCCGTTCGCCTCTGTTCCTCGGTGGCTACCTCCCCGAGAATGATGCGATGACCAAGTCGCTGGTCACCCACTCCGAGGTGATTGGGATCAATCAGGAGAGCACCCAAAACCGGGAGGTCTATTTTGACGATGCCACGTCGGTCTGGTCTGCGCAATCGACGTGCCATTCCGGCCGGTACTTGGCGGTCTTCAATTTGCTGGATCCCGACGGAAAACGGGCGCATCCCGTGCGTTGGCGTGATCTCGGCCTTTCGACCGGATGTCAGGCGCGAGAAGTGTGGACCGGGGACCGCTTGTTCCTCGATCCGGCGGCGCTCGCGACCGGCGACGTCCCCCCACACGGCGTGCGACTCTACTGTTTGGACACGACCGCGAACGTCCCCACCTGACGTGGTGCAGCCTGGGCGTCACTCGTGGCGCAGGGCGTCGATCGGGTTCAAGCGGGCGGCGCGTCGGGCCGGGGCGTAACCGAAGAGGATGCCGACGATCGCGGAAAAGAAGAACGCGATCAGGTTGATCTGGAGGTTGAAGTTGAAGGGGACGTGAATGAGTGTCGCCAGGCCGAAGCAGAGTGCGAGGGCCAGCAGGATGCCCAGGAGGCCGCCGAGGCAGGAGAGGGTCACTGCCTCGACCAGAAACTGGAGCAGCACCTCCCGGCCGAGCGCGCCGATGGCGAGGCGGATGCCGATTTCGCGGGTCCGTTCGGTCACGGAGACGAGCATGACCGGTCGCGATCCGGGGTGGGTCAAGACCCCATGGGGATAACCGGGGTCGAGGGCTAGAGTCCTGCTCTGCGGCGGCGCGGTTCTTTCGGCCTTCTTCCATCCCTGTCACGATATGAATTCTTCCTTTTCCCAACCCACGTCGCCCGCGGTCGAGCCCAGTGAGGACGAGATCCGCGACTATGCGTTTCACCTCTATGAACTCGATCACTGTGCCGACGGACATCATCTCGAACATTGGTTTGAAGCCACGGCCTGTTTGAAGGCGAACATTCCGCGCCATGACTCACACCAACGCCTGCACCCCTACCCAAGCGGATCGGGGCAGACCAAGGTCTTTGCGGAGTCTGCGGTAACACAAACCGTGCCGTCGAGTCCGGAGGCGCCGCACAACGCGCGCCGCGGCCGCTCCACCTAGCAACGACCCGGATCGAGAAATCGATTTCCGATGACCTGAACGGGACAAGGCCGCTCCGGATCGCATTCCCTGCGAGTCGGGTCGACCAGGTTAAGAACAACAGGAGAGTGAGGATGCCGGCAGACTCGATAGAACAACCGAACGATTGGTCCGCCTCTTTCGGCGACCTCGGCCCCCAGGCGCGCGACTGGATGTGCGACTGTGTACGTGAACTGGCCTTTATAGCCGGTCAATTTGTCCATTCCGCGACCCCCGCCGACTCCCTGGTCGGACCTTTGCCTGATCCGGACGAGCGCGAGGCGATCCTGGAGGCGCTCCCCGAAAAGAAACGGTGGGATCCTGTGCCCGGGTCGGAAGGTTCGCAGGCTCCGGTTTCACCGAGCGAAGAGGAAGACGAGGAAGGGAACAGCGTCACGGATCAGCTCGTACTCACGGGTGTCGAGGAGGCGGCGCGAGAGCAGGCGCGTGAAGCGGATATCTCGGCGGAGCCGCCCGATGAGGCATCCGAAGACCAAAGAAAGTCCGAAAAACCATGAATGCCCTCACCGGTCGGGAAGTTCGCCTGCAATCGCGACCGCGGGGCATGCCCCGGGCCAGCGATTTTGTCATCGCCCCGTCGACCCTCGCTTCTCTGGAGCCCGGCGAGGTTCTGGTCCGAAACCATTTTCTCTCGGTCGACCCCTACATGCGGGGTCGCATGAACGAAGGGCCCTCCTACTCGCCGGCCTTCGAGCTAGGCAAACCCATGGAAGGCGGAGCGGTGGGCGAAGTGATGGAATCGAGATCGCCTGAGTTCAAACCCGGTGACGCGGTACTTTCCCGCTACGGCTGGCGCGATCGGTTCACCGCGAAGCCGGAGGACCTGCATCGGGTGTCCCACGACGTGGCGCCGCTCTCTTTGTTCCTGGGTGCGTTGGGCATGACCGGATTGACGGCTTGGGTTGGCCTCCGCCTGAGCGAAGCCAAAGCCGGAGAAACGGTGTACGTCTCCGGCGCGGCCGGCGCGGTGGGACATATCGCCGGGCAATTGGCGAAGCTTCGTGGGTGCCGCGTCATCGGTTCAGCCGGTTCGAGCGAGAAGGTCTCGTTTTTGCGGGATACCTGCGGCTTCGATGTCGCGTTTGACTACTCTGTGCAGCCGGTGGTGGAACAACTGCGGGAGGCGGCGCCGGATGGCATCGACGTGTACTTCGACAATGTGGGCGGAGCGACGCTGGCGGCTGCGCTGACCTCACTGCGAATCCACGGTCGCATCGTTGCCTGTGGCAGCATTTCCGGATACAACGACGAGAAACCGGCCCCCGGACCGACCAATCTCTTCAACGTCATCACCAAACGGCTGACGATGAGGGGCCTGATCGTCGGCGACTGGCTCGGGCTGGAGAACGAGTTCCGAGCGGAGGTAGGCGGATTGCTGCGTTCCGGAGCTTTGAAAAGCAAGGAGACGGTGGTGGACGGACTTGACCGGTCCGTGGACGCGTTTCTCGGACTCTTTTCCGGAAACAACGTTGGAAAGATGATCGTGAAGCTCAGCTGATCGGGGGCGTGAGTCCGTCCGACCCCGGTCGCGACCTGTTCAGTTTACGGTGTCGGCCGCAGCGCGGCTCTTCAGCCGCTCGGCCAGGGCGCGGATGTGACGGTCATCGGTGCCGCAGCAACCCCCGAGCAGCCGCAGACCGAAATCGTTCTGCAGATCGATCATTGCCTGGGCAAAACGGGCGGGCTCCTCCTCGACCAGATGTTCAAGTCCGTCGAGGGCTTCGGGACTGAGGGCGGCGGTATTGCCGAGCACACCGAGGAGACGGCTTCGCACCCAGGATGGACAGTGCGTCTCGTCTTGGAGGGCCGAGTGGACAAACCCGGGATGGGTGCAGTTGATCAAATAGGCGGTCGGGGACGGCTGTGCGTGTGCATCGATCCGGCGGATTGCCTCGGCCAGTGGTGTACCGTCCAGCAAGGTTCCGTTCGGTCGGAGAACAAAACCCAGTACGTAGGGACGGCCCGTGACGGCGAGTGCGGCGGCCAGGACCAGGGCCTCGCTCAAAGCCGGCAGGGTGATGCCGAAGAGAAAGTCGACGCCCGCGTCTGCGAGTTGCCCGGACTGCCAGGCGTGAAAACGACGGGCTTCGGCTTCCGAGAGCGCCTGCTCCGGCCGGTAGGCGTCACCGCGCGGACCGATCAGACCGCCGATCAGAAGACTCGACGCGTAATCACCCGTTTCGGCCCGTAGTTCCTGCAGCAGACGAACATTGTCCGCGTTGACCGGGCGGTGACTCCAGCCGGCGGCGGCAATGTTCTGCTGTTGCGCGCGCCACGTGGAGGCGGTCAGCAGCATGGGCAGGCGATGGGTGCGTCCGATCTCGATGTAGCCCCGGTAGAGCTCTGCCAACGCGGCCCGCCGAATCGGATCGTAGACGAAGGCCGAGTTCAGCAACGCCCCGTCGAGGGGCGTCGCCGGGTTGCGTCGCAGCCGCTCGATGATCGCACCCTCGCCCAGAAGGCGCGGTGCGGCGCGAATAAATTCGGGCAGGGAGAGCGTGGGTGCCATGGGATCGCACTAAGTTGGTCCGGAGCCTGGCCCGTGTCGACGTTGTTGCCAGCCAGGACCGACTCCCGAATTGGGGAGCCTGCAGCGGTGAGGGAGCGCGAACCCTGATTGATTAGGACCGTAGCCAACGACGTCGCGAGAGGATCGTGCCGGACGACGCAGGGCGGGGCTGCGGACGCCAGCGGGAGATGAGTTCGTCCACCGCCTCACTGAAGTCTTCATACTGAAAGCGGAATCCTGCCTGGAGCAGTCGCGTCGGAACCACCCGTCTGCTTTTGAGCAGGAGCTCGGTTTCGGTCCGCCGCAGCAGAGCACCTGCCTCCAGGAGTACCCGAGGCACGGGGAAGGCGGCCCACGTACCGAGCGCCTCATGCAGACAGGCCATGAAGTCGCGATTCGGCAGCGGGTGGGGCGCACTCAGGTTGAAGGCGCCCGTGAGGTCGCTGCGGGAGAGCAGAAAGAGCACAGCCGCGACGAAGTCGTGCTCGTGTATCCAGGAAACAAACTGCCGGCCATTGCCCTGCCGTCCGACGCCGAGACGGGCCAGCCGGGCGAGCACGTCGAACACACCGCCCCGATCGACGCTCAAAGTTAGAGCCGAACGCAACACCACCTTGCGTGTGGCGGGCGTCGGCGCGGCGTTGAGCTCGGCTTCCCAGGCCCGGGCGATGTCCACGCTCCGTCCCCAGAGCGCGGGCACCCCGGGTTCCGCCCCGCCAAGGCTTCCGGTGATTTCATCATTCGGGGCGTCGAAGCGATGCGAGTAGATCGTGGCGGTGCCCGCCTGGAGCCAGATGGCCGGCGGACGCGAACAGGCCGCAATGGCCTGGCCCATCACGCGGGTCGAGTCGACCCGTGAGCTCCGCATCGCTTCCAGGTTACGTTCCGTATAGCGGCAGTCCACCGAACGCCCGGCCAGGTTGATGACGGCATCCACTCCTTCGAGGTCAGCACACCAAGGACCGAGCGTTCTCCCGTCCCACTGCACCTCGCGCAGAAGGGGCGTCGGCGCTTCGGCGGGCGGTCGGCGGGTGAGCACCACACAGGAGTGACCCTGCGACGTCAGCGCACGCACCAGCAACCGTCCGACCTGTCCTGTGCCTCCGGCGAGAATGATTTCCATGACGGGTGGTGGGTTCAGACGTGGGGTAGGGCCGGGGGGGCGGCAGGGGTGGCTTCGATCCCAGCCGGACGCAGACCCTTGCGGCGCATCTTGTCGAAATTGAAGACATTGAAGAAGTGCATCCCGCCGAGCACCAAGAGTACGAAGCCGAGCTTGGTGCTGACGAATTCGAAGGCCTCCTGCGTATTGCCGGGTTTGACACCGAATCTCAGGGCGAAGGCGATGAAACCCACATTGATCAGGTAGAACCCGACCACGAGCAGGTGATTGACGGAATCGGCCATGGCTTCGCTGCCTCGAAAAGCCTGCACGAGAAAAATGCGCCCATTACGATGAAGGGTGCGGGCGACCCAAATGGTCAGCGCGAGACTGGCCAGCGTGTAGAGCAGGTAACAAAGGACGGTGATATTCATGGTCGTTATGTTTGTTATTTCAGTCTAAACAGAAATTTAGGGATACGAAAAACTCACTCCACGAGGCGAAAGATGGAGTCTCCGAGCTTGCTCAACCGCCGAAGATTCTGGGGCGAAAGTTTGGCCGCCCGTTCACCCCAGCCATCGGCCAGTTCGAGAAACTCGAGCATGGCCGCCAGGCGCTCGGCGGCGTCGGGAGAGGACGGAGTCGGTGCGGTTTTGGCTTCCGCGGCGCAGTCGCGCAACACCTCCAACGTAGGCTCCACTTCCCGCCGTTTGCGTTCCCGGAGGATGACCCGGAACGTCTCCCAGACATCCGCCAGCGTCTCGAAGTGATCCCGCCGGTCGCCCAGCTGGTGGGCCACCTTGACGAGCCCCCAGCCCTGCAGCTCCCGGAGGCCGGTGCTGACGTTCGAGCGGGCGATTTCCAGCGTCTCGGCAATTTCATCGGCGGCCAAAGGGCGGCCCATGATGTAGAGCAGCGCGTGAATCTGGGCGACCGAGCGATTGATGCCCCACTTCGCGCCCATTTCGCCCCAATGGACGATGAACTTTTGCACGGGTGGGTTGAGTTTCATTGTTTCTGTAACGACAGAAATTACTGACGTTGTCAAGGGCTTCTTTGGCGTGAGGGCCGGACGTGATGTGGATTCCATTTGCCTGAAATCCCGGCGCGGGTGTGCTCGGGGCGACCGGACGCCGGCTACCATGTCCCCTGATTTCCCCGATTCCTGGATCACGCTGCACAACGACGCGGTCGCGCTCGCGATTGACCGGCGCGGCGGGGCGCTGGTGTCGTTCACGTTCCGCGACCTGCCGCTCAATCCCTTCGACTGGCGGATGACGCGCGAGGAGATGCCGAGGAACAATCAAGCCGGTGCCGCCTATCAGGGACACTTTCTCTGTCAGGGGCGCTGGGGTCCGCCGACCGACGGTGAGCGTCAGGCGGGAATCCCGGACAATGGCGAACCCGCCAACCGGGAGTGGACGGTCACCGCCCGCCCCGGGCCCGGGGTGTTGGACATGGAGGTCGAGGCACCGCTGGAACGCTGGCGCATCCGTCGCACCGTGACGCTTCCGCCGGGTGCGGTCTCACAGGTGGTGGTGGAAGAGACGCTGATCAATCTCCTGCCGTTCGCCCGTTTCACCACTTGGGTGCAGCACGGCACACTGGGCGGGGACTTTCTTGAGGAGTCGACGGTGATGGACACCAACGCCACGGCCGGCTTCAGCCAAGCCCGTCTGGCCGCTGCGGCAACCAACGCCGAGTGCAATTGGCCCTCTGGACAAATCGACTCCACGGGCCGGGTAGTCGACTTACGCCGCCCGTTGCAGACGACCGACCACGTGACCACCCATGTGGTGGACGGTGAATGGGGTTGGGCGACCGTGGCCACGCCACCGCGCGGACTTCTCCTCGGCTACCTCTGGAAGACCTCCGAGTATCCCTGGTTGCACGTTTGGAATGGAGTCAAAGAGGGGCGCCTCTGGGCGCGCGGCGTGGAGTTCGGCACCACCGGACTGAGTGGTCGCGTGGATGCGGAGACACGGGCGACACACACCTTCCGTGGTCGGAGGCATTTCTTTAGCGTGGACGCCCACGCGTCGGTGACACGTCGCTACGTTTGTTTTCTCCGCCGGATCACGCCGGACTTCCGTGCGACCCTTTCCGTTGGTCCCCTGGACGACGGGGGCGTGGCCGTGCGGTTCGAATAGAAGGCGGAGGGCAACGGACGTTCCTTGATTGCTTCGCGATTTTTTCGGAGTGGTGGTCAATTTCGCAGTGTGCCGTTCGTCTATTCGGTGGAAGCGATTGGACCGGTCGGTCCGAAAACCATTCCAAGAGACCTTATGACGAAGTATCTGGTTACGATCCATCACCCGCACGACTACGACCCGTCCCTGGAAGACGAAGCCATGGGCCGGGACATCGATGCGCTCAATGAAGAGATGGTTGCAGCTGGAGTCAGGGTGTTTGTGGGCGGCCTGCATGCGCCCAGCCGTGCGAAATCGGTGCGGGCGCTGCCCGGTGGCAAGATCCTGGTCACGGACGGACCTTACCTGGAAACCAAGGAGCACGTGGGCGGATTATGGGTGCTCGAGGCCGCAAGCATGGACGAGGCTTTGGCCTGGGCGCGCAAAGCCACCATCGCCTGCCGAGTACCCGTCGAAGTGCGTCCGTTTTACTGACGGAAGCGTCCGTGCCCGCACGGTCGTCGATCCGTCTAGATCCGGTCCCAGGCGCGATCCGCCACGGGATCCCGACCCTCGTCGTATTCGATGTGGTCCAGCACGGTTTCGATCGGTTTGCCCGTCAGACCGCTGTCGGCGATCCGTTTAGGCAATACAGCCGAGCGTTCATCCCGCCAACCTAGTTTGAGGAGAAACCGGTTCCAGACGTGACACTCTTCGTCGGTACGGGTGATTCCGCGGGCGTGCGCCCAGGCGAGGATCTCCTCGTCGCTCCCGCCCTGGAGCGTGCGATCGCGCACGTCCGCGTAGTTCACCCCGAGGAAACGACAGCAACGGCCATCGAGTACGGCGAACTGCGCATCGCCGAGGTTGGCGACATAATCGGCGGGTAGTTTTCCCGCGGCATGCAAGCGGATCTTGTCGAGCATTCGTCCGAAATAGACGAGACGCCCGACCTTGTCATAGCAGCTACGAAGTCCTGGTACGTGGGCCATGACATGACTCTCGCATCGACCACGAAATTGGCAAGGCCGGGGCAGGCCGCAGCGCGCGCGTCGGTTCAGGGAAACTCAGCGACGAACGCCGCCTCCACGAGCAGACCCGCCTGCAAGTCGACGCCATAGGCGCGGCGGCACGGAGCATGACTGCCAAAGTACTCTCGATAGATGCGGTTCACCTCCGGGATGTCGCGATTGACATGCTGCAAATAGAGCCGGACAGACGCGACGTGCGACCGGGTCAGGCCTTGCGATCCGAGAAGCTCATCGAGCTGGCGGAAGATCTCGGTCATTTCGGCCGCCGCACCCCCCGCGACCGGCTTGGATTCATCTGGGCGTATACCGACCACCACGGCCTCGAGCACGCGGCCCTGGGTGATGACGGCGGAACTGATGGGGAACGAAGGATCGGTATCGATGAGTTTCATAAGGAAGGAAGAGAGGGAGCGCGCACTTTGGGGTCCCGGTCAATCCCACAGGCGCTGGCGGTGATGCACGGGGCGCTCCGGGAGGCTGGGTGCCCACACCAGGGCGCGGTGCAGTCGGTCGAATCATCGTGACGATTGAGCCTTCCTCCGCTGACGTAAACGCATGGCCGGTGACGTTCCCTGGGAAGCGCGGGTGAAAACCGTTCGCGGTGTGATGGGCGTATGCCATCTCTTGGTGGAGCCCGATGGACGCGGCGCCGTTTTGCTCGACACTGGCCTCGTGGGCGAGCCTTGGTTCATCCGGAGGGCGGTGCGAAGGCTGGGATTGGAGCCGGACCAGGTGAAGGCAATTCTCCTGACGCACGGACATCTCGATCATGCGGGCAACCTGGCTTGGGCGAAGGCGTGGAGCGGCGCACCGATTTATGCCCATGCCGCGGAGCAGGCGCATATCGACGGCACATTCCCGTATCGTGGAATCAACCGCTGGTGCGG